>DATMKU010000270.1:0-2554 GCA_035570935.1 Allostellaceae bacterium
ATCCTCACCGCCGACAGCATCACCCGCATCGGCCCCGAAGCCAAGGGTGCGGTCGTCGTCAACGGCTCGCATGGCGGCGTCTATGCCGCCTATGTCGCGGCGACGCTCGGGGTGGCCGCGGCGATCTTCAACGATGCCGGGGCCGGGCGCGACCAAGCCGGGATCGCCGGGCTCGATTACCTCGCCGAACTCGGCATCCCGGCCGCCGCGGTCGGGCATATGACCGCGCGCATCGGCGACGGCGCCGACATGATTGCACGGGGCGTCATAACCCATGCGAACCGCTTGGCGGCGGCACTCGGCGGCCGAGCGGGCATCGCCTGCCGTGACGCCGCCGCCGCGCTCGCGCAAGCATCCGCGGGCGGGCGGGAGCCGCCGCCGGCACTCGAATCGACGTTTCTGCTGATCGCCGAGCCGCCCGCGGTGTGGGCGCTCGACTCGGCCTCGGCGGTGGTGCCCGAGCATGTCGGCGCGATCGTCGTCACCGGGTCGCATGGCGGATTGTTGGGCGGCAAGCCCGAGACGGCACTCAAATACGACACACTCGCGGCCCTCTTCAACGATGCCGGGATCGGCATCGACGAGGCCGGCACGACCCGGCTCGCCGCCCTCGACGCCCGCGGCATCGCCGCCGCCACGGTCGCCGCAGAAAGCGCCCGCATCGGCGACGCGCGCTCGACCTATGAGGATGGTATCCTCACCCGCGTCAACGCGTCGGCCGCGGCCCTCGGCATCGCCCCGGGCGTCACCGCCCGCGCGTTTGTCGCCAAAGTCCGCGACGCCGTGCAGAACCGGGAGAAGCGCCTATGAGCGAACCCAATCGCACCAGTAACCGCCCCTCCGGCCGGATGAACGGCGGCCGCGCGATGGCCGAGATGCTGCGCCTCGCCGAGGTCGGCCCGATGTTCGGCATGGGCGGCTTTCAGCTGTTGCCGTTCTACGACGCGCTCGCCCAGCTCGGCATGCGCCATTTCCTGATCAACGACGAGCGCTGCGGCGCCTTTGCCGCCGAAGCCTATGCGCGGGTCACCAACCGGCCGGGGGTGTGCGACGGCACCCTCGGGCCCGGCGCCACCAACCTCGTCACCGGCCTGATCGAGGCGTTGAACGCCGGGACCCCGGTCGTCGCCTTCGCCGGCGACACCAACCGCACCCATTCCTGGAAAAACATGACCCAGGAATGCCGGCAGGTCGAAATCCTGCGCCCCGCGGTCAAGGAATTGATCCGGGTCGAACAGACCGCCCGCGTTCCCGAACTCTTGGCTCGCGCCTTCGCGGTCGCGACCTCAGGCCGGCCGGGGCCGGTCCTGCTCGATGTGCCCGAGGATGTCTGCCACGGCGAGCATGAGTTCAGCGCGGAAGATTTCGCGATCGACCCGACGACCTTGCAGGCTCCCGCCCGCCGCATCCGGCCCGACCATGCCGACATCGCCCGCGCCGCCGCGTTGCTCGCCCGCGCCAGGCGCCCGCTGATCCTCTCCGGCGGCGGCATCCACATATCGCAGGGCTACGACGCATTGCTGGCGTTCGCCGAGGTCCAGTCGATCCCGGTCGCGCACACGATGAGCGGCAAGGGCGGCATCCCCTGCACGCATCCGCTGTCGATCGGCCTCTTCGGCCGCTATTCGCGGATCGCGAACGAATTGATCGAGGCCTCGGACTGCCTCCTGGTCGTCGGCTGCAAGCTCGGCGAGATCGCCACCAAGCGCTTCGCGTTGCCGTCGCGCCGAATCCCGCTGATCCATCTGGAGATCGTCGCCGAGGAGATCGGCCGCTGCCTGCCGGCCGACGTAGCCTTGTGGGGCGACGCCCGCGCCGGGCTCGAGGACCTCGCCCAAGCCCTCGCCGGCGACGCGCGCCAAACCCGCGCCGCCCGCGCCGGCTACATCGCCGAAATCCCCAAGCGCATGATGGCGTGGCGCGAGGAGGCCGCTGCCCGGCTCGATTCCGGCGAGCGCCCGATCCACATGGCGCGGCTCTGCCGCGAGCTGAACCGCGCGCTCCCGGCCGACAGCATCCTCGTCGCCGATGGCGGGTTCGCTGGCCACTGGACCGGGCTCCTCTACGACACCAAGACCGCCGGCCGCCATTTCATCCCCGACCGCGGCCTCGCCTCGATCGGCTACGGGCTGCCGGGCGGGATCGGCGCCGCACTCGCCGCGCCACAGACCCCGGTCGTTGCGATCGGCGGCGACGGCGGCTTCAACATGACTTTGGGCGAGCTCGAAACCGCCCGCCGCGCCGGGATCGGGCTCACCATCGTCGTCGTCAACAACGCCGCCTCGGGCTACGTCAAGGCGTTGCAGCACGCGATGTTCCGCGGCCGCTACCAATCCTCCGACCTCGTCGAGATGGATTACGCCGCGATCGCCCGCGCGATGGGGTGCAACGGCATCCGCGTCGAGGACCCGGACCAGCTCCCCGCCGCCCTCGCCGCCGGGCTTGCCGAGCGCACCCGCCCGACGGTGCTCGACGTGATCGTCACCCGCGACCCCGCGCGCATGCTCCCCGCCGTCGACAACCGCACCGTCGAAATCAAACAAGGCGACCGGGT
>DATMKU010000271.1:0-4815 GCA_035570935.1 Allostellaceae bacterium
CTGATGGACAAGTTCGTCCAGGCGACCGGCAATATCGGCGTCGGCTGCAGGATCGACGGATCGACGGTGATGGCGTATTTCGACGGCAATACCGTCACCGCGTTGTGGAACTACGCGCAGCGCTACGCGATGGACGACAACTCCCACGGCAGCATGTTTGGGCCATCGACGGTGGGCGCGGTCAATCTCGTCTCCGGCCAGACCGGCAATGCCGTCATCGCGCTGACCTTTTCGAACGGCACGATCGCCTCGACAAGCCCGCCGGTGACGATTACCGGCGATTCCGACCCGGCGCTCGACGATTGCGGGGCCGATGCGGGCGGGACCAAGACCGGGCAAGGGACACTGGAAATTCCGTCCGGCCGGAACGTCGGTGATCTCCTGAACGCCAAGGGCGTCTCCTGGGGCTGGTTCCAGGGCGGCTTCAAGCCGACCGTGGCCGCGACGGCGACGAGCCCAGCGATCTGCGGCGCTTCCCACATCCAGCACGAATACACCCCGCCGGGCGCGTCGAATCCGGTGCTGGTCGTGCCGAACCCGACCGCGGAAAACGGCGGCCCCGCCAATATTCACACCCCGACTGCCGACTACGTGCCGCACCACGAGCCGTTTCAATACTACCCCTCGACCCGCAACCCGCACCATCTGCGCCCGTCGCCGGATGCTCCTTGGGAGATCGGCAAGAGCGACCAGGCGAACCACCAGTATGACGTCAGCGACTTTTTCAACGCCTTGAAAGCCGGTAATCTGGCGGCAGTCTCCTACATCAAACCGCCGAAATACCAGAATGCGCATCCCGGCAATTCCGACCCGCTGCTGGAGCAGGTCTTTGTAGTAAATCTGATCAATGCGTTACAAAAGTCGCCGTTTTGGCGCGACACCGCGGTGATCGTCAATTACGACGATTCGGACGGCTGGTACGACCACGCCGTCGGGCCGATCGTCAATCATTCGGCGAATTTGGCTGCGACCGACGGCGGCAACCCCAATATCGGCGGCGACAACAACGTAACCAATGCCAACGACTCGTTCATCCCGACCCTGCCGTTGTCGGCATCGACCGCTCCGGCGACGCCCGGCGGCATTTCGACCTCCGGCGTCTGCGGCCCGACTCCTGCCGGCGCACCGCAGGGCGCCGGGCGCTGCGGCTATGGCCCGCGCCTGCCCTTCGTCGTGATCTCCCCTTGGGCGAAATCCGATTTTGTCGACCACACGGTCACCGATCAGACCTCCAGCCTGCGCTTTATCGAGGCGAACTGGAATCTTGGCTTCATCGACGGCGCGACGTTGCCGCCGGGCCAGCCGCTCGGATCGTTTTCTTTCGATCAATTCGCCGGGACGATCCTCAACATGTTCGACTTCGACGACCGGCCCAACACGAGCCCGCTGATCCTCGACCCGTTGACCGGGACAACCCGTAAGGATTGATCAATTTTGCCGGCTGCTTCCGGCCGCGGTTCGAGTCATAAATCCGGCAGCCGTCGGGGTGGATTTCCCGAAAGGCTGCTGAGCGGACCCGAGCCGGGAGAGGGGCAGATGCGCGAAGACCAAGCCGAGGCGGCCGCCCGGCTGTTGTGCGCCGCGCGGGGCAGCGAGCCGATCACCGAGTTGCCGGCGGAGTGCCGGCCGCACTCGGATGCGGACGCCTACCAGATCCAGGATGCGGTCGTGCGCCGGCTCGGCGAGGCGATCGGCGGCTGGAAAGTCGGCGCCGCCTCGCCGACGACCGAAGCCTTCTGCGCGCCGATCTATGCCCGGATGATCCGGCCGAGCCCGGCCGCCTATGCCGCCGGCGAATTGCGGCTGATCGCCATCGAAGGCGAGATCGCGTTTCGCCTCGGCCATGACCTGCCGCCGCGCGCCCAGCCTTACGAGCGTTCCGAGGTGACCAGGGATGCGACCTTGCACCCGGCGATCGAGGTCGTCGATTCCCGTTTTGTCGATCCCCGCGCACTCGTCCGGCCGTCGATGCTCGCCGACAACTACGCGAATGGCGGGCTGGTCCACGGCGCCGCGGTGAGGGACTGGCCGATGCTCGATCTTGCCGCGACGCGGATCACGATCACCGAGGACAGCCAGCCGTTTGCCGACAGCAATGCCGGGGTGGCGCGCGATCCGGTGGCGGCGCTGGTCGATTTCGCCAATCTGATGCGCACCCGCGGCGGCGCCAAGGCCGGGATTTTCGTCACCACCGGTTCGTGGACCGGCATGGCCTTCACCCGTCACGGCACCAAGATCAGCGCCGATTTCGGGCCGCTCGGCCGGGTCGACATCGCCTTCGCCGCCGGCTGGATCCCGACCATCGCCGATGCCTGCCCGGCGCCGCACGGCGTGCGTCACCTCTTGCCAAACACCACCGCGGCGATAATTCCTGTGCCATGCCGACCGCTCTTGAGAAGCTCGCTTTCGACACCGCGCAGGCCGCCCGCGTCGGCTGGTACTTTGGCCAGAAGCTGCTCGCCGCGCGGCTCAGCCGCCCGGTGCCATTGCCCGAAGAATTGCGCGGGCGCCCGATGCCCGACCGGCGCCGCATCCTTGGCGATCTGCGCGCACTCCTCGCGCAGGACTGGCGCAACATCGAGGCCGGCTATTACGCGCCGCCGGCCGACGGGGCCGGTAGTCCGGTGGCGGCAATGCGCCGCGCGGTCGATTTTTTCGCCGACCTCGCCGCAGTCGAGGAGCGGCGTCATGGCGAACCCAAAGAGCGATTGCTGCATGATCCGCCGCCTGGCGCTTACCCGCGGTATTACCTGCAGAAATTCCATTTTCAGAGCGACGGCTACCTGAGTGACGCCTCGGCCGAACGCTACGATCATCAGGTCGAGGTATTGTTCGGCGGCGGTGCCGCGGCGATGCGGCGCCAGGCGCTGGTGCCGTTGCGGGAGGCCCTCGCCGGGTGTCCGGCGAACGGGTGCGGCAAGGTGCGGTTGCTCGATCTTGCCTGCGGCACCGGCAGCTTTCTGGCCGAGGTCAAAGCGAACTGGCCGCGTCTCTCCGTCACCGGGCTCGACCTGTCGCCACATTATCTCGCGGTCGCGCGCCGGGCATTGGCGCCGTGGTCGCGCACCCGCCTCGTCGAAGGGACGGCCGAAGCGATGCCGTTCGCCGACGGCGAATTCGACGTCGTCACCTGCATTTATCTGTTGCACGAATTGCCGCCGCGAGTGCGCCGCCTCGCGGCCGGCGAAATCCGCCGCGTATTGCGGCCCGGCGGGACCGTGATCCTCGTCGACTCGCTGCAGACCGGCGACGAGCCCGATTACGATGCGATGCTCGATTCGTTCCCCGCCGCGTTTCACGAGCCTTATTACGCGAGCTATCTGCGCGAGGACCTCGACCGGCTGATGGGCCCGGGCTTCATCCCGGCCGGGTATTTCCCCGCCTATTTTTCGAAAGTGCGCAGCTACCGCCGCCAGCCCGACAATCCCTCTTCCCGAGACGTGCCTCCCTCTCACTTATGAACTGAAAGCGGGTCTAGCACATAGACCGGCCGGTCGCTTCGGCGACCGCGAATTGCGCTTTTGACGCGCGGCATGGGTTGAGCGAGGAGGAGGCTGAGCAAGAACGGGCGCGGAACCGGAAGAATGCCGTGCGTCCCCGCCTTCGCGAGGGCAGTTCTTCGGGGCCCCGCTTCGCAACCCTATCCGGGTGATTTTCCTAAGCTCCTTGAAACTCCCCCGGCTGATGACATTCTAGTCAGAATGACTAGAGCCAAAAAGAACCCGCCGGGCCGCTGGCCGCTGCAAGACGCCAAGGCGCGTTTCAGCGAATTGGTGCGGCGCGTTCACAGCGACGGGCCGCAACTTGTCACCGTGCATGGGCGCGATGAGGTCGTCGTCATGGCGGTGGAAGAATTTCGCCGACTCAAAGGCGATCGCACCGGCGCGGCGCTGATTGCCGCCCTCCAAGCATCGCCCTACCGTGACATCGAAATCGAATCCCGGCGCGAACGGCTGCCCGTGCGCGATGTGAAACTGTGACGGGCTGGCTGCTCGACACGAATATCCTTTCTGAACTGCGGCGGCCAAAGCCTAACCCTCATGTTGTCGGCTTCGTCGCCTCCAAGCCTCTCGACCTCTTGTTTGTCAGCATCGTGACCTTTGCCGAAATCCGCTTTGGCATCGAGCGCGTTGCCGAACCGACGCATCGCGCGGAATTGAACGAATGGCTGACCCACAAGGTGCGGCCGATGTTCGAAGAACGCGCCCTGCCGGTGACTGAGGATATCATGTTCAAGTGGCGGCTCTTGGTCGAGGATGGGCGCAAGGCCGGACATACTTACTCGCAACCCGATCTGATCATTGCCGCAACCGCGCTGCATCACGGCCTGACGGTCGTCTCGCGCGACACGAGCGACTTCAACAAGGCCCGTGTCCCGGTTCTCAATCCTTGGCGCGACACCAGCGCCCATTCGTGACCATCGACGCGGAGGTTTAAGGCGGGCGGCTTACCCCTCTGCATTTGTCGACAACGGGTGACACAATGCGGCCGATCGGGAAGGCGGGGCAGGTCCGCTCAGGGGCGGATCAGCCGGGGGCGGCGGGGATTTCGATGTTCAGGAGGCGCGCGGCGTTGCGGCCGAGGATGGCGCGGCGCTCGGCGTCGTCGAGCCCTTTCGCATTCTCGACAAAGCCGATCGGGTCGACCTCGCCCATGTCGGCCGGGTAGTCGGTGCCCATCAGCACATGGTCGGCGCCGTATTGCCCGACGAGATATTCGAGCTGGTGACGGGTGTAGACGATCGTGTCGAAATAGAGCCGCTTCAGATAGGTCGTCGGCATCCGATGGATTACTTCGCAGGTGTCGGGCCGGGCC
>DATMKU010000272.1:0-3088 GCA_035570935.1 Allostellaceae bacterium
CGGCGGGCGGCAGCGGGTAGTCGGAAAGGCGGGCGGGGCGCACCCAGCGCAGATGCTGACCCTCGCGCGGGGTCGGGATGCCGGTCCATTTGCGGCACACGTAAAGCGGCATCAGCAGGTGAAAATCGGGATAGCCGTGCGAGGCGAAGGCGAAGGGGGCGAGGCAGCTCGCCGTGACGTCGATGCCGAGCTCCTCGGCCAATTCGCGGATCAGCGCGGCCTCGGGGGTTTCGCCGGGATCGAGTTTGCCGCCGGGGAATTCCCACAGGCCGGCCATCGCCTTGCCCGCCGGGCGCTGGGCCAAGAGGACGCGGCCGTCGGGATCGACCAGCACCACCGCCGCGACGAGGACGAGCGGCGGGCGCGCGGCCGGTGGTGGTTGCAAAGCCCCCACCCTAACCCTCCCCGGCAAGCGAGGGAGGGAATCCGCGGCGGCTTGGGCGCCGGCGGTCAGCTGCGGTAGCTGCCGTTGATGTCGATATAGCCATGGGTCAGATCGCAGGTCCACACGGTGGCGCGGCCGGGGCCGATGCCGAGATCGACCGCGATCTCGATCTCGCGGCCCTTCATATGCGCGGCGACCGGGGCCTCGTCATAATCGGGGACGGGCTCGCCGCGGGCGACGATCGCGATGCCGCCGACGGCGATCGACAAGAGGTCGCGATCGGCCTTTTCGCCGGCGCGGCCCACGGCCATGACGATCCGCCCCCAATTGGCGTCGCCGGCGGCGAGTGCCGTCTTGACCAGGGGCGAATTGCCGATCGTGAGGCCGATTCGCCGCGCCGCCGCGGCACTCTCCGCCCCGCTCACCTCGATGGCGACGAATTTCTGCGCGCCCTCGCCGTCGCGCACGACCTGCTGGGCGAGGTCGACCGTGAGGCGGTCGAGGGCCGCGCGGAAGCCGGCGAGACGCGGGTCGGCGGCGCTCGTCACCGGCCGGTGAGGTGCCTGCCCGGTCGCGCACAGCAAGAGGGTGTCGCTCGTCGAGGTGTCGCCGTCGACGGTGATCGAATTGAACGAATAGTCGGCGGCCTCGGCGAGCAATGGCCGCAGGACCTCGGGGGGGAGCGCCGCGTCGGTGAAGACATAGGCGAGCATCGTCGCCATGTCGGGCGCGATCATGCCCGAGCCCTTGGCAAAGCCGTTGAGACGCACCGCGACGCCGTCGATTTCGGCGGTCGCGGCGGCACCCTTGGGAAAGGTGTCGGTGGTCATGATCGCGCGCGCCGCCGGCTCCCACGCCTCGGCCGACAGTCGCTCGACCGCGCGCGGCAGTGCCGCGACGAGCTTTTCGGCCGGCAGTTTCTCGCCGATGACGCCGGTCGAGGAGACGAACACCTCGCGCTCGGCGCAGCCCAGGAGCCGCGCCGCGGCGGCGGCGGTGGCCTCGACCGCTTGCATGCCGGCCCGCCCGGTAAAGACGTTGGCGTTGCCCGAGTTCACGACGATGGCGCGGACCGCACCGCCCGCCAGGCACTCGCGGCACCACAAGACCGGGGCGCCCGCGGTCAGCGATCGGGTCAAGACGCCGGCGACCGTGCTGCCGGGCGCCAGTTCGGCCAGCATCAGATCGTCGCGCCCGGCGTAGCGGATTTGGGCGGCGCAGGCGGCGAGCCGCACCCCCGATAGCGGCGGCAGCGCCGGGAAACCGGCGGGCGCGAGCGGCGATATCGCAGCGCTCATCATGTTCCTTCGATCAGGTGGGCGATCAGGCAGGTGGGGGATCAGGTCGGCGATTGGGTGGGCGAGGTTATTTGGCGGTGGCGAGCGGCTTGCCGTCGAGCCCAAAGGTCTCGATCTTGGCCGCGCCGCGCAACTCCTTCACCTTGGCTTCGATCAGGTCGCGCGCCAGCATATGGCTGACCTGCTCGCGCGCCTCCTCAAAGCTCGGCGGCTGTTTCGTCCGGCGATCCACGACCAGGATCACATGCCAGCCAAACTCGGTCTTGACCGGGGTTTTGGTGTACTGCCCGGGCTGCAGCGCAAAAGCGGCCGCGGAGAATGCCGGGACCATGTCGTCGCGGCTGAAATAACCGAGGTCGCCGCCCGAAGCCGCCGCCGGGTCGGTCGAATATTTCTTGGCGAGGGCGGCGAAATCGGCGCCCTTGTTGAGCTGGTCGATGACCGACTGCGCCTCGGCCTGGGTCTTGACGAGGATGTGGCGGGCGTGAACCTCCTCGCGCGCCGGCTTTTCCTGAATGTACTTCTGATAGCCGGCTTTGAGCTGAGCGTCGGTTTCCGTACTCTTCAGCAGCTGCTCGATATAGGCCTGCTGGATCAGCCGGTCCTGAAGGAGCTTGAAGCGGCGCTGCACCTGCGGGCTCTGATCGAGATGCTCCTTGCGCCCGGCCTCGGCGACCAGCATCCCATCGACCATGCGGTCGAGCAACATCGGGTAGATTTGCGCAAGAGGCATCTTCTGCGCCTCCTGCGGCAGGCTCTGTTGCGCCGCCTCGATATCGGCAAGGGTGAGTTCATCGCCGTTGACGCGGGCGACGACCGTGTCGGCCGGCGGCAAGCCGGCGCCGGCGGCCGCTGCCGGCGGAACGCTCGCCGGATCGGCCGCATATGCCGCGGGCGCGGCGAAAATAGCGGCGGAGGTGAGGGTCAGCACCGCGAGCAGAGAGCGCGACAGCATCGGGAGATCCCAGGCAGGACAGCCGCGGAGCGCTGCGGCTCGACCCGGCCATCAAGACATATCGGGCGGGCGCGAACAAGCCGCAGATGCAGCGGCCGAGCGCGCAGCATTGCGACGCGGGCGCCGGGCGGGGGCGCTGACGACCAGGGCGCGGGCGCTGACGAATTGACACTCCGAGCCCGCCGGCCTATCTGTCCCTGGTCGCCGTGCGAATCCATTTCCCTTGTCATAACCGTTTTCCGAGGCTGCCATGCTTGGTGCCTTAGCCCGGCGGCTGTTCGGCTCCGCCAACGATCGCTACGTCAAGAGCCTCGGGCATATCGTCGCCGCGATCAACGAATTGGAGCCGCAATTGGCGGCGCTGTCGGACGACGAGTTGCGCGCCAGAACGGCGGCCTTCAGGCAGCAGCTGGCCGACGGGGCGGAGCTCGACGACCTGTTGCCGGACGC
>DATMKU010000273.1:0-2133 GCA_035570935.1 Allostellaceae bacterium
CCGCCGCGCCGGCTGCTCTACCAAGCGATCGTACCAGCTGCTGACGCGTGCCGCGGCGGCGGTGATATCTGCGTCGAGCCGGGCGAAGTCAACCGCGCCCACGCCGGCCATGAGCGGAGCGGCATCCGGTTCGGCCAAAACTGCGGTCGACGGCGATCCGTGGCCGAGCAGCGTGAGGACCACCTGGACATTGCGGAAGAGCGCCGCCGCCTCGCCGAGCTCGTGCTGCGCCTGTGGGAGGAGCAGCCCCGCCTCTCCGAGCGCGGCGATCGCCTCCGCGGTGCCGCGGCGCAATATCTGCGGCGACGAGGCGGCGTGCCTCAGCATCAAATACTGGAGGATGAATTCGAGGTCGATCAGTCCGCCTCCGCGGTTCCTGAGATCCCAGGGAGAGGGCCGCGGGTTCTCCTCGGCAACCCGGCGGCGCATACCGGCAACATCGATGACGAGTTCCTCGGGATCGCGGGGCGAGCGCAGGACGGCAGCGAGGGTCGCGGAAATCCGTTGGCACAGGCCGGGGTCGCCGGCGACCGGCCGCGCCCGGGTCAGCGCCATATGCTCCCAGGTCCAAGCGGATTCGCTCTGATAGCGCGCGAACCCGGCGAAATGCGAGGCAATCGGGCCCGCTTCGCCCGACGGCCGCAGCCGCATATCCACGTCATAGAGCCGGCCTTCCGCGGTTGGTGCCGTTATCGCACTGATCAGCCTCTGGCTCAGCCGCGCGAAATAAGCCGTGACCGGGAGCTGGTGAGGGCCATCGGAAGTCTCGCTGACGGGCGGGGCGTCATAGATCAGGATCAGATCCAGATCCGAGGCGAGGGTCATCTCGCGGCTGCCGATGCGGCCCATGCCGATCACCGCGAAACTGCCCCCCGGCACCCGGCCGTGCCGGCGCGCGAACTCGGCTTCCACCTGCGGCAGCAGCGCGGCGAGCGCGGTTTCCGCGATATCGGCGAGCGCCGCTCCGGCTTGTGCGCCGTCGAGGGCGCGGCGCAGCAGCTGAACCCCGACCTGAAACCGTCTTTCGCCAGCCCAGCGCCGCAGCCGATCGAGCGTCTCTTCGAAATCCCGCACGCCCGTCATGACCTGATCGAGCTCGCCGGCAAGCTCGGCGCGGCCCGGCGGCGGGTCGAAGAAGCCTTGCGTCAGCACCGGGTCGAGAAGAGCGGGACGCTGCGCCAAGTGCTCGGCCAGTCGTGGAGCCCCCGCCATGATCTCGGCCACGAGCGCCAGAAGACCGGGATTGGCGTGAAACAGCGAGAAAAGCTGCACCCCGGCAGGAAGGTGCGCCAGGAACTGATCGAAACGCCGCAATGCCGCATCGGGGTGCGGGGTGGCGCCAAATATTCGCAGCAGCTCGGGTACGAGTTCGGTCAGGATTTCGCGCGCCCGCTCGCTTCGGGTGGCGCGCAGTCGGCCGTGATGCCAGCTTCGCACCAGTGCGGACACGGAGGCCGGCTCGGCAAAGCCGAGCCGCGAGAGCGTGCGCAGGGTTTCGGGATCATCATCGGCGCCGGTGAAAACGAGGTTGCCCGGGCCGGCGAGGGTCGGGGCCTGCTCGAAAAGCTCCGCATAATGTCGCTCGACCGATGCGAGATGAGCGCATAGATCGGCGACGAAGGCCTCTGTCTCCGAATAGCCCAGAAAGACTGCGATGCGCTCGATCCCGGCGCGATCCGAAGGAAGCGCATGGATTTGCGCGTCGTCGACCATCTGCAGCCGGTGCTCGAGGCGGCGCAGGAAACGATAGTCCTCAATCAGCTGCGTCGCGGTCGCGGGATCGATCCGGCCTGCTTCCGCGAGCCGGCGGAGCGCCTCGCAGGTCGGGCCGACGCGCAGCTCGTGCAGCCGCCCGCCCCAGATCAGCTGCTGGGTCTGGGTGAAGAACTCGATCTCGCGAATCCCCCCGCGGCCGGTCTTGATGTCGTGCCCTTCCACCGCGATTTTTCTGCCGCCGCGGTGCGCGTTGATCTGGCGCTTGATCGAGTGGATGTCCTGGATGGCTGCGAAATCGAGGTTTTTCCGCCAGATGAACGGTTGCAGCTCGCGCAGAAAGCGTCGAGCGGCGGCGCGGTCGCCGGCGACCGGACGGGCCTTGATCAGCGCGGCGCGTTCCCAATTCTGCCCGACGCT
>DATMKU010000274.1:0-3054 GCA_035570935.1 Allostellaceae bacterium
CTGATCCCCTATCCCCGCGAAGTAATCATTAAAACCGCGCACGCGCTGAATATTTAATTTCCTGCCGCGAGCCGTGTCCGACGGGCGTCCGAGTCTTGCCGTCACTCGCCTTCTGCGTGTAGAAGCGTTTTGTCCTCGATGAAACGGGAGCGCGTGATGGCGAAGTCTCTAGGTGCAGCTGTTTGCCGCGGCGGTCGAGGCCGGCAGCACACCAAAGCTGCCGACACGCAAGAACGGCAGCCTCGTCGACGCGATCGATGCGGCGCGCCGTTCGCCGGTGACGACGAAATCGACCCGCCGGCTGCCGCACTGGCCGCAGACGAGCCGCTTGTGCAGTCCGGGACGCTCATCTCGGCGCCGTAGCGCTCGGCCATCGCGGCCGGGTTGGGCTCGACCTGGTGGCGGCAATCGAGACACCACACGATCAGCCGAACGCGCGCCGCCGCGGCGTTGCCGAGCGTCATCGGCGGGCCGTCGTAGGGGCTCATGGATCGTTCGCGGATCGCGGATAGAGCCGCGCGAACTCGCTATGCGGATACCGCCGGACCGCGTTGGCGCGCAGCCATTCGGCCGCTTCCTGCGCACTGCCGACAACCGCCTCGGCGACGATTCCATTGACGGCGTCGCCGAGGTGCACGGTCCACACGTCGTCGTAGATCCACGACACCGCGCCATTGATCTCACTGTCGTGCAGCGCCTCGATGATCGTGCCGAGACTGATCACCGGCGCCGCCTTCCTTGCCCATGGCTCGGCCCCATGCCGGGCCGCAGCGGTGGCAACGGTGCGGGCGCCAGCGCCGGCGGGTCGAGCTTGGCCAGGATCGCTTTGATCGGATTGTAGCGACGCGAATACGGGTAACGGGCTTCGTCGATCGCCCGCCGCAACAGCCCGATCAGCGCCTCCCGCTCCTCGGCGGTGAGGGCGAGGGTGAGGTTGTCGCCGTCGCTCAATGCGCCGCGGACGGCGGAAGCTGCTGAATGATGATCGGGGCCGGCGGGGTCGAGCCGAGCTTGTAGCCAAGGGCGCCGAAGATGATGCCGGCGGCGGCGAAGGCGGCGATGACAATCTTCCACGGCTCGAAGCGCAAAAGGCCACGCTTGTAATCGGTGTCGGCCGGTCTGTTTTCGTTGGCCGCCTGCATCAGCTCGCTCCTCAGCCGGCGCTCGTCTTCGTCAGTTTAACTCATCCGCGCAAGCCATGACCGGGTCCCGTTGTGCTCGATCGGTGACATGTGACGATCTCTTCCTCAGGCATCTCAGCCGGCGCGCTGCTCACCGGCGAACATTTCGGCACGTTCGGATCATCTAGTCGAGAGAACGCTTTCCGCCTTCTCGCTATGCTCGCCGCCCGATGCCTCGACCCTCGTCAAGCGCCAGGACGCGGCCGACATTGGATGGGTGCACTCCGAGCCGGCGGGCGATTTCGGCATTGCTGAGCCGTTCCTCGAATTTGAGCCGATGAATTTCGGCTGCCTGCCGGCGCACCGTCGGCTGACGGCCTTTGTACTTGCCGCCCGCCTTCGCCGCAGCAATGCCTTCACGCTGACGTTCGAGCATGATCTCGCGCTCAAATTGCGCGATCGCGCCGAACATATTGAACGTGAGCCGGCCCGCCGGGGTCGAGGTATCGATCCCCATTTCCAGGATCCTCAGATGGGCGCCCTTGGCGGCGATCCGCACCTCGAGGTCCAACGCATCCCTGAGCGATCGGGCGAGGCGGGACAGCTTGGTCACGATAAAAACGTCGCCATCCTCTTCGCGCAGGTAGTCGAGTGCGCGTTCGAGCTCGGGCCGCCGGCTGCCCTCTTTTGCCGAGGTCTGTTCGTGGTAGATCCGGCAGCAGCCGGCGGCTTTGAGATCGCGCAATTGGGCTTCCAAACCCGCCACCTGCTCGACCGTCGAAGTCCTCGCATACCCGATCGTTTTCATCGCCCACCACTGCACATAACTTCTGTACATTATGCAATGTATCGTGCAAAATGGCAAAACAGACCCTTACGCAATACGAGATGCCTGCCCTGCACCAATTGCGCAGGAGCTTGCCCTACCGCAATGTCAGCCATTTTCACGGTCAGGTGCAGTCGGGTTCGCGGAACAAGGTGCTCCGGGCAGCCCCAGCATTTTAGCGGTTACCCCCTCAACGTGTGAGCGGCTCGACCGATCAAGCCGATCGCTTTGCCATCGCTGCCGAAAACACGCGGGTTAGATTGGGGGTAGAGGCCGCGGACCTCGGTCAACAGCGCTTCGGCGAAACGCCGGCCGAGCTCAGGCGCGATCGATGCCGAGTTCTTGGCGAACATGGGCGAATTTTTCCGGGTCGGCGAAACGGCGGTCCGCCATCATCGCGCGTAGCATCGCTAGGCCCGTCTCGGTGAAGAACAGCCGTGGCAGGCGTTCTCCGGCATCGAGCCGCATGAGGCCACGCTCCACCAGCCCCTTGGCGGTTGGCGGAAGCTTCGGCTGGCCCGCCTCCGGACCGCCCCGCCAGGTCTTCAGCTGAAATCCATCGGCTACGGTCGGAAGCGTTGAGAAAAACTGGTCGAGTTGGCGACGGATGTAGTCCCGCTCGCCGGACGTGAAGCTCGCGATCACCGCACTCTGCATCTTACTCATGCTAGGCAGGCTAGCACGCCCGGCCGCCGAGGAGATGCGCTTCACACCTCATTTTGATCCGGCGCCTATAGTCCATGTCCAATGTCCGATAACGGGTGCCATCGCCCTTCGATCGCGCTCCGGCGCATTTGAAGGCGCTAATTGTGCCCGCCTGACGGGTCGCCCCCGCTTTCGGCTCGAAAGGTCGTCATCCAATCATTTGACATAACCGTTTGCCAGCCATAGTTTATATGACGTGTTATGTGATTAATTTGTCGACCTTCAGGGTGGCGGGGGCGGCCGTCACACTATCGGTCGTATATGGAGCACAGAGACCGGTGTTGATCGGCTACATGCGCGTAAGCAGGCGGACGGCAGCCAGGCGCTCGACCTCCAGCGCGACGCTTTGCTCGGCACCGGCATTCCTGCCGGCCAGATTTATGAGGATCTTGCGTCCGGCAA
>DATMKU010000275.1:0-4559 GCA_035570935.1 Allostellaceae bacterium
TAGGCAACATCGCCCCACGGACCGTCGAGGAGACCGGCCGGGACGTCGTTTTCCTGTCCGACCGTGCCGATCTCGCTGCCATCCCTACGGCGGACGCGCCAAACGATTTTTACGTGCTGCTGGCCGCCCTTCGGTTTATCGACGGTGACGACGGCATCGAGCTGCACATCGGCTTTCGCGCCCGGATCGGACACGATCGCCAGATCCTGCTTTTTCAGCAGCGTCATGATCGCACTCGCCAGTGCGGTACCGCCATCGCCGGGAGCGCCCTCGACGCCGCCGATCGACAGGCGGGTTTCGCCGTGCTCCGCGGCCTCGACCGGGGCCTTTTCCTGCAGCATCGCGGCGATCTGGTCGGCGCTCGCGGCGGCGAGATGGGCGACCGCGTCATCCTTGCCTTGCCGCCAATCATCGGCGGCGGCTTCGATCCGCTCGGCCCGCTCGCCGAGTGATTTTCCTGCCGGATTGCGTAGATCCCACAACACGACGATCGCCGCCTTGTCGCCCGACGGCGGCATTGCCTGAACCCTGCCGTCGAGCTGATAGCTGGCGATGCTGGTCGTCCGGTTGCTGGCGGCGATATCGCGCTTTTGCAATGCCTCGGCCATCGCCGGGGCCAGCTTTTCCGCGGTCGCACGCGGCCCACCCTGGATCGGAGCGATGGCGACGGTGGCGGTGTCGCGCAAGGACAGCATCGGCGAACCCGGCTTTGGCACGTCGTCGGCAAAAGGGTGCGGCAGCGGCTGGCACGCCGCCAACAGCAGCGCCAATGGCAAGGCGGCCCGCCGGCATGCGAGACGGCCATTCATTGTACCAGCAAGACGCAGGTGGCCAGCGCGCCCAAGACGCAGAACCCGAGAAACAAGATCAGGTAGGGCATCGCCGGTCGGGGATCATCGCGATCACATCGACGATGATTCAGCCGTCGAGGACGATCGCCGAAAGGCCGAGGCCAAAGACCGGCTCTCCGCGCAAACAGGCACGGCGATAGCTGAAGAAGTGTCTCTCGTCGCCGAGAGTGTCGTAGGGCGCACGCTCTATCAGCCTCACGCCAAAGCGGGCGAGGCGGTGCTCGACATAGCCTGCGAGGTCGAACATGAAATGACCCGGCCGCTGCGCAGCCGTGAAATAGGCCGTGGCGGCGGGGTCGTGCGCGACGATCGGTTGCGGAAATTCGGGGCCGACCTCGTAAGAGGCGATGCCGATACAAGGGCCGATGCCGGCACGGATGCGATGGCGCGCAGCGCCGAGACTTTCCATCGCTTCGACCGCGGCTTCGACGACGCCGCCAAAGGCGCCGCGCCAGCCGGCATGCGCGGCGCCGATGACGCCGGCAATCGGATCGACGAGCAACACCGGCGCGCAATCGGCGGCGAGAACGCCGAGCGCCAGACCCGGCACTTTCGTCGCCATCGCATCGGCTGGCGGCGCCGCCTCGCGTCGCCACGCCTTTTCGACGGTAACGGCGGCGGCACTGTGGACTTGCCGGCAAGTGACCAGGCGGTCGGCCGGGAGGCCGATCATCGCCATCGCGATCGCCCGGTTGCGCTCGACATTCGCTGCCTGGTCGCGGGACGCGAAGCCGCAATTCAGCGACGCGTAGGGCCCGACGCTGACCCCGCCCCGCCGGGTGAAAAAGGCGTGGCGCAGACGGGCGTCGGTTTCGAGGCCGGCGAGACGGATCATCGCATCCGGTCCAGTTGGTCAAACCCCGGCGGCGCCGATAGCCCCGGTGAGGTCAGCGCCAAGACTTTGAACAGGGTGCCCATTTGCTCCGGGTCGAGCAAGCGTTCGAGGCCGCCTTCCAACTGCCGCCTTTGTGCCGAGGACGCCCGCGCAGATAAAGCCGCAAGCCTTTGCGCGGCGCCGAGCTGTTTCAGGAAATGGCTCTGCGGCGCCGGCCCCCACACCGCGGCGCCGGCGGCGCGGGCGGCCGCGGCAAACGCTGTAAAATCGACATCGGCGCTGAGGTCGGCGCCGCCGGGTTCTTCGAGCACGCCGGCTGGCTGGTGGTGCGCCACCGCGCGAAGACTCGACCCGTTAGCGCTATCGAGGCGGCCGTAGTCGAAAAACATCGCGGCACCCGCCCGGCGCTTCAGCCGCGCGCCGAGCGTCGCCGCGAGCGCCAGCGCCGGCGGGCTGATCTCGAAGATGGCGCCCGCCGGGGCCGCGTCGCGCAATGCGCCGGGAACCAGCATGGAAAGCGCCGGGTTCTCGGGCCCATCGACAAACGCGAAGCCGTCTTCACGATCGAGCGCCACCAGCCGCTCGGCCCAATATCGCGATCCGCGCACGAGTTGACGGATCGGCAGCGTGTCGAGGAATTCGTTGGCGACGAGCAGCAGCGGACCCTCGGGCAAATCATCGATTCGCTTGAGAAAAACGGGTTCGGCCGCTGCCAGCCGTTGCTGCTGCTCGACGCACAATATCGGGCTCGCCTCGACCAAATGAAGGCGAATCACGCGGCGAAACTTCGGCACGGCATCGGCCGCCCGCAGCAGATCGGCGGCGAGCGTCCCGCTGCCCGGCCCGAGTTCGGCGAGGATCACTGGGTCGGGCCGCCCGATCTGCTGCCAAACAAGCGCGCACCATATCCCGATCAGCTCGCCGAAAATCTGACTGATCTCGGGTGCCGTGATGAAGTCTCCGCCGGCGCCGATCGGCCGCCTGGTCATGTAATAGCCAAGTTCGGGATCGTAGAGCGCCATCGCCATATAGGCCGCCACCGACTGCGGTCCCTCGGCGCGGATGCGGCGGGCGATCTTGTCGGCAAGCGCGCGGCTGGTCACGGCGGCGCCGGACGCGGGGTCCGCCGCGCCCAAATGATGATCGCGATGCCGGCGATCAGCACCGGCATCGACAGCAGCTGCCCCATTGTCGTGCCAAAGATCAGGTAGCCGAGTTGCGGGTCGGGTTGGCGGAACAGCTCCCCCGACATGCGGGCGACCGCGTAGCCGGCAAGAAACAACCCGGTCTCGATCCCGGGCGAACGCCGGGCGCCGCGGCGCTCGGCGACAAACAGCAGCAGGAACAGCAGGATGCCTTCGCAAAATGCTTCGTAGAGCTGGCTCGGGTGGCGCGGCACCGGGCCGCCATTGGGAAAGATCATCGCCCACGGCACGTCGGTCGGGCGGCCGTACAGTTCGCCATTGATGAAATTGGCGATGCGGCCAAAGAACAGGCCGATCGGGATCGCTTGGGTGATGATGTCGGAAAAAGCGAAGATGCGGATCCGGCGCGCGCGCGTGAACAAAAAGATGGCGAGGGTGACGCCGATGGCGCCGCCGTGAAACGACATCCCGCCATGCCACACATAGAGGGCTTGGAGCGGGTGGGCGAAGTAATAGCCGGGATTATAGAACAGCACATATCCGATGCGGCCGCCGAGGACGACGCCGAGCGTCGCCCAGACCAGAAAGTCGTCGATGTCCTGACGGCGCACGAGATGCGGCGGCCGCCCGGCGAGCGCCAAACAATAGCGCCAGCCGATCACCAGCCCGGCAATATAAGCGAGCGCGTACCAGCGGATCGCAAACGGGCCGAACGAGATCGCGACCGGGTCGATCGCCGGAAACGGAATCACCAAGAGCGGCATCGGCCAGCTGTCATGAGCCGCGGGTACGGAGCATCGCGGTCGCGCGGTTTATAGGCGACGGAGATTGGATCGCCAACCGGCCCGGCGGCGCTGTTATGGCGTTGATGGCGATGTGGCAATGGCGCTGTCAGCTCTCGGCGAAGAATAGAATCGCACCGTTCGCCTCGCGCGCCGGAACCGCCAGAATGCCGTCGGGCATCTCGCCGAAGACGACATGCCGTCCGCTCAGATGGCTGAGCGTGTGTTGGCGTCGATCGACGCCGAGTTCGAGTGCGACGATCCCCGGCAGCGGAAAACCGCGATCGAGCTCGAGCGCCGGATGCATCGTCTGGAAGTCGTCCGGCGTACTGAACACGAGGCGGTGGCGGCCGACATGGACCGAGGCAACAGCGTCGGTCGTCGTCACCTGCACGATCCCGAACAGGCGGTCATAGGCCGCGAGAAGCGGTGCCGTGCTTTCGACCAGAATGTGCACCGCCTTCAGCCCGGTGACGCCGTTCGGATGCGCCAGCCACTCCGGCCGCCGCATCAGTTCCGGAGTGAGGTGGCCGCACAAGAAAGAGTCGAGGCCCGGGGTTTCCTCGGACGGCAGCGAGACCAGGTTAAAGCGGGGCAGAACGGTTCCCTCCGAGAGTTCGATCTGGCGGGCGAGGGGGCGCGGTTCGGCCGGATGCAACCCTTTGCGCAACAGCGCCGCGCGGGCGTCATCGGCGCTACCGACAGGGGCAAAGGCGAGGCCCATCAGCCCCTCGCGCCAAGCCAAAAAATTGCCGAGACGGTGTGTGGAGTCGCCGGGATCGACGACGCCCAGAAGCTCGATGTAATCGGACGGAAACATGACGCAGTAATTACCGGTCGGCTGATCGATATGGCGGCCGCGCGGCGACAGGGTAAAACCGAGCCGGCGCCACGTCTCGCGGGCGGCTTCGAGATCGCGGACGCCGACGATGACGTGGTCGATGCC
>DATMKU010000276.1:0-29554 GCA_035570935.1 Allostellaceae bacterium
GGTCGAAGGCTGGCGCGACCACAAAGCCTTTGA
Organism: Allostellaceae bacterium; assembly: GCA_035570935.1. Taxonomy (GTDB): domain Bacteria; phylum Pseudomonadota; class Alphaproteobacteria; order ATCC43930; family CGMCC-115725; genus AP-15. The sequence continues at coordinate 34 of DATMKU010000276.1, forward strand.
CGCGAGCCTGATGGCGGCCTCGACCCGCGACTTCCGGCAAAAAATCACCCCGCTCGAAGGCGCCCTCTACGACGAGCGGCTCTACCACGCGCTGCCGTAGCACACGGCCCGGACGAGAAACGTCAATACCGGTTCCTATAATTTCGCGCATTCCGGCGGCTGTCACAAACTCCAATAATGGACGTGTTGCGGCACCCGGTCGCGGGCGACCGCTGATTTCACGTCGACAAAGACGCCGCCCGGCGCGAGCGCCGCGAACAGGCGATCCCAGCTGGGCTCGCCCAGTACGCGGTGAGGCACCGCCAGGATCAAACCGTCGAGACGGCTGAACCGCTCGAGCGCCACCAGCTCGATGCCGTATTCGCGCCGCGCCTCGTCGGCGTCGGCGAGCGGGTCGGTAACCAGTGCGGCAATGCCGAATTCGAGCAATTCGGCGACGATGTCGGGAACCCGGCTGTTGCGCAGATCGGGCACGTCTTCCTTGAAGGTGATGCCGACGATGCCGATGCCGGCACCCTTGACCGGGCGTCCGGCCGCGATCAGCAATTTAACGAGGCGCTGGGCGATAAAGCCGCCCATGCCGTCGTTGATCCGCCGGCCGGATAGGATCACCTGGGGGTAATAGCCCACCGCCTCGGCCCGCGCGGTCAGATAATATGGGTCGACGCCGATGCAATGTCCGCCGACGAGCCCCGGCGTGAACGGCAAAAAATTCCATTTCGTGGCGGCCGCCGCCAACACCTCGCGGGTCGAAATGCCGAGCCGATCGAAGATGATCGCCAGTTCGTTCATCAACGCGATGTTGAGGTCGCGCTGCGTATTCTCGATAACTTTCGCGGCTTCGGCGACTTCGATCGAAGAGGCGCGATGCAAGCCGGCCTCGACGATCCGGTCATAGATCGCGGCGATCCGCTCCAGCGTCTCCTCGTCCTCGCCGGCGACGATCTTGACAATGGTTTCGAGCCGGTGCCGCTTGTCGCCGGGATTGATACGCTCGGGCGAATAGCCGAGCTTGAAGTCGATCCCTTGCCTCAACCCCGAGGCTTGGGCGAGCAACGGCCCGCACACCTCGCGGGTAAGCCCGGGATAAACCGTCGATTCGAAGACGACGACCGTTCCCGCCTTGAGCCGCGGCCCGATCAACCCGCAGGCATTGGTCAACGGCGCGAGATCGGGGCGCCGTTCGGCATCGATCGGGGTCGGCACCGTAACGACCACAAAGCTCGCCGCCGCCAGCGCATCGGGATCGTCGGTCAGGCGCAGCGTCGTGTCGGCCAATTCAGCTTTGCCGACCTCGCCGGTGATGTCTTGTCCCGCGCGCAAGGCTGCGATCCGCCGCGGCGCGATGTCGAACCCGAGCACCGGCGCAAATTTTCGCGCCAGCGCCAGCGCTACCGGCAATCCGACATAGCCGAGCCCGACGACGGCAAACCCGCGTTCCATGCCTGCCCCGTACTTCCGGCGCTTTTGCCGCGGGCCGAGGTCACCGCGCCGTCACTCAAAGCGCACCCCTCGCCGCTCCCGAAACTTCCGCGAGGATAATTAAAAAGCCCTTCGTTTACCCGGAATTTCTATCCCGCCCTAAGTCAGACCTCGTGATGGAATTCATGATCCGGAGGCAATCGCAAATTATCCCGACGCCATCCCGGCCAAAGCTCCAGGACCCACCGCTCCAGCACCCCAAACTTCTCAGGCACTGAGCCAAACTTCTTTCGCACTGACATTGTCTTGGCGACAATCACCGCCTCGCGCGGCGAACATGGACCCCGGCTTTCGCCCGGGCGACGAGCAAGAGACAGCGGTGAGATACAATCACACGCTCTCAGTTGATCTTGTGGTAATGCTTGTACCAGGCAACAAAGCGGGCGATCCCCTCTTCGATTGAAGTCTTTGGATCGAAACCCAGATCGCGGCGGGCGGTTTCGATGTCGGCGAAGCTCTCGGCCACATCGCCCGGCTGCATCGGCAGCAGCTCTTTTTTTGCGGTGCGGCCGAGCGCCCGTTCAATGACAGCGATGAAATCGAGAAGCGGTTCGGATTTCTGGTTGCCGAGGTTGTAGATCCGGTGAGCGACCTCATCCTCGGCGTCCACGGGTGCTGGCGGATGGTCGTGTGCTGCGATCGTGCCGGCGACGATGTCGTCGATATAGGTGAAATCGCGCGCCATCCGACCTTCATTGAACACTTTGATCGGCTGATCGCCGAGGATCGCCTGGGTGAACAGCCACGCCGCCATGTCCGGGCGCCCCCACGGGCCGTAAGCGGTGAAATAGCGCAGCCCGGTCGCCGGCAGCCCATAGAGATGGGAATAGCTGTGGGCGATCAATTCGCAGCTGCGCTTTGAGGCTGCATATAGCGACACCGGCTTGTTCACCGGATCGTCGACGCTCGACGGCTGTTTCCGATTGGCGCCGTAGACTGACGAAGACGACGCATAGGTCACCGCACTCAGCCGATCGATCCGACGCGCCGCCTCCAAGATGACGACGGTCCCCATAATGTTCGAATCGACATAGGAATACGGGTTTTCGAGCGAATGGCGCACACCGGCCTGCGCCGCGAGATGAATAATGCCGGTGAGGTCCTTGTTGGCCGCGACCAAGGCCAATACGCCATCGCGGTCGGTGAGATCCAGCCTGACAAAGGCGAAGCCGGGCAAGGCGCGCAATTCGGCGAGCCGCGCCTCCTTCAACCGAGGGTCGTAATAATCGTTGACATTGTCAACGCCAACGACCCGGTCGCCTCGTTGGGCCAAGGCCTTGGCGGTATGGAAGCCGATGAACCCGGCAACTCCGGTGACGAGGATCGACATGAGGGTCCTGTGAATGGCCGATCGCCTGCCCTATCGTCTGGCCGCAATGACGGCAAGCGGTATTTTTTGGGCCGACCGCGCCGCCAGCGTCAGCGCCAGCCCAACTGATCGAGGCGGAACCGGAGCCGCCAACAAGCGCGGTCGGCGTCGCCGGCTCGCCTTGCGCGGCCATCCTACGAGTGTTGTCCCGACGGTCACTGCGTCAAATTACGAGCCGACGATTTCATTTGGGTAAAGACCGCGGGCGCATCCGGCGCCGGATGCGCGGTTACGCTGCACGGACGCGCCCTGCTTCCGCTGCCGCGGAGCGATTATTCGTTTTCGGCTGGAAATGCCGGGCTGCCGAGGCTTATCACCCGCTGCGCCGCAAAAGGTCCCGCCCCGTCCGCCTGAGTTTCTCCTTCCGTGTGTCGCCCCGACGATCATGCTGCAATGGATTTCGTATTCGTCGCTGATCCCGCCGAACCTGTTCATATTCCTGGCAATGGTCGGGGTCGCGCTCGCTTGGCGATCGCGCCGGGCCGGCCTCGCGCTGGCCACGGCGGCGGTGGCCTGCCTCTACCTGGTCGCGACACCAGTGGTCGGCTTTCTGCTGATCCGCGCCGCCGACAATATCGTCCGCGTCGTCCCGACCTTGCCGCTGCCTGCGCCGCCTGGCGCCATTGTCGTGCTGTCGGCGGAATATCGTCACAGCAATGTGCCCGGCGGGAGGGATATGGTCGGCCCGGTGACATTGGAGCGGCTGGCAGAAGCCGCCCGCGAACAGCGACGCACCGGCCTGCCGATTTTGGTCAGCGGCGGCTGGCTCAAGGACGCCGACGATTCTTTGGCCGGGATGATGGCCGAATCGCTGCAAAACGATTTTCATGTGCCGGTAAGATGGCGCGAGGAGCGCTCGCTGACGACATATGAAAATGCCCTGTACTCGGCCGCGATTTTGCGAGGCGCCGGGATATCCTCGGCGCGGGTGGTGACCAATCCTTGGCACATGGCGCGGGCATTCTGGTCGTTCTACGCGGTCGGCTACCCGGTCGTCGCGGCATCGCTTCGCGAGGGTCAATCGCTGGAGCTGTCGCCGTCGATTGTGTTTCCGCAAGTCCCGGCGTTGCTCGACAGTTACTACGCGCTGCACGAGTTGATCGGTCTGGCGTGGTATGTGGCCCGCTATGGCAAATGGTAGCAGCCCGCACTCGCCTCTGCTGATGCACGAGAAAACAGCCGCCCGCTTGACAGGCGCTCCCACGGGCGCATGCTTCCCGCCCCGGCGATTTCCGCGAAGGAGCCCGACATGATCAGTGCCGATCTCTCCGGCAAGACGGTGCTCGTGACCGGTGCGGCCTCGGGCATCGGGCTCGCGGCAACCGACATTTTCTCGCGCTGCGGCGCGTCCGTTGCCCTCAACCATCTGCCCGACGACCCGCGCGGGCCGGCCGCGGTCGAGCGCCTGAAGGGCGACGGACGCCGCGTCGTCGGTGTTCCCGGGGACGTGTCGCGCCCGGGCGACGCCGAACGCATGGTCAAGGGCGCAATCGACACGCTCGGCCGGCTCGACTTTCTGGTCAACAATGCTGGGACCCCGGCGACCTCGACCCCGATCCCGTTTTCCGATCTCGACGCGCTGACCGAGGATTTCTGGTCGACCATCCTGACCACCAATCTGATCGGGCCGTTCCGCTGCGCCCATGCGGCGGTGCCGGCGCTGAAGGCAGCTCGCGGTGCGATTTGCAACACCGCCTCGATCGCCGGGGTGATGGGGTCGGGCAGCAGCATCCCGTATGCGACCAGCAAGGCCGGGCTGATCAATTTGACCCGCAGCCTGGCGCGGACATTGGCGCCGGAGATCCGGGTCAACGCCGTGGCGCCGGGTTTTGTCGACAGCCCGTGGAACAAGGATTGGCCGTCCGACCGCAAGCAGGTCTCGATCGAGCGCACGCCGCTGAAGCGAGCCTGCACGCCCGCGGACATCGCCGAGACGATTTTCTTTCTGTGCGCTGGAGCGGCGATGATCACCGGGCAGACGGTTATCGTCGACGGCGGCTTGACCTTGTAGCACGGCGCACGGCCGCAATCGGAGGAAACGAGAGTTGAGCGAAGCAGCAACGATGAACGGTGCCCAGTGGCTGGCGCGCGCCTTGGCCGAAACCGGGATGACGCATGTCTTTTTTGTCGAGTCGGTCATGCGCCGCACATTGTTGGAGTTCGACGATCTCGGCGTCACCCGCATCCTCGCCCATTCGGAAAAGGCCGCGGCCTATATGGCCGACGGCTATGCCCGCATCACCGGAAAGCCGGGGGTTTGCATGGCGCAATCGGTGGGCGCCGCAAACCTCGCCTCGGGATTGCAGGACGCGTGGCTCGGGCGCACCCCGGTGATAGCGTTGACCGGCCGCAAGGAGCCGTCGTTTCAGCACCGCAACAGCTATCAGGAGATCCCCCACGCGCCGCTGTTTGCGGCGGTCACCAAATTCTCGGCGCCGGTCGATTCGACGTCCGAGTTGCCGCGGCTGCTGCGCCATGCTTGGCGCGCGGCACTCGCCGACACGCCGCGCCCGACCCATCTCGATTTCTGCGGTCTGCAAGGCGACGTGATCGAACTCGGCCGAACCGGCGACCCAACGGTCATCGATCCCGAGGCGCGGCGGATTCCGGCCCACCGGCCGGCCGCCGATCCGCGTGACATCGAGCGCGCGGCGGCGGCGCTGAGGGCCGCTGCTCGTGTCGTCATCATCGCCGGCGAGGGCGCCGCGGCGGCGCAAGCCGGGCTTGAGGTGCTGTCCCTCGCCGAGGCGCTGGCGGCGCCGGTCGCGACCTCGCTTGGCGCTCGCGGGATCATTCCGACGCGCCATCCGCTCTATGTCGGCGTTCCCGGCAGTTATTCGGCGCCTCCTGCCAACCGCATCGTCCACAGCGCCGACCTCGTGCTCTATGTCGGGTGCGACACCGGCGACCAGGTCACCTTGAACTGGACGATTCCGCCGCTCGCGACCAGGATCGTCCAGATCGATGCCGATCCGCTCGAAATCGGGCGCAGCTATCCGAATACGACCGGCATGGTCGGCGACCCCAAAACCTGTCTCGCCCAGCTCGTCGCGGCGATTAGCCGGCCGGCGCGCGACCGCGGCTTTGCCGACGAGGCGGCGCGGATCGTCGCCGATTGGCGCGCGACGATGGCGCCGCTGGTCGAGGACGACCGGGCTCCGATCCGGGTCGAGCGCCTTTGCGCCGAGGTGAGCCGGGCGCTGCCAGCAGACGGCATCCTGGTTGCCGACACCGGCTATTCCGGCATCTGGACCGGCACGATGATCGACTTCAACGGCGCCGGGCAGACTTATTTGCGCGCAGCAGGATCGCTCGGCTGGTCGTTTCCGGGCGCGCTTGGCGCCCAATGCGCCGCTCCCGACCGGCGGGTCCTGTGCTTTACCGGCGACGGCGGGTTTTATTACCACCTGGCCGAACTCGAAACGGCGCGGCGCTGCCGCATTCCGGTCACCGTCGTCGTCAACAACAATTCGGGCTTTGGCCAGAATTTGAGTGGGGTGCGGCGGATCGCCGGCAACCGGCCGGGCCGTGGCGAGGCGCTGGTGCGGTTTGGTCCGACCGACTTCACCGCCGTCGCCCGGAGTTTTGGCGTGCGCGGCATCCATGTCGAGCACCCGACCGAGATCGCGGCGGCGTTGAGCGAGGCGCTCGCCGCCGACGAGCCGATGGTCATCGATGTCGTGACCGATCTCGAACCGCGCGCCCCGGAGCCGTGGGTTCCGCCGGCGCACCCCTAAAGCGCTAGGCCGCCCTTCCGACCGGTCCGCCCGCGCACGCCGACGGCCGGCGGCGCTACCGCGTGTCGCTCAGCCGCCCACGCCGAGCCCGCGAATTTTCTCGAACACCGGATCGATCTGGGCGCGATAACCGGGACAGGTGGAGCGCGACAGCCAGAGCTGCTCAAAGTCGTTCGCGCGCGATGCCGGATATTGCTCGCGGAACGCGGTCGCAGCGCGCGCCGCCTCGCTTTTGCGTCCCATCAGCGACAGCCCCGCCATCAGAAACAGCTGGGCGGCACCATAGCTGGAGTTGCGTTCCAGCGACTTTTGCAACAGCCCAATCGCGACCTCGGTGCGCCCCAGCAGCATTTCGGCAAATCCGCCGAAGAAGAAAAAAACACTGTGGCGCCGATCGGTCTGATCAAAGCGCATGGCCCGCTCGACAGCCGGTAATGTTTCCTCTGCACGGCCGAGAAAGGCGGCATTATAGCCGGCGTGGCCATGGGCGACGCCGAACCTCGGATCGGTGGTCAGCGCCTTGTCGAAAGCTTCGGCCGCTTCCTCCAATTGGCCGCCGGCCGAGCACAACATGCCCTTTTCGCAATTGGCAAAGGCGTGATCCGGGGCCAGCGCCAAGGCCGCGTTGATCGCCTCCTGACCGAGTTCGAGAGCCACGGCGGCGGCGCTCGAATCGCCCCACCAAGGCTGACCGACGAGGTGCTGGCAGGTGCGAGCAAAACCGATCAGGGCTTCGAGATTTTGTGGATCGAGCGCCAGCGCGGCGAGAAACCAGCGCTGCGCCTCCGCGGTCAATTCCGGACGCATCTTGCCCTTGAGAACGCTCGTCGCCTGCCCCAAGCATTCGTTGACTCCGAGCTGTACCCCCGCCGCGGTCAGGGTGCGACGGCTCGCCTCGCGTAGCAACAGTGCATGGATCTCGCGCGAAACCTGACGCGTGATTCGGGTCTGGACTGGCTCGAACCCCGCGCTATCGACTTCGTAGCGGCGCGCCCAACGGTATTCGTCGGTCACGGCATCGGTGACCTGGACGTTAACCCGAAAGGTTTGCTGGCCGGCGCGCTGGGCGCTGCCGGTCACGACATATTCGATTTCCGAGCCGGCGATGCGGGATGGGGTGTCTTCTGCCCGCCGCTCGTCGGCGATTCGCGCCAGCGACAGGCCGCGGCCATGGCGCATAAGGTCGGTGACGAGATCGTCGGTGAACGCCTCCATCAAATACTGTTGTTCGGGATCGCCGGTCAGATTGCGCAACGGCGCGACCGCGACCGCGATGCTCGGCAGCAGACACGGCCATTGCATCCGCGTTGTGTCCGCGACCGGCGGCGCCGATCGGCTGGGACCGCCCCAGGGGGGCGTCCGGCCCGCTATTGTCGGGCGTTCTTCCGACGGGCGCTCGGGGGTGCGCGGGTTCGCCGGATCGACGATACCGCCCGAATGGGCAATTTCGTTGGCCAAAGCTTGGGTCTCGGCGTCAGGCGCCACGCCGAGCTCGCGTTTCAGGATCTCGGCGCAGGTGCGGTATTGCCGCAACGCCTCCGGCCGACGCCCGGCGCGGGCATAGGCGCGGATCAGGGCGCGCTGGCCAATCTCCGAGAGCGGATCGAGCCCGGCAAGGCGCCGAGCAGATTTAATTGCCGCTTCGTGCTCGCCGGCATCGTCCTGCAACGCCGTCAACCGCTGCAGGATGCCGCAAACGAGATCCAGCGTACGATCCCGTTCGCTGGACAGCCATTCCTGGAACGGCTCCGAGTCGATGACGAAATCCGCCAGAAATTCACCGCGATAGAGCTCCGCCGCAGTCGCTAGCTCCGACCGGTCCTTGGAGCGTGACAATTGTTCGAAGCGCTCGACGTCGGTCTCGATGTCCTGCAGCCGACAATTGGCGAATTCGGCGGCCAGGTATCGTCCGGCACTTTCGCCCAGCGTCTTGCGCAGCTCCAATAGGCAATTACGCAGGCTGTGGCGGGCCTGGTCCGAGCCCTGATACGGCCACAGCAGATCCGACAGCCGCTCGCGGCTGACTGGCCGCCCGCCCAGCGCCGCCAGATAGGCCATCAGCGCCCGCGCTTTCCTTGGGAGCTTGCCGAGCCGGCGTTGGTCGTTCTCGATTACCAGGGGTCCAAGAAGGCCGATCAGCAATCCCATAACTTTCTTCCCATTCATAGCCGAGGATCACAAGCCGATCAGGCTCATTTTGTCGGTGATTCCACGCGTCATCAATCGAATAATATTCGAAATACGCGGCGACCGTGGTCAATTGCCGGCCCAGCCGCCGCGATTGCTGTCGGCGTCCTTACGGTAGGCGTCGATTTTGCCCTCGAGGACGCGGCACAAAGCGTCGAACCCGCGGGCGCGCAACGGTGGCAACAGATCGTCGTATCTGAGCGCCCGGTGGTTGATCGGGAATGGGACGGCCTCTTCCCACAATTCGATCGGCGTCAGACTCGGACCGAGTGAGGGCGTCTCATCGACCCCGGCGGCCAGCAATTCGAGGCGAGTGTGCAAGCATTTTTCGCAGCGCCCGCAATTGGCTTTGCCGTCGGGGCTTCCCGGGCAGACCCGCAGCACGGCGAGCGCCGTTGGCCAACCTGCGAGGTCTCGCACCTTTTGAAGACGGGAAAAGCGCGAACCATCGTGAATGACAGTCACGCGCTGGCTCGACAGCAGCCCGTCTACCGCGGGATGCGAACCGACCGGGACGGGGGTCGCCACATGATAAGTGCCGCCAATGAACAGAAAGCCGGCTCCGAGGATGGCGGCGTGGCCGACAGAAGCCAGTGCCGCCCCACTATGACGGTTCGCCCAGAAACCTGACTTTGACGGCAAATGTCGCAGGTTGGTGCGGCACGGGAGCATGCGCACCCCAATTTCGGCAGCCACCGGTTCAAGGCACCGCAGCGCCGACCGGTAACGCTCGTTCTCCGGATCGCGGGCGCGCTTGCCGATATCAAAGCCGTGAATAAAGATTGCGTCGCGAATGTAAGCGGGGTCGTCCGGATGATAAAGTTGACGATTGCGCATCAATAAATGAAGGCTGTCCACCCCGCCGGACACTAACGCGACCGCGTGACGCGGACCATTTGCCGCCGCGCGCCGGCCGCTGACCACAGTTTCGATGTCTGGCGGCTTGGCGGACATACCGCCCCAGCTCGACCACCAAGCAAATGCGGTTCGCAGCCCTTCGACTAGCATCGGGCACGCCCTCCCCTCGATCCTTACCCGCGTCTCGCGGTGCAAAGCGGCAAGTGGGAAGCACGCGGCAAGAAACGCGTCCGGACAGGGGCCATCGCCGGCCGGCAGCAAATGGCCTTCCGCACCCGGTTCCGGAGGCTCGTCCACCGGATTATCAATCTCGAATGTGATTTCCTGAGCGGGAAAGTCGCGATCCTCCCAAACCACATCGGCGGATAAGATCCGCGCGTCCGGGGTCGTGGTGCAGGCAAGTTTGTTGATCAGCATTGGTCGATCATCCCCATCTGGTCCGGCGCGGCCCGGTGCGGGAGGGCGTGGGCCTTGGTTGCGCCGCCATCCTTTTCGCTAAGGTTATCGCGAGCAGCGTCAAAGAAAGGTCCTAAGCAGCGTCAGCGGAAATCTGCGCGAGAAATCTTAACCGGGGATTTCCACCTGCCGGAAAGGCCCCCGCTCCGTTCGATTTCGCCGGCGGCGACGGGCGCCCACGGCTACGGAATCGGCGGCCCGCAGACGGCGAGGCGATGGCGGCTGCCTCCCTCAATACGCAGCCAAGTTACCGCAACCCGAGTTTGAACCAACTTAGGTAAATATCTGTCAAATGCATTTTTGACGGACAGTTGACGACGTTGCCGACGGCTCGCTGACCGCGTGCAGGAAATGTTTGTGCCGGAGGGACAAGACAAACGACGGAAGCACATCAATGGGCATCACCAAATCCGATAGACAAGTGATGTTCCGACCAAGATCGCGGCCCGCTGATAATCACCTCTGCCACGCTCGGAGGACACCTCGACCATCGGCTGTCGAGCCGGTGCTTTGTCTCTTTGGCGGCAACGAGCGGGGGCATCGCCTCCGGCATAGCGGCCGGCGCCGCGGATACCTTGCTCCGAGCTGATACTGTTTTCGAACCATTTCGATCTTCTTGCCCGATCGAGCGTGTTCCCCGGCTCGCCGGAGGACGCTGCTGCTGTCACTCGCAGCGGGTGAACGGTCGTTCGCGGTGAGACCTGCACGGTGCGACGGAGAGGGCGATGCAGAGCTTCGGCGAGTGCTTTGTCGAGTTGAAGGACCCGCGCGGCCCTAACGCGAAGCGCCATGATTTACCCGAGATCCTGATGATTGCGCTGTGTGCGGTCCTGGCCGGCGGCCAGACGGCCGTTGACATGGCCGTTTTTGCCGAAGCCAAGCAGGAGTTCCTCGGCAGCTTTCTGCAGTTGAAAAACGGGGTGCCGAGCCACGACACCTTCAGCCGGGTGTTTCGGCAACTCGATCCCGATCAGTTCCGAGCATGCTTTCAAAGATTCATGGCGCGCTTTCGCGAGGCCTGTACCGGGGTCATTGCGATCGACGGCAAAGTGCTGCGGCGACCGGTCGACCCCGCCCATCCGGGTTCAGCGCTGCACATGGTCAGTGCATGGTGCTGCGACACTCGTCTGGTGCTCGCCCAGATTGCCACGACAGCCAAGACCAGGGAAACAACGGCAGTCGTCAAACTCTTGGATATGTTGACGTTGCACGGGAGAATCGTAACCGCCGACGCACTCAATTGTCAGCGGGATATCGGGGAGCGGATCATCGCGCAGGGCGGCGATTATGTTCTCGCCCTTAAGGGTAATCACAAGGCGCTGCATGCCGACGTCGTCCGCTTCTTCGCGGACGCAAGGCACGACCGCGCACCCTGCCATACGACCCACGACAACGATCACGGACGCATCGAGACCCGGCGCAGCCTCGTTTCCAGCGATATCGAGTGGTTGCAAACCCGCTATCGGTGGCCGGGTCTGGCGGCGATCGGGCGGGTCGTCCGCATCCGCCAGACAATCGACAAGACAGTGCCCAGAACCGCGACCGAGACCGCCTACTATCTGCTCAGCACGCCGCTGTCGCCGCAGCGCCTGGGTCAGGTTGTCCGCTCGCATTGGGGTGTCGAGAACCGCCTGCACTGGGTCCTGAATGTCGTGATGAACGAAGACCAGGTCAGGAGCCGCCGCGACAACAGCCCCTACAATCTAGCAATTCTGCGTCATATGGCTCTCAACCTGATGCATAAGGATCGCTCAAAGGTCTCGCTCCGCGGCAAATTCAACCTAGCGGCCTGGCGCGACGATTTCTTGGTAAAGCTGCTTGCGCAAGCTTGAGCGGATCGCCGATTACCGCGGATGCTTTAGGGGATGCTTCCTGGGGTAGAAACATATAATTAATCTCGTGCCAAGATAGTAAGTCCCTGATCGGCACATGCCATGCTGACTCGCGGGGAGCTCGATTGCCGTTCGACAACGCGCGATCACTCGTTATCGAAGCGGCCGACGGCCCCGATTGCGCCGCGGTCGAAGGCGCCGCCGCGCGGTTTGACGCGCCGCATCCCTACCTGTTGTTCGGGCCGACTGCGCTGCCCGAGATCCGCCGCCGCGCCGCCGCCAACCCAAAGTTGCAGGCGAGGTTTGCAAAATTGCTGTCGGAGGCGTCGCCGCCGCCGCTGCCGCAGGAGCCTCGCGCGGCACTCAAGCGTCGGGCGCGCCGCCTGATCAACACTGCGTTCCTCGCGTTGACCGCCGAGGGTTCAATCGCCATACCCGCCCTCGCGGCAACGCGCCGCGGGCTCGCCGAATTTGCCGCGGCGCCAAGCTGGAAGGAACGGCCGGTCATCCGTTCATTCCTCGATTGCGCCGAAATCGCGGTCGCCGTCGCGCTTGCCTATGACTGGCTCCACGACGAATTGACCGCTGGGGAGCGCCGGGGGACCGAGGACGCAATCCGGCGCAATGTGCTCGAGCCTGCGCTCGCCGCTTATCAAGACCGTTCGCTGCTATGGCCGAGGCGGCGGGACAACTGCGCGCTGGTTTCGAATTCCGGCATTCTCGTCGCTGCCCTTTCGGTCTTGCCGCGATATCGGCTGCTCTCGACGGATCTCGCGGGCCGAAGCGTGGCCTCGGCCTGGAACGTCTTTTCCGGGATGGCGCCGGACGGCGCTTGGCGCGAAGGTCTCAGTTATTGGTCGCTCGCGATGCGCCATGCCGGTCTGATGATAGCGGCGCTGGAGAGCACGCTGGGCGACAGCTTTGGTCTTGCCGAGCGGCCGGGCTTCGCCCAAACTGGCGACTTCGCACTACATGCCGAAGGTCCGTTTGGCGCGGCCTTCAATTTTGGGGATTCCAATCAGCGATATGACGCCTCGCCGCTCGTTTGGCTCGCACACCGCTTCGCGCGGCGGATTGACGGCTGGTTGGCGACCGGCGGCGACGGCTGGTCGCTTCCCTTCACGGCGATTTGGCCAAACCGCGAGCGGGCTTCGCCGATGACGCTCGGCCTATCGACCGGTAAGGTCTTTCGCAGCGCCGACCTCGCTTGCTTTCGCAATACCTGGTCGTGCGATCCCGCGGCGCGCCCGGTTTATCTGGCGATCAAGGGGGGCAATGTTCCCACCAGACCCGGTCATTCGGCGGCCGCGCCCGAAGACATTATCCTGCACAGCCAGGCCGATGCCGGCACTTTCGTCGTCGACGGGGCGCGGCGTCGCTGGGTTCTCGATTTGGGTCCCGACGACTACGATCTGCCGGGGTATTTCGAGCACGGAACGGACGGGCGGTCGGGACGGCGTTGGCAGTATTATCGCTCGCAGGCGGCGGGTCACAACACGCTGTTGATCGGTGGGTGCGACCAGATCCCCAACGCCCCGGCGACCATCGTCGGCAGCAGCGTCGAGGGTGAGACCAAATGGGCGGTGCTGGATCTGTCGGCGGCCTATGCGCAGCCGCACGGGTTGATCCGGCGCGGCGCCGCACTGCTCGGCCGGCAGGTGATCATCCAGGACGAAATCGATCCCGCGGTGTGCGGCGAGATCGTGTGGACGGTCCATACCGCCGCCGAGCCGGTGGCCTTGGCCGGGTCGTTCGCCCGCTTTCGCGACGGCGACGACAATTTCGCCGCCCGTATTTTGGAGCCGGCGGGCGCCCGCTTCGAACTGTCGCCGCCGCCGCCGCCGCGTTCGTTTGCGCCGGCGGACCTGCGGCGCCTGCACGGCCGGCCGCTCGGCGATGCCGGCGCCGTGTCCGAGTTGGCGCGACGGGTCGACGATGCCGGCGAGCATGCCGTCGGAGCTGCGATCCGACGCTTGCAGATCGTCCTGCCGCCGGGAACCCCGCGGCTGACGGTCCTGCTGCTGCCCGATTGCGACGGCAGCGAATTGGCCTTGCCGGTAGCGCCGCTCGACCACTGGCTCGCGCGGCGGCCGGTGCGGTTGACCGGCGTCCCACGCCGCGGTTGCCGTGCCCGCGGCCTAATCGCCGCCGGTAATGCGGCCGCCGTAAGGTCAATGAAATCGACAGTGCCGTATCATCGATCGATTTCAGCGGCCGGACGCGAACATGCCTGAGCTTTCCGAAGACCGCTCGCTCGCTGCCGACGGTTTTAGCGTCGTACGCCGCAGAATCGTGCTGCTGAGCCTGACAGCCTCCTCGTCATTGGGACTTGTGGCCTCGACGATTTATGTCCCGTCGGTCCCGGCGATCGCGCATAGCCTGCACACCTCGATCGCCCGCGTTCAGCTGACCTTTGTCGGTTATCTGTTTGCATTTGCCGTCAGCATGCTCGTCCTCGGGCCGTTTTCGGATCGCTTTGGGCGGCGGCGGACGGTGCTGTGCGGCCTCGCGCTCAGCGCCCTCGCCAGCCTGCTCTGCGCCGCCAGTCCGACGATCGAAGTGCTGATCGCCTCTCGCATCCTGCAGGGGATCGGCGCATGCGCCGGGCTGGTCGTCGGCCGCGCCCTGACCCGCGAGATCTGGGGCCCGGAGGCGGCTGCCCAGGTTATCGCCGGGCGGGCGATCGCGGCCACCCTGATGCAGGCGGGCGCGCCGGTGCTCGGGGGCTATCTGCAAGCCTCGATCGGTTGGCGGGCGAATTTCGCCGCGGTCGCGTTACTGGCCTCCTTTGCGATGGTGTTGATGGTCCGCTTTGTCCCGAGCCGTGGGCCGGCCTTGCATCGGCGCGGTGACGGCCAGGGAATTCTCGCGAGCTACCGGACGCTGATCGCTACTCGGCGCTTTATCGGTTATGCGTTTGCCGCGGCCGGCGCTCACGCCGGTTTTCACATTTTCGCCGCCGGCGCTCCGGCGGTGCTGATCGGCAGGCTTGGGGTCACGCCCGAGCAATACGGCTATTACGCCGCGCTGCCGCCATTGGGCTTTCTGGTCGGCAGCTTCCTGTCGAGCCGCCTGACCGGTCGCCTCGGCGTCAACGGCATGATTCGGATCGGCTCGACGGTGCTGATTCCCGCCGGGCTGGTCATGCTGGCGCTCGCCATGTTTCACATCTCCGGTTCTTTTGCCGTCATTGGCCCGATGATCTTTGTCTGCTGCGGCAGCGGGCTGATCACGCCAAACGCCACCGCCGGCAGTCTCGGGGTCAATCCGCGGACCGTCGGCGCCGCCTCCGGGCTTGGCAGCTTTATCCAAATGACCGGGGCGGCTGGCGCTACGGCGGCGCTGTCGCTCGGGCCGAGCGGCAGCCCGCTCGTTCTCGCCTTGGTTGTCGCCTTTGCCGGGCTGTTCTGCGTAACCTCCTTCGGCTCGTTGATGCCGCCGCCGAGAATGTCGGCCGAAGCGACCATGCGCGCCCGCGTCTGAGCCAAACCGCGGTGCCGCCGGCTGCCCCGGCAAAAATCCTTCCGGCACCGCGCGGCTGGACCCCACAGGCCTCGCTTGCGGCCCGTTATCCGGCGATGGCCTCATTGTGCCGGACGGCCCTGCCCGAGATCCGTTCACTCGAGGCGCTGCTCGACCGCGACGAGGCCGCCGGCCGGGAGACCTCTCGCCCGCGCCAGGCGATCGGCGAATTGCATTGGCGACTGCACTACACCGGCGATGACGCCGCGGCCGAGGGAACCCTCGAACGGGTCCGCGCCCTTACCACCGGTGCCCCGCCGTCGACCTCCCCGGAGCGCGACGAGTGCGGCAGTTTTGGTATCGGAACCGATGTCTGGTTTCTAAAACTCGACGCCTCGGTCGACCGGATGCTCGCCGACGATTTCGACGCCGGCGGGGTTGCCCCGCGTTTTCTCGACCGCGTCAACGATCCCGATCGCCTCGGCGCCTATCTCGACAGCCTGCTTGTCTCGCGCCTCGCCGAAGACGGCGTCGACCGCCGCAAGGAGCTGAACTTCGCCACCGGTGGTCTCGTCCGGCTGATCTTGCGCCGCCGGCCGCCGGGCTATCCTTGGGACCCGCGGCTCGAAACCGTGATCCGGCATTTCGTCGTCGACTGGCAGGACCCGACAACCGGTTTTTTTGGCGCCGATTACGACATCGGCGGACGGCGCTGGCGCACCGTCGACCTCAGCCTGGCGTTTCATATGGCGCGGTATCTGGAAGGCCGCATCGGCCATTGGCCGCGGCTGATCGACACCTTGCTCGCGATCCGCGACGATCGCTACCCCAATGGCTGGCTCGACGACGAAGGCGTAACCAGCCACAACAATTATGATGTAGCTGTGCTGTTCGGGCTCGGCTGGCCGCAGATGCGTCCTGACCAGCGCCATCGCGCGCGGCGGGATCTCGGTCGCCTGCTGCACTGGTGCCTCGACACCGCGATCGCGCCCGACGGGACAGTCATCGCCCGCGCGGTCGGTGAGTCCTTGCCCGAAAGCTACTATTTCACCACGGCCTTTCTCGACGCGGCCGGCTTTTTCGATCCCGCCAGACGCTTCTGGACCGCGCGCGAGTTTCCAGAGGCGCCGGCGGTGCGCGCCGGACTCGAGGCCCGGATTCGCGAACTGCACCCGGCAAACCCGATGGCGCGAATGGCGCTCGCGCGGCTATGCCGCTGACCGGTGGATTTGGCCGCCCCCGATCCGTTAGGATGCCGCCCTGAACCACAAGACGAGGAACCGCACATGTCGACGACGCTCGAAGGCGATGCCCACCACGATATCCGCGTCGAGGATGTCGAATACCAGCGCCAGGGCGGCCGACCGATGCTGGCGCGGCTTTATCGCCCGCGGGGGACCGGCCCGTTCCCGGCGGTGCTGCAGGTGCACGGCGGCGCCTGGGTCAACAAGGACCGCACCGACAACGACTTCATCGCCAAGGCCTTGGCGGCAAATGGCATCGTCGTCGCGTCGATCGATTTTCGCATGCCGCCCGAGGCGCCCTACCCCGCCTCGCTCGCCGACATCAATTTGGGCGCCCGGTGGCTGAAGGCGAACGCCGGTGAATTCAGGAGCCGGCCCGATTGGGTCGGAAGCTTTGGCACATCGAGCGGCGGGCATCAGGTGTTGCTGGCGGCGATGCGGCCCGACGACCCGCGTTACAGCGCATTGTGGCTGGCCGACGCGCCGGCGCTCGACGCCAGGCTCGCATTCGTGATCTCCGGCTGGGGTGTCCTCGACCCGCTGTTGCGCTACGAGCTCGCCAAAAAGGCCGGCAATGCCGAACTGATGGAAAACCACCACAATTTCTGGGGCGACGCGGCGGCGATGGAAGAAGCCAACCCGCCGCGCATGCTCGACCGCGGCGAAAAGGCGGCACTGCCGCCGGCGCTCGTCTTTGGCGGCGACAAGGACGAATGGGTTCCGGTCGAATTGATGCGCAAATTCGCCGCCGATTACCAGAAGGCCGGCGGCGACGCCGAGCTGCAGCTCTACGAGGGCGCCAATCACGGCTTTATGACCGGCAAGCCCGACGCCCCCTACGCCGCCCCCGCGATCGACCGCATGACGGCCTTTATCCGCAAGCATACCACCGGCTGACCCCGCAGCCCGGCCCGTTCCGCAGGTAAGGGAATGGGCCGCGCCCGGCGGACGCACCTGCAGAGCGACGGCGGCGAGATTCCCGTGTTAACGGGAAACAACCGCGAATTTTTCTGGAAAAGCCCCGTTCGGTCAAAAAATACCGTTCCTAATCAGATACTTGCAGGTGAATTCCCGTCGCAGCCAAACGGGAATTTTGCCTGCCGTAACCGGGAATTGTTTGCAGCGAACCGGGAATTATCGGGATAAGCTCCTTGGCACCGCCAAATCGCCGCTCCCAGCCGCGTCGCAACATCGGCCGCCGTCTGCGCCCCCGACCGAAAGGCTATTCAGCTGCCGCTCCCCGCAATGGCCTGAACGACCACATAGCATGCGATTGTGGCAATTCTATCGGCGTCCCACCAGCGGCTGTCCGATATCCGGCTCACGCTTCCGGCTTTGGCTACCGCTCTAGACGCCGCGCGCGGTCTCGGCGATCAGCCAGTCGACAACGGCTGAGAGGGCTTGCGCCCGGCTGGCGCCGGCGGCGATGGCATCGTCGAAGACCTTGATTTGGCGATGGGCGCTGGTGCCGCGGGCGAGGATCTGGCGGGCGTGCCATACCTCGGCTTCGCAGCCGAAATGGCGGGCGTCGGGTGCGATCAACAACAGGATTTCCTCGAGCAGATCGGCATACGGCACGATGGCACCCCGGCCGAAATCGACGAGGCCTTGGTCGGTGCCGTAGCGCTGCGCCCGCCAGCGATTTTCGTCGATCAGCATGCGCGCATAGAGGCGCCAGCGCTGATTTTCCCGCTTCAGCCGCCACAGCATGCGTAACAGGCAGCGAAACAGGGCGGCGATCGACAGCGAATCCTCAAGGGTCGTGCAGCTGTCGGTAATGCGCATTTCCAGGGTCGGAAAGCGCTCGCTCGGGCGCAGATCCCACCACAATTTGGTCGCGTCCTCGATCAGCCCGGCATCGGTCAGCACCGCGACGTGGCGGCGGTATTCGCCCCAGCTGTCAAAGCGCTCGGGCATGCCGGTGCGCGGCAATTCGTCGAACACCGCGAGGCGGTAGGATTTGAGCCCGGTATTGTCGCCGCGCCAGAACGGCGAGGAGGTCGACAACGCCAGCAGATGCGGCAGGAAATACGACGCCTGGTTCAACAAATCGATGCGCAATTCGTCGTCGGGGATGCCGATGTGGACATGCAGCCCGCAGATCGCGAGCCGGCGGACGACCCCCTGCAGATCGTCTCGCAGATCGGCGTAGCGGCGGCGCTCGGTGGTTTTCTGCGCGTCCCAGCGGGCAAAGGGATGGGTCGCCGCGGCGACCGGGGCCATGCCGTGGCGGGCGGCGACCGCGGCGACGGTGCGGCGCAGGCGACGGAGATCGGCGCGCGCCTCGGCGAGGCTCGCGCACACGCGGGTCCCGATCTCGATCTGCGAGCGCAGAAATTCGGGGCTGACCTGGCCCGCGAGCAACGCCTCGCAATCGGCCAGCATCGCGTCCGGCGGGTCCTCGACGACATCGCGCGTCGCCCGATCGACGAGGAAATACTCCTCCTCGATACCAAGCGTGAATTCGGGTTCCGCCGCCGCCATCGACACCCCCCGCTGCCGCATTCCGTTGCTGCTGTCGAAGCTAGCCGATCAGCCGCCCGCTCGCCATATCGGCCACGGAAGCCGATCATCCCGAGAACGGGACGAGTCTTGTCTTTGGCGCATAACCGGTCTACTGGAAATTCGGTGCGCTATTCCTACTTTGAGGCTGAGGTGAAAAACGGGTGTCGCCTAAACGATGAGCTGCTATAAATTCTTACATTCTGTGCATATAGATAAAATTGTGATTGACGGCACCGTCACAATATCGAGCCTTTCCTATTATCGACAATTGGAGGAACCGCAATGGATCGCTGATCGTCTCGAAGGTTCGATAGAGGTCAACCTGACTGAAGGTCTTGTGGTGTCGGGTAATGAAGTATCTTCTTTCACCCCAGAAGGATTTCCTCTGCCAGTGAGAGCTGACACAGGGGGTAAAATTATCCTGGGAAACAAGGTTATCCTGAATTATAAACACCCAGATGTTTTTGTATATTGTGCGTCTCAGGGTGATCTTGCCCCCTTGACTGAGGCCATGTGCGGCGATACCAAAAACCCATATGATGCGTGCGTACGCATTGTAGATATGGAACTTCTCGCGCACCGCATGTTTTATCGTGGTCGTATATTAGAAATGGGCGGTACAAAAGTTGGCGATGTGTTTTCATATTTCCGTTGCGCCCCGGTCGAGTATTGCAATCTTTCTCTGGATCAGAAGACGATGACCACGCGTCCTCCGCCGCCTAGTCCTTTTGTAAAGCACCATGATCCATTCCCTCGGCAGCGTGAGGTTCGCATCGCGTTCTTTGAACCGCGTCAGGTACTCCCATCACAGACTCTTACAATCAAAATCCCCCGCCCGAAGGAGATATTCATTGAGGAAATCCGAGGTATCTCCGGTTCTACATCAACCGGCTTGGGCACACCGTGAAGACGGCCCTAGATGTTGTGTGTCTCCCGCCGCCCGTGCTTACAGATAAAGTATAAACACTATTATGACGAAAAATTTCAGGTATCAAGAAACTTGAAATTGTCGAGCTTAAATTTTAGTCATTTGCGACTGCGTAGTCCATACAAGATCATCGGTAGGTCCGAGATCGGCAGTTATACTTGGTAACCGCGCTTAGTCGGAACACGTGTGGGCACAACCTGTTGAGCGGTCGCTACGCCCGAAGGGCCGCACATCGAGAAAGCTGTGCGTCTTGGCGTCCCTTCCCGTGCGCGCGGCGACCAGAGCTTGCGCCGCATGGAAGGCCGCCAGGTACGCATTGCGCGCCGCGTCCTCGGCAACGCCCGCCGCGAGAATAATCCGGGCGCGCGTCAGGCATTCCCGCGCCTTGTCGAGATGGCCGGTAGCTTCGGGCGTCACAGATCGACGCCCTCGCGGCGAATCTCGCGCATCAGCGGCGTGCGTTCTTCGTAGGAGCCCGCCCGATAAGGCATGGCATGGATGAACGCTTCCTCGTCATAGAGGACGTCGGTGACGACCGGGATGATGCGGTCTATTTCCTGCCAGCGGTCGGTAAGATCTTTGAGAAAGATAGCGATATCGTAATCCGAGTCGTCGTGTGCGTCGCCGCGGGCGCGCGAGCCGAACAGCACGACCCGTTCGATGCGGTCGCCGTAGATTTGGTCGAGTGCGGCGCGGAAGCGCTTGAGGATCGGGTCGTCGACGGCGGACAGCATCGAAGGCACCTTCGGCGGACACATGAGGCCGGTTGCGCCCGAACGATAGCACCCGCCGGCGAAATTGGCGGCATTATCACGTCGCGTCTCGTGCCGGGCCGGCTGCCCCCTGCCCGCCCCTTCCGGCTCGGCCGGGGACACCCTATCCTCGCATGCGGAACCCCTGCGGAGTGGAGGAAACGACACGATGACGGCGATCGGCTTTATCGGGCTCGGCAATATGGGGGCGCCGATGGCGGCCAATCTGGTCAAGGCCGGGCATCAGGTGACGGGATACGACATCGTGCCGGCCGCCATCGCCGCGCTCGCCGCGGCGGGCGGGCGCGCGGCGGCGAGTGCCGCCGAAGCCGTCGCCGCGGGCGATGTCGTGATCACGATGCTGCCGGCCGGGCCGCAGGTGCGCGAGGTCTATCTCGGCAATGGCGGGGTTTTGGGCCGCGCCCGCAACGACGCCTTATTGGTCGACTGCTCGACGATCGATGTCGAGACCGCGCGCGCGGTCGCGGCGGCGGCGCGCGAGGCCGGGTTCGACATGGTCGATGCGCCGGTCTCGGGCGGCACCGCGGGGGCCGCGGCGGCGAGCCTGACGTTCATGGTCGGCGGCGACGCGGCGGCCTTTGCCCGCGCCCGGCCGGTCCTCGACGCGATGGGCCGCACGATCGTCCATACCGGACCCGCCGGCAACGGGCAGGCGGTCAAGATCTGCAACAACATGATGCTCGCGATTTCGATGATCGGGGTGTGCGAGGCGTTCACGCTTGCGCACAAGCTCGGGTTGACCTCGCAGACCTTGTTCGATGTCGTCAGCAAATCCACCGGACAATCCTGGGCGTTGACCGGCTACTGCCCGGTGCCGGGGCCGGTGCCGACCTCGCCGGCGAACCGCGACTATGCCGCCGGATTTACCGCGGCGATGATGCTGAAGGATTTGCGGCTGGCGCAGCAGGCGGCGGGTGCCGCGGCGGCGCCGACCCCGCTCGGCGGGACGGCGGCGGCACTCTACCAGCTGTTTGTCGATGAGGGGATGGGCGGGCTCGATTTCTCCGCCATCTATCGCTTTATCGCCAAATCAGAAACTAAAATTTGAAACGAAGGCTTAACGATGCCCGCGCTATTCTGTCCGCGACCGCTCCCCTACGAGGCCGCTGATGAACAACAATTATCTCGAAGTGATTTCGCTGATCGAGCGGCTTCACCGCCATTTTCTCGAAGTGGTGAAGCTCGAACTCGAAGGGCTCGGCATCCATGACATCAACAATGTCCAGGGGATGATGCTGTTCAACATCGGCGAAGCGGAGATGACCGTCGGCGAATTGACCCTGCGCGGCTGCTATCTCGGCTCGAACGTCTCGTACAACGTCAAAAAGATGGTCGAGAACGGCTATCTGGTGCAGCAGCGCTCGTTGCACGATCGCCGCTCGGTGCACGTCCGGCTGACCGACAAGGGCATCAAATTGCGCGAGGCCCTGACGGCGATGCACGGCCGGCATTCGGAAATGCTGGGCCAGGCGCTGGTCGGCGCCGAGGATCTGCAGGCGACGACGGTCACTTTGCGCCGGCTCGAGCGGTTCTGGATCCGTGCCGGCGACATGATGCAGCGCCCGCCGCAATTCGCCGCCTGATTTTTTTGATGACCCGGGCGGCCGCGGCTGCGAATTTGCGCCGACGAATTGCGCTTACGAATTTGCGCCGACGGGGTTGCGGGGCGAGGTTGCGGAGGAGCAGCATGACAGCCGAGCTTATTCCCTTGGCGCCGGGGCTCAGCGCCGCCGGGCGGCTCGATGGGGCGGATATCGAGGCGCTGGCGCAGGCCGGGGTGCGCACGATCATCAACAACCGGCCGGATGGCGAAGACCCGGGGCAATTGCCGGCGGCGGAAGCGCGCAAGCTCGCCGAGGCGCATGGGATCGCCTATCACCATATCCCGATTACCGCGGCGAGCCTGACGCGCGCCGATGTCGACGCCTTTGCCATGGCGCTGGGCGAGGCGGCGACCCCGGTCGTCGCGCATTGCCGCAGCGGCACGCGCTCGACGTTGCTGTGGGCGTTGACCCGGCTGCGCGACGGCGCCGACCCGCTGATGTTGGTCGCTGAGGCGGCGCGCCACGGCATCGACATCGGCGCTCTGCCGGCGGTCGCGGCGCGGCTGCGCTGACGCGGTTTTCGATCACATCGGATCGTTATCCCCGCGAAAGAGCGGGTGGAGAAATTGGGCGCGGCGCAAAAAACGTCATCATCGGCTTCGTGCGTGCTTCGAGACGCGTCCCCAGTTCACGCCCGGGGCAGGCCCGGTGGACGCTCCTCAGGGTGAAGCAAGCCGATGATGACGTTTATGGAATTCCACATCGTGAGAAACCCGCCCATCGGTCCGGCCTACGGCCGGCGCGAGGACGGGCCCACGGCTGTCTCGAAGAAACTGCCCTCGCGAAGGCGGGGACGCAGGGCGCCGGTCCAGCCATTTGCTTCACACGCTCGAAAGCGGCGTGACGAGCCGATGGTGCGACCTGGCCGGATCACGCGCTAAGGGGCAACGCCAAGGAAATCAGGCGAACCGCGATCGGCGCCGCGTCCGCCCGAGCCTTGCCAATATGGCACCGGTGTCGGCGACGAGCGGCAATTGCCGCATATGGCACAAAACGATCGCGGCGAAACCCGCGACCAGCCACCACCAGACGAGTTCGCGGCCGAGCCAAAACAGGGTTTCAGCACGCGGTCGCAACACGTTCGGGAGCGCCGAGGCTGCCGCGCCAAAGATGCCGCGGATGACTTCTTCCCAGGCGACGAACACCACGGCGCCGATCATCCTCGCCAGAAATCGGCGTACCTCCACCGCTGACGCCGAGCGGCGCAGCACGAGCAGGCCCGGCGTCACCAGCACCAAATAGATGCCGCGGTAGTCGACATTCTGACCGACCAAAAAGCAGCCGGCGAGCACCACGGCGCCGACGATCAGGCATTCCACCTCAAACGGGCGCCAATCGGGTGAGGCCCGGTCGAGCAATGATAGAGTGCGCCGGGTTCTGGCTCCCGCCAGCGCGGTCAAAACCGCCAGCAGTGTAATGCCGACCAATCTGGTAAGGACCGGGTCCAGCAGAACCTCGGCGAGGCCGAAAGGCAGGTTCACGGCGGCGAACGAATCGGCAAAATAAGCGAGGCGCGGAATGTTGGCCAGAGCCTTTGCCAGCTCGGCGCGGTCACAAAGCACCAGCACCAGCAAAACGGCAGCGGCGGTCGCCGCCAGCGCGATGGCGGCGCGGCGGCTTTCGCGGATCACCAGCGCCAGCAGCGCCAGCGGATAATATTTGAGCAGACCGGCAAAGAAATAGAGCGCATAGGCCCCCCACCGCCAAGGACGCGAGACGCGGGCAACAGCGCAACCGGCGAAGATCAGCAGGAAGACGACAAGATCGCTGTTGGCGCGTTCAAGCGCGTAGACGATCATTGGCGAGAACACCGTCAGCCCGAGCAGCGCCGCCTCGGCGCGGGTCGTCGGCCGGCATAGCGGTGCTAGAGAGGCGATAAACAGCAGGCCGAGAACAAGCCCGACGGCGGTCGTCGCCGTTGTATCCAGAAACCCTGGCGTGATCCTGAGCCAGAGCGGCGAATAGACATGCGGGCGGCCCAGCGCGTCGCACGGATTCCAGCGATAGACATCGATCCCATACCGCCGGCATTGCGCCGCGGCGAGAACGGCGGAGATGTCGAGAAAGGGGAAGCGGAACGGATTTACCGCGAACAGCCGCAAAACAGCGAAATAGATCGAATGCGGCCCCCAATACCACAGCGACGCCAACGCGCCGTAGAGCAGCAACGCTACACTGGGGATCGCCAAGCGATACGCCGGCTTCGGCGCGGCCGCGGGCCGCGGAGGTTCGATGGGGCTCGGATCAGGGACATCGCCGGCGGAGCCTATTTGATGTCCGGCGCGCCCCTCGCCCCTTGTCTGCCGCCCACCAAAGCGCGCCGAGAGAGCCGCCCGTAGCCTCGGCGCGGCACTGGCCCCCGGCGCTTCACCGAGGCGGCGGGCCGAGAGGCCGTCGAACTCATTGGAGCGTTCCACGCCACCTAGCATCGACCGACCGTAATCCCGGAAGGATTACCGCCGGGTAAAACGTCCTCTTCGCGGCGCGAATATGCGCGGGCGGTCTGTACTCCATCCAATACACAGGAAAGTGCAGCAGCTTCCGATTCTGGAATTCATGTTCATTGTAGAATTCACGTTCATTATTTGTTAATAGGTTAGCCATTATTAGTTGTCGATCGGTGCCGATCATTTGGTTGTCGTCGGTGCGACGATGCCCAATGCGATAAGCGCAACTGCACGCCGTCGATCGGGCGGGTCTGCACAGCGATGGAACCCCTAAAGCCTTTCCGCTCGGATTCTGATTGTGAACTTCTTCCAGCACTTCTTGCCAACCGAGTATTTCCCGGCCCATGGCAGCAATCGAATGGCATCTGAGGGAAACCTGCACGCTCCCGGGCCGAGTTCCTTTCAAAGAAGGAGAGTAATCTCCGATTCCTTCTAGACAAAAGATACAGGTGGATGAACGATTTTATAAACGCACATGACATCGTGGTGGAAATCGGGGCCGGAGCAGGTTTGTCAAAATTTTTCATCCATCGCGAGCTCCTTATAACCACCGAAATATCGCCCCAGCCGTGGATCGATCTGTGCGCAAATGCTATGGAGCTCCCCTTTCAGTCGGAAGCCATCGATGTCCTGATATGCGTCAATGTCTTGCATCATCTGGCAGCACCGATTCAGTTTTTGTCGAATGCGCATCGTTGCCTCAAGGACGGCGGACGCATCTTACTGCTGGAGCCTCATCCAAGTCTGCTGCTTCTGAGTGCGCTTCGCCTGATGCGGCACGAAGGCTGGTCGTTTGAATGCGATGTCTTTGATCCTGCGGCAAGCGCCAACGATCCCGCAGATCCCTGGTCCGGCAACAATGCGATCAGCTATCTTCTGTTCGGCGAGAAAAGGATGTTTGAACAACACATGCCAGGGTTTGAGATCGTGAGCGATGCATTCAGCGAGTGCTTGATGTTCCCGCTGTCGGGAGGGGTTACGGCAAAAATCAAAACGGTCGAGTTGCCGCGGTCGGTCCTAAAAATCATCGAACGGATCGACTCCCTCCTGTGCCGGTCGGCCCCCATGATCTTCGCGATGGCTCGATCTGTCGTCCTGCGAAAACGGCCTTGCGCGAACCTCCGGCCTGAGCCGGCCCAGTAACTCGCGGTCGCCCCTTCATCATCCACGATCGAGACGGTCTTGTTCTTTAGGCGGCGGATGACGCTCGCCGGACACAGCGCGGCGGCCGCGACCCCTCGATCATCGTTCTACCATCCTGGCGTCATTGCCGGACGGCGGGCTCAAAATGGCCAGGGACGATGCGGCCGTTGACATAGCGCGGGGCGACGTAGATCCCCTGTTGCGAGGTGCCGAAGCCGACGGTGACGACCAGCAGCACGATCGCCAGCAAAACAGCACCGGCGCCCGCGAGCCACACCCACGGCACCGAGGTCCATGCCACCGCTCCGCCGTCATGCGGCGCGCCGAGCGTCGACACCCACAGCAGATAAAGCGCCGTCGGCAACAGCAACGGCAGGACGATCGTCAGGAAGACCCGGATCATCGCTTAGCCGGCGAGCACCTCGGCCAGATTCACCAGGATCCCGGCGGTGGCGCCCCAGATGTTGCGGTTCTCAAAGGGCAGCACAAAAAATACCCGGCGGCGCCCCTCGAACACGCGCTCGGTGCGGCGATGGTTGGCAGGGTCGAGCACAAAGGCCAGCGGCACCTCGAAGACATCGGCCACCTCGAACGGATCGACGGTCAAAGCAAACGGCGCCGAGACGATGCCGACAACCGGCGCGATCTCGAACCCGGTTCCGGTGACATAGGTGTCGAGCCGCCCAATCAAGGTCACGCGCTCGCGCGGCAAACCAATCTCTTCCTCGGTCTCGCGCAGCGCCGCCGCGGCGGTGTCGCGGTCCTCGGGCTCGACCCGGCCGCCGGGAAAGGCGATCTGGCCGGCATGCGCGCTCAGATGCTGGGTGCGCTGGGTCAACAGCACCGACATTCCTTGGGGACGGTCCACCAGCGGCACCAGCACCGCGGCCGGCCGCAATTCGACGCTGGGTGGGGTCATGCCGGGGTTGAGATCATGGTCGCCGCGGGTCGCCTGCCGCAGCGCCGCCGCCTCGGCCGCGTCCGCGGCACCGCCAAAGCCCCGCCGGCCCGGTTGGCCAAGTTGCGCAAAACGCGTGGTGACCCACTCCCGGCCGAGCGGCTGGGACCCTACTGTCCGTTCATCCATCAGCGACCCGTCCCTTGACCCCTTGCCTTGCGGCGCCTGTCCGTCCTCATTCGCGATCCTCGCCCGGATCGCCGAGCCGGAAGAAGGCCCCGCCGCTCCAGACCCCAAACTGCGCCGCCCCGCCGACCTGCTGTTCGCTGCCCAGCTCGACCAGCTCGTAAAAGACCGGCCGCGCGAGCCGCGCCTCCAACCCGTCACGCACGAGGATATAAGGCGCGGGTTCGCCATTTGCCGCGGTCTCGACCCGCAGCGGATTGTCCGGACCCGCTGTCACAATATCGTCCAGATTGGTCCGGAAGATCAGTAGCTGCTCGCAGGCTGCTCCGCTTACGGTCAGTTCCACGGCGAGAAAAGGAACGTCTTCGACCTCGATACGGCCGCGCTCGGCTGGGGTCACGAGCCAGTAGGAGCCATCCGGCTCGCGGCGCAGAACCGACGCGAAAAGCTTGACGAGCGGCAGCCGGCCGATCGGCGAGCCGCGATAAAACCAGGTGCCGTCGCGGGCGATCCGCATGTCGAGATCGCCGCAGTCGACTGGCGACCGCAGGCTCATCGCGGGCCGGATCATCGAGGAATTGCCGGAGCCGGTATTTTCCATCAGGGTCGCGCCTGTCGAGGTGTCGAAACATTCGAAAAGAGGATCGCCGCTGTTGTCTTCCTCCGCATCCGTCAACACCGCCCCCGCCGATCTCGTCGCCGAGGTCGAGGCGCTCGGCCGCAGCCTCGGCCTCGTGCGCAGCCGCATCGGCGAAATCATCTTTGGTCAGCGCGAGGTCGTCGAGCAAGCCCTGATCACCCTGTTGTGTGGCGGTCACGCGCTGCTGATCGGCGTTCCGGGCCTCGCCAAAACCCGGCTCGTCGAGACCTTGGGCACGATCCTCGGGCTCGATGAAAAGCGCATCCAATGCACCCCCGATCTGATGCCGGCCGATATTTTGGGTTCCGAGGTGCTGGAGGAAAGCGAAAGCGGGCGGCGGTCCTTTCGCTTTATCCCGGGGCCGGTTTTTTGCCAGCTGCTGATGGCCGACGAAATCAATCGGGCGAGCCCGCGCACGCAGTCGGCGCTGTTGCAGGCGATGCAGGAGGGCCGCGTGTCGATCGCCGGGCAATACCACCCGCTGCCGCGGCCGTTTCATGTGTTGGCAACCCAGAACCCGCTCGAGCAGGAGGGAACCTATCCACTGCCCGAGGCCCAGCTCGACCGGTTTTTGTTGCAGATCGACGTCGACTATCCCGATCGCGCGGCCGAGCGCGAGATGTTGATCGCGACGACCGGGATCGCCGAGGACCGGCCGCGGCCGGCGATGACCGTCGCCGAGCTGATCGCGGCGCAGCGCCTGGTGCGGCGCATCCCGGTCGGAGAAAGCGTCGTCGACGCGATCTTGGCGTTGGTGCGTTCGGGCCGCCCGGACGCCGCCGCCGATCCGATCACCCGCTACGTCTCGTGGGGGCCGGGGCCGCGCGCCAGCCAGGCGCTGATGCTCGCTTGCCGCGCGCGGGCATTGATCGACGGCCGCTTCAGTCCTTCGGTCGACGACGTCCTGGCGTTGGCGCCGCCAGTGCTGCAACATCGCATGGCGGTCAGCTTTGCCGGCCGCGCCGACGGGGTCACGGTGGCGCGGGTCATCGAACACATCTCGGCGCCGTTCCGGTGAATACCGGGGTCGCGCGTTCGCTCGCCTCACTGCTGGCGCGCCGGGGCGCGCCACCCACCGCGTTGCGCAGCCGGGCGGAGCAGGCGGCGGCGGCGTTCCCGCCGCTGCTGGTCGCCGCCGAACGGGTCGCAGCGACCGTCGCGCAAGGCGTGCACGGTCGCCGCCGCGTCGGCCAGGGCGAAACCTTCTGGCAATTCCGCCAATATGAGCCGGGCGACGCGGCAAGCCGCATCGACTGGCGCGAAAGCGCCAAATCGCAGCGCCTCTATGTTCGCGAAACCGAATGGGAGGCGGCGCAGAGCGTGTGGCTGTGGCGGGACGCCTCGGCCTCGATGGACTACAGCTCGGCCGAGTACATCGCCGGCGCCGACTGGCCCTCCAAGCGCGACCGAGGCGAATTGCTGCTCGCGGCACTGGCCAGCCTGCTCGTTCGCGGCGGCGAGCGCCTGACGATGCTGGGCAGCGGGCTGGCCCCGATGAGCGGGCGGATCGCCTTGACGCGGGTGGTCGATATGCTCGGCCGCGCCGGCGACGAGCGGCCGAGCATGCCCACCTTCGAGCCGCTGCCGCGCGCCGGCCTGCTCGTCCTGATCGGCGATTTTCTGTCGCCGCTCGACATTGTCGACACCGCCTTGGCCCGATTTGCCGCTAGCGGGCTCAAGGGCCACTTGCTGCAAGTCGTCGACCCGGCCGAGGAGGATCTGCCGTTCGACGGAAGGGTGCGTTTTAGCGGCGTCGAGGAACGCGACGAG
>DATMKU010000277.1:0-5224 GCA_035570935.1 Allostellaceae bacterium
CATGGACGCCTGCGAGATGGCGTGGAACCGGTTCGCCACCAACACCGGCTTGGTCCGCTCGCTCTGCGCGGTCGCCTGGGCTCCGGCTTCGTCCGATCCATAGCTTGTGCCTGCTATCGAACCGTGGCCCAGATAAAAAGATACACTCGTGTCCAGAAATTTCCGGAGATCCGTATTACTAACCCTGGCGAGCCCCAAATCAAGACGGCCTTGAACAGCGAGGCGACAGCTGCCCCTGTTCCAACCTACCTTCGTCGCGACGACAAAACGAAAGGCGTCAGCCGATGCGCAGTTTCCGCGCCGCCAAGTTCACCGCTTCGACGATCTGCGGATAGGCGCCGCAGCGGCACAGATTGCCCGACAGGTAGTGACGGATCTGGTCGTCGCTTGGGTCGGGATGCGCGGCCAACAGCTGCGTCGTCATCAGCACGAATCCGGGCGTGCAAAAGCCGCACTGGAATGCACCCGCCTCGATGAAGGCTTCCTGCACCGGGTGCAGCGTGTCGCCATCGGCAAGGCCCTCGACGGTGACGAGCTCGGCGCCGTCGGCGAACACGGCGAGGTAGAGACAGCCCGACACCGCCGCGCTGTCGACCAGCACGGTGCAGCAGCCGCACAGCCCCTGGCCGCAGCTTTCGCGCGGCCCGCCGAGCGCGAAACGGTCTCGCAATACATCGACGAGCGTCTCGTGCGGCGCCACCACGCACTCGGCGGCGGCGCCGTTCAGGGTAAAACGGATCGTCCGAGGCGCGGCGCTCATCGTTCCTCCGGCAACGGGTCGCCTGCCGCCCGGCGTAGCGCGCGGTAGACCGCCTCGGCGGTGATCGGCAATTCCGTGAGGCGCACGCCGACCGCGTCGTGAATCGCGTTGGCGATCGCCGGCGACACGCCGAACGTGCCGGTTTCGCCGACGCCCTTCGCACCGTAGGGTCCGGACTCCTGGCGCGCTGCAACGCTCTCGCCCGTCAAAAACTCGGGCATGTCGCGGATACCTGGAATTTTGTAGTCGGCAAAGGATGGGTTGCGGAGCTGTCCGTCGGTGAACACCATCTCCTCGCTCAGCGTGAAGCCCAGTTGCATAACCGCGGCGCCGGTCAATTGTGTCTCGACGATGCGTGGGTTAATCGGCGTGCCAGCGTCCGCGACATTGACGAGACGCAGCACGCGCACATGGCCCGTTTCGGTGTCGACCTCGACCTCGGCGCCGCTGCCGCCCGTCATCCAATAGGGCGTTGCGTTCGGCGTCAGGCCGGTCGCGTGGTCGGGCGGCACGTAATCCGGCACAAAACTTCCCGAGCCGACGATGGTGCCGGCCTGCATGCCGTATTTGCGGCGGAAGAGCTCGGCGATCGGCAGGTTGCTGCCTTCCGGCGCGCCGGTTTCGGCGGCCAGCGCGGCGAGCTTGGCCTTCGCCTCTTCGGCAGCGCCGCGCACGGCGTGGCCCATGTGAAAGGTCGAACGCGATCCCAACGTTCCCATGTCGTAGGGCGTCACATCGGTATCGGGCAGGACGACACGCACCGCCTCCGCCTCGATACCAAGCGCCTCGGCGGCGATCTGCGCCAGCGCCGTTGTCGATCCCTGGCCCATATCGACGGTGCTGCAATAAAGCGTCGCGCTGCCGTCGGCGGCGACCGCGATAGTCGCGACCGAGGTCGTCGGCGAAATGCTGGCCTTCAATCCGATCGCAACGCCGCGGCCGCGCCTCAGCGAGCCGCGGCCGCGGTCGAACGGCTGCCCCCAGCCGATCCGCTGGACGACGCGGTCGAGCACCGCGACGGTAGCGGTATCCTTGAGCACCGTGCCAGTCGCTTGCGGCAGCCCGTCCTTGAGGAGGTTCTTGCGACGGAACTCGACGGGGTCGAGGCCCAGTTCGCGGGCGACGAGATCGGTGTGGCTCTCATAGGCCCAGACGAGCTGCGGCATGCCAAAACCCCGCAGCGCGCCGGCGGTCGGCCGGTTCGTGTAGGTCTCGTAGGAATCGATTGAGACATTGGCAATGTCGTAGGGCCCGGCGGCCGAGAACCCAGACTTCTGCGCGACCCGTGGACCGATATCGGCATAGGCGCCCCCATTATAGATAACCTCGCAATAGCGCGCGGTGATCCGCCCGTTTTTGGTCACCGCGCTCTTGATGCGGAAGGTTGAGCCGTGCTTCGAGATCGTGAAGAACTGCTCCTCCATCGTCAGCGCGACCTTGACCGGGCGGCGCGCTAGCAGCGACAGCGCGACCGCAAGCGCCTCCATCTTTACGTAGACCTTGGCGCCGAACCCGCCGCCCAGGAAAGCGGCGCGCACGCGCACCCGGTTCTCCGGCAGGCCCAAAAGCCTCGCGATCTCGACCCGCACCGAAGACGGGGTCTGTGTCGAGCTGTGCACCGTGACGCCGGCCGGGGTCGCGTCGGCGATCGCGCAATGCGGCTCCAATGGCGTATGCATCTGCTGCGGCGTGCGGAAGACGTGCTCGAAGAGGTGGTCGGCCGAGGCAAAGGCCTTGTCGACGTCGCCGCGTCGCAGATGGTAGTCGAGCGCGACATTGGTGTCGCGCTTGCCGGCAAGATGCTTTAAATCGGCGAACATGCCAGCCGGCTTCAGTGCCTCATGCACGAAAGTCGTCGCGATCAAGGCCTCGACCTCATCGAGAACCGCAGGAAGCTCCTCGTAATCGATTGAAATTTCTTGTGCCGCCGCTTCGGCGATCTTTGGGTCTTCGGCCAGCACGACGGCGACCGGCTCGCCGGCGAATCGCACTTTTCCGAGCGCCAAGATCGGCTGATCGTGAAATGCCGGCCCGAAATACGGGTCCGGGATGACCCGAAGGATGTCCTCGCCGGTAACGACGGAATACACGCCGTGGGTCGCTTGGGCGGCGCTCGTATCAATGTGGCGGATGCGGCCGTGCGGCACCGTGCTGCGGGCGATCTTCGCCCACAGCATGCCGGGCAGGCGCAGATTGTGGACGTATTCGGCGCGGCCGGTGACCTTGGCGCGCGCCTCGACCCGCGGCAGCGAGCGGCCGATCTGGCCCACGGAAACGGTCTTCGTCTCGCTCATGAATCGAGCGCCTTTTGCAGAGCGCGGCGCAGATGCACCTCGACGAGCACGCGCTTGTACGCGGCCGAGCCGTGCAGATCGCCGACCACCGGCGCCTCGGCGGCGGCGCATTTCCCCGCCTCGCGCAGCAGCGCCTCATCGATCCGCCGGCCAGCAAACAACGCCTCGGTCTGCGTGAGGCGCATTGGGATTTCGGTTGCCGCGCCGATCGCAATCCTCACGTCGGCGGCGCCAATCGACGCGGCAATACCGAGCGCCGGCCAATCATCGGCCGTGCGCGCGGTGATCTTGGCATAGGCGGCGCGGCGTCCCGTCTGCGACGGCACGCGCAGCGCGGCGATCAGCTCGTCATTGCCGAGCACCGTCGTCATGTAGCCGGTGATGAGCTCTTCCACCGGGATGTCGCGCTCGCCGCTTGGGCCCACCACCCGTACCGACGCGCCCAGGGCAATCAGCACCGGCGGCAGATCCATGTGGGGATCGCCGTGCGCGAGGTTGCCACCGACGGTCGCGACATTGCGCACGCGGACATTGGAATGGGTCAGCAACGTGTCGGCGACGACCGGCGCGGCCTGCCGCACCACCGCCGAGCGCTCGATCTGCGCCAATCGCACCATCGCGCCGATGTCGAGCCCGCCCTCGGGAGTCGCGGCGATCATGGTGAGCGCCCGCCCGAGCGCCCGCAGGCTGACCAGACGCCGCGGCTGGTAAAGCCCGGTCTTCATCATCAGCATCAACGCGGTACCGCCGGCGATCGGCCGCACCGCCGGGTCGTCGGGGTCGAGCAACCCCAGTGCCTCGCCGAGCGAAGATGGCTCGACCAGTTCGAACGCGGTCATTATCGCGTACCCTAAACGAGATTCCTGGCTTCGCGAGTTGTGGGGTAGTTTTAGTCTCAGCGATGCGCGCCACAACAAAATACGACCGGAATTCGATCGCAGCCGAGCAACGTCCAAAACACGTTCGCCGGAGCAAAGTCGATATTTTAGTACCGGTGGCCGGTCACAACTCGCGCCCGCCCAACGCGCTTTAGCCCGGCACCGTGATCTGCCGCATGGTCGGTAACTTCAACGACGGCGGCACCCGGCCGCGCCGTCCGACCCGGGCAGGGCGCGGCCCAGATCGAGTGCCTGGTACGGCCGGATGGTTTAATCTCCGCGCGACCGGGCGACGCGAACCGGCGCGCACCAGGCATAGGAGGGAGAACAGAAATGGCAAAGAAGCCCTACATCATCGCGCTCGAAGAGCATTACCAGGACCCCGAGGTCAAGCAGCTCAGCGGCGGTCCCGGCGCGGGTCGCGAGATCGTCGAGCGGCTCGACGATCTCGGCGCGCTGCGCATCCGCGAGATGGACGAGGCCGGCATCGATCTCCAGGTCCTGTCGCATTCAATCCCCGGACTGCAGGTGGTCGACGCGGAAGCCGGGCCGCCCTTGGCGCGCCGCACCAATGACCGGCTCCATGAGGCGGTTCAACGCCACCCGGATCGTTTTTCCGCCTTCGCCGTGGTGCCGACCGCCAACCCGCGCGCCGCCGCCGACGAACTGGAGCGCGCCGTCACCAAGCTCGGCTTCAAGGGCGCGATGGTCAACGGCATGACCGGCGGCGTCTTTCACGACGATAGGCGGTTCTGGCCGATCTGGGAGCGGGCCGCCAAGCTCGACGTGCCGATCTATATCCATCCCGCGTTGCCGCACCCCGCGGTCATCGAGGCCTATTACAAGGATTACGCGCAGTCACATCCCGGTATCCTGCGTGCCGCCTGGGGCTTCACGGTCGAGACCGCGACCCAGGGCCTGCGCTTCGTCTTGAGCGGCGTGTTCGATGCCCATCCCGGCCTCAAGATCATCCTCGGGCACATGGGCGAAGGGCTGCCGTTTCTACTGTGGCGCATCAGCCATGGGCTGCGCGCGACGATGAAGGAGAAGACCTTCCGCGATATCTTCTGCGAGCACTTCTGGATCACGACGAGCGGCTTCTTTTCGGATACCGCGCTCGTGTGCAGCATGATGGAGATGGGCATCGACCGCATCCTGTTCTCGGTCGATTACCCGTTCGCCGAAAACCCGCCCGGCACCGAATGGCTGAAGACGCTGCCGCTCGGCCGCGAAGACACAGAGAAGCTGCTGAACGGCAACGCCCGCCGCCTGCTCAAGCTCTGAACGGGGCG
>DATMKU010000278.1:0-3197 GCA_035570935.1 Allostellaceae bacterium
CGAGCCACGCGAACGCGACTGGGCCGCGGAGCTGAAGCGGCGCGGCTATGTCGTGCTGATGGTCGACAGTTTCGGCCCGCGGGGTCACGGCCCGATGTGCGCGCAGCAGGATTTCGACCGCGACCTCTATTTAAAGCGGCCGCGCGACGCTTACGGCGCACTGTTGTTTCTGCAGGCGCAGCCGTTTGTCCGGCCCGACCAGATTGGCGTCATCGGCTGGTCGCAAGGCGGCGGGGTTGTGCTCTTTTCGATCCGCGAGCAGAGCCTCGGCCGCCCCCCGGCCCTGCCGCACGGGGATTTCCGGGCTGCCGTCGCCTTTTATCCGGGGTCGTGCGACGAGAAAAAACAAAAGGTGCCATGGAAAAGCGCGATCCCGCTGCTGGTGCTGGTCGGCGCCGGCGACGTTTGGACCCCAGCAGCACCGTGCAAAGAGCTTGTCGATGGCGCCATCACGCGCGGCTCGCCGGTCGAGATGCAAATATATCCCGGTGCATATCACGATTTCGACTGGCCCGATATGTTCGTGCACGAATCGCCGAGATATCGCACCACCGCCGGAGTGGTCCCGATCCAAGGCACCAACCCCGCCGCGCGCCAGGATGCTCTGACCCGCGTCCCCGCCTTCCTTGCCCAATACCTGATGCGGTAATCAGTCCAAAGGAGGCGGCGCTCGGCGCACGGTGAATGTCGGGCGGGCGCCGCTATCGGGCTCGCCAAACTCTGTGGGCCGGGCTACAAGGCGCTGTCCAACGCAGTCGAGCCGCCATGCCCGAGGATTTTTACCGCATCAAGCGCCTTCCCCCCTACGTCTTCAGCGAAGTCAACGCGCTGAAGGCCAAGGCGCGCGCCGCCGGGCGCGACGTGATCGACCTCGGCATGGGCAATCCCGACGGCCCGACCCCCGCGCACATCGTCGCCAAGCTGATCGAGGCGGTGCGGAACCCGAAAACCCACGGCTATTCGGTGTCGCGCGGCATCGCCGGGCTGCGCCGCGCCTGCGCCGGTTATTACGCCCGCCGCTTTGACGTGGAGCTCGATCCCGAACGTGAAGTCATCGTCACGTTGGGTTCGAAGGAGGGGCTCGCCAATTTGGCCCAAGCGATCACCGGGCCGGGCGACATCGTGCTGGTGCCGAACCCGTGCTATCCGATCCACGCCTTCGGCTTCATCATGGCCGGGGCCTCGGTGCGGCACGTGCCGGTCGGCCCCGAATTCGACTTTCTCGCCGAATTAAAAAAAGCGGTGCGGCACAGCATCCCCGCGCCGCTGGCGATCGTGCTGAACTTCCCGGCCAATCCGACAGCACAGACCGTCGACCTCGATTTCTATGGCGAGATCATCGCGTTCTGCCGGCGTCACGACATCGTCGTCTTGTCTGACCTCGCCTATGCCGAAATCTATTTCGACGGCAAGCCGCCGCCCTCGATCCTCGAAGTGCCGGGGGCGCGCGACATTGCGGTCGAGTTCACCTCGCTCAGCAAGACCTATTCGATGGCCGGGTGGCGCATCGGCTTTGCCGTCGGCAACGAGCGGCTGATCGCAGCTTTGTCGCGGGTCAAGTCCTACCTCGATTACGGCGCCTTCACCCCGATCCAGGTGGCGGCGACGGCGGCCCTGAACGGCCCGCAGGACTGCATCGCCGAAACCCGCGCGCGCTATCAGGCGCGCCGCGACGTAATGATCGACGGGTTGCGGCAGGCCGGATGGGAGGTGCCGCAGCCGGAGGCGACGATGTTCGCCTGGGCGCCGATCCCGCCGCCGTTTCGCGCGATCGGCAGCCTCGCCTTTTCCAAGCTCTTGCTTGAACGCGCCAATGTCGCGGTGTCGCCGGGGGTCGGTTTTGGCGAGTACGGCGAGGGTTTCGTCCGCATCGCGCTCGTCGAGAACCGCCAGCGCCTGCGCCAGGCGGCGCGCAACATCAAGGCCTTCCTGTCCGGCCGCAACGACACCCCCGACCTCCGCCGCGACACGCAAGACCTCGCCGCGGCGTCGTAAAGTCCGGCTCGGTCCTTTTTGCCGGCGGTAGGCGCTGGGACAGCTCGC
Organism: Allostellaceae bacterium; assembly: GCA_035570935.1. GTDB lineage: Bacteria > Pseudomonadota > Alphaproteobacteria > ATCC43930 > CGMCC-115725 > AP-15. The sequence continues at coordinate 2,044 of DATMKU010000278.1, forward strand.
CTTCGACTGCAATTCGCTTCGTCGCTCCCGCGAAAGCGGGGGTCCAGGGGCATCCACATACCGGTTGCCTCACTGTTTATGGCGCGGGCAACGCTCTGGATTCCCGCTTTCGCGGGAACGACGGTTCAATGAGATCGAGCCGGCTCTAAGCCCGGTCGCCGGGCTGATTCTGCGGCGGGGCTCTTCTCCGGCCGCGCCGAGGCGGCGAAGGCGAAACCTGGGGCTCGATTGGCAGCGGCACGCCGGCGGCTTCGAGGGCGGCGCGCTGGCGGGCGGCGAGGGCGGCCTCGTCAAAATCCTCAATCAATTCGTGGAACAGGCGGTGCCAGTTGATCTCGGCCTTCAGGTGCATGAACACCGAACCGAGCCCGATCGCGGCGCGGTCCATGAACACGAATTCGCGCGGCGGGCGCACCCCGCCGAGGCGGCGGATGTCGCGGTGCACGCTTTCGACGACCGCGGCGCCGTCGTCGCCGTTCCCCTTTTCCTGAATTCGCCGGGCGCGGTCGTCGAGCAACGGCCCGTAGACATAGAGCGCCCAGCGGTTCAGCACGTCGATCATCTCGCGCGACAGATCGCCAAAGCCCCAGCGCTGGTAGGCGCTGACGGCGAGGTCGCGGTCGCCGCGCTCGAGCGCATGGTAGAGGTCGATGACGCCGCGCACGAATGAGGCGCGAAACACCCGAACGCAGCCAAAATCGAGCAGGTTGACGACGCCGTCCGGCGCCACCGTGTAATTGCCGAGATGCGGGTCGCCGTGGATGACCCCGTAATGGTAGAACGGCGCGTACCAGATCCGGAACATGCGCAGCGCCACCTCGTTGCGCCGGGCGACCGCGGCGGCGGCGGTATCGAGGATCGGCGCGCCGTCGAGCCAGGTCATCGTCAAGAGCCGCTTGGTTGACAATTCGGGGAGCGGCTTCGGCACGGCGACACCAGGCTCGGCGCCGAGGATCGCGCGGTAAAGCCGCATATGCGCGGCCTCGCGTTCGTAATCGAGCTCCTCGCGCAGACGCTCGGCGATCTCGGCATGGATCTCGGCGGTGGTGACCGCACGGTCGTAGCGCTCGTACAAACCCATCGCGAGCTTCAGCTGGCGCAGATCGGCTTCGACCGCCGAGGCCATGTCGGGATACTGCAATTTGCAGGCGAGC
>DATMKU010000279.1:0-19025 GCA_035570935.1 Allostellaceae bacterium
CAACTCTTCCTCGGCGAGCGCCTTCAATTCGGAATCCTCGGCCGACCGGGCCATTTCGGCTAGCGATGCAAGCTCCGCGCGCGCCCGCCCAAGCGCATCCATCTCTTCTACGATCGGGCTCAGCTCGCTGTATTCCTTGGATAGCTTTACGAACTCCGTGCCATCAAGTCCGCTGCCGCTCAACGCGTCGCGCAGCTCGGCATGCCGGCGAAGCAGGTGCTGCAGCCGCGATTCGAGACCGGCTTCCATGACGCTCAGCCTCAGCCGATCAACAAAGCAAGCTTGGCCGGGAGCTCCGCCACGGCTACCTTGGTCTGAGCCCCGCTGTCGAGATCCCGTACCGTCGCGACGCCGCGTGCGATCTCGTCCTCGCCAAGCATCACCGCCGCGCGTGCGTTCAGCTTATTTGCCCGCCGCATACGGCGTGCGAGATTGCCCGAATAGCCGAGTTCCACGACATAGCCCGCCGATCGGAGGTCTTCGGCGATTTTCAGCGCAATCTGCTCCCCCGCTTCGCCGATCGGAACCACGGCGATCGGCCGCGGCGGCGGCGGCGGCGCGGCGATCAGCATGGCAAGCCGCTCGATTCCGGCGGCCCAGCCCACGCCGGGCATTGCCGGGCCGCCCATCGTCTCGACCAGCCCGTCATAGCGACCGCCGCCCATAACCGTGCCCTGCGCGCCAAGATCCGCGGTGATGAACTCAAAGGCTGTGTGGGTATAGTAATCGAGGCCGCGGACCAGCCGAGGATTGACCCGAAAACCGATACCGAGCCGGTCCAAACCGTCGCAAACCCGCGCAAAGAAATCCCGCGAAGGTGCATTCATATATTCGCCAAAGGGCGGTGCCGCGGCCGTGATCCGCTGGTCGCCCTCGTCCTTCGAGTCGAAGATCCGCAGCGGGTTTCGCTCGAGCCGGCGCACGCTCTCTTCCGATAGCTGCGTGACATGCGCCGAAAAAAATGAAACGAGTGCCTCGCGGTAAGCAGCGCGGCTTTCCGGATCGCCGAGCGTATTGATCTCCAGGACCGTGCGCTCGCGAACCGCGAGGGCATCGAGAATGCGGCTGCCGAGGGCGATGACTTCGACATCAGCCTGCGCCTGCGCGACACCGATCAGCTCTACCCCAATTTGATGGAACTGACGAAATCGCCCCTTTTGCGGGCGCTCATAGCGGAACATCGGGCCATCATAGAAGAATTTCAGCGGTGTATTTTGAACCAAGCCGTTTGATAGAACCGCGCGCACAACCCCGGCGGTATTCTCGGGCCGCAGGGTCAGCTCTTCGCCGCCCCGATCCGTGAAGGTGTACATTTCCTTGGCGACGATGTCGGTGGTTTCCCCGATCGGCCGGGCGAACACCTCGGTGAACTCGAAAATCGGCGTTGCGATCTCCGCAAAGCCGTAGCGCCCCGCCAAGCCGCGCGCGGTGTCTTTCACCTGCCGATGACGGCGCGCCGCCTCGGGCAAAAGGTCCTGGGTGCCGCGGGCCGGCTGCAAAGGTTGCATGCGCTATTCTCCAACCTGCCCGGCTGTTCTGCCCTGTTGCGCTGCTCGCCCAGCGCAACCTCTCGCAGTCATTAACGAAATCGAATCATCGCGGAACGACCCTAGTTCGGCGCGGAATGCAATTATTGCACTACCTCGACTGCCGTCTCGGCAGGCTCCCTTCGGGCCTCGATCTCCGCGGCCTTTTTCTCGACCAACTCAACGAGGTGATCGACGATGTCGGTATCCTTCAGCCGATGGTCCGTCAGGCCGCTGATATACACCTGATGGGTGCCGTTGCCGCCGCCGGTAAAGCCGATATCGGTCTCGCGCGCCTCGCCCGGACCGTTGACAACGCAGCCGATCACCGACACCGTCAGCGGCGTCGTGATGTGGGCCAAGCGCTCCTCGAGCCGTTCGACCGTTTTGATCACCTCGAATTGCTGACGGGCGCAAGACGGGCAGGAGATGACGGTGACCCCCCGACGGCGTAAATTCAGCGACTTCAGCATTTCAAAGCCGGCCTTGACCTCCTCGACCGGGTCCGCCGACAGCGAGACCCGAATGGTGTCGCCGATCCCGGACCACAACAGCATGCCAAGACCAATCGACGACTTGACCGTCCCGCTGCGCAACCCCCCGGCCTCGGTAATTCCAAGATGGAGCGGATAATCGCAGGCTTCCGCGAGCTGCTGATAGGCCGCTACGGCGAGAAACACGTCGGAGGCCTTGCAGGAAATCTTGAACTCGAAAAAATCGTTGTCTTCGAGAATCTTGGCGTGGTTCAACGCGCTTTCCACCATGGCCTCGGGGCAGGGCTCGCCATACCGCTCCAAGAGATCCCGTTCGAGCGACCCTGCGTTGACGCCGATTCGCATCGAGCAACCGTGGTCCTTGGCGGCCTTGATCACCTCGCGAACACGAGCGGCCGACCCGATGTTGCCCGGGTTGATCCGCAGGCAAGCGGCGCCGCTTTCGGCCGCCTCGATCGCCCGCTTGTAGTGGAAATGTATGTCGGCGACGATCGGCACCGTCGCGTGGCGCACAATTTCCTTGAGGGCCAGCGCCGATTCCTGGTCCGGGCAGGAAACGCGGACGATGTCGGCGCCCGCCTGCTCCAGGGCTTGAACCTGCCCAATGGTGGCCTTGACATCGCTGGTGACCGTATTGGTCATCGACTGCACCGTGATCGGGGCGTCGCCGCCTACCGGGACGTTGCCGACGTAAATCTTGCGGCAAGTGCGACGGTGGATGTCACGGTAGGGTCTGACGCTCATCCTTAACCTCGTTCCGGTGGTATCGCATCAAGATATAGAACGTTTCGAGCGCCCCCAAAAGGCGGCGCGGGGATAACGCACACCTTTCAGTCGTGAACCCCGCCCTCCGCCTCTAATGATTGGGGATCAAGCGCCACGTTGCGCACCGAACCCATCGAGCCGAGCGAAGGCGCCGGTTTGCCATCTACAACGATGTCGAGACCGCCCGCGTTGCCGGCTCGCATCGACAAGCCGGGCTGGTCGGGCACGCGATAGGTATCACCGGGCTTGAGCAAGCCGCTAAACAGCACAGTGCGGTCCGCTCCCCGAATCTGAATCCAGCTGTCGGCGGTCGCATGTAGAAGAATTCGAGCGGGTCCTTCCACAGCGCCGTAAACGCGCGCTGATCGGCCATTCGGCAGAGGCAAGGGGGCGGCGAGCGCTTGGGTAGGGTTTGCCGCAGCCGGGAGGGATGCCGGCATCGTCGCGCCAGGAGCCGGCGTCGGCGCAGCGGCGACCGTCGCACCGGACGGGGTGAAAGGCGCCGAGGCTGGTGGAATTGAGCTTGAATTCGCCGAGAGGGAAGGAAAAGCCGGGACAGCCGAAATCTCGGAAGTCGCGGGGACGTGCGTCGAGACAGTGGGCGCCTTGGCTGCGAGAGTGGTTTGCGTCGGCCCCGGTCCGATTTTAGTCGCGACGGAGATTGACCCGCCCACCACCGGCGGAGGGGAGGCGGGTACAGGGACGGCAGGCGATTTTGGTAATTTGATCGCTGATGGCAATAGCGTCGCCGGAACTTCGATCACGCGCTCCGGACGCGTTCGCTCGGCGTCAAACCAATAGTACCACGTAGCGTACACTCCGATCGTCAGCATCAGCCCGACGAGCACCATTCCGCCGCCCGGCATGCTGTGCTCGCCAAGCGGCATCGGAAACGAAAGATCGGGTTTCGCATCGAACCCTGAGGCCTCGAATTTGAAGCGCCGCAGGATCTCCGCGCTGTCGAGGCCGAGATATGTGCTGTAGGCGCGCACAAAACCGGCGGCGTAAGCCGCCCCGGGAAGGACGTCGGTGCGGCCTTCCTCGATCGCCACGAGGTAGGCAGGCTTGATCTTCAACCCTGCCGACACTTGAGAGATGTCGAGGCCTAAGGCTTCGCGCTGCTGTCTCAGGGCGTCCCCAGCGGATCGCAACTCCGTCGCGATTGGGATTTCGTGCTCGGGCCGATTTCCCGCACCGGAGGATTTGATCCGTCGGAACAAAGCCATCTGTCGCGCCCACTGCTGATCCCAATCTTAACCAATGTCATCGGGTTATCAATCGCGAGGGAGGCAGGACTTCCTCGCGCCGGCGCCTTGTTTTTTTATGACGCGCTCGCGGCACCCAGTTCAGCCCCGACCAACCCCTTTTAGGGTGTAGCGTTTCGAGCGCGTTACAACGCGATGGCGTGGTCGCGGGCATAGGCTTCGAGTTTTGCTCGGAGCGAATGATCCGGCCGAGCGCCGATCTCGTCGAGATATTCCGCCACGGCCGCGGCATCGAGGCTGCGTATCATCGTCTTGACCGAGCCGATCGCCGTGCCGGTCATCGACAGGGTGCGGAAACCAAGCGCGATCAACACCATGGCTTCGATCGGATTGCCGGCCATCTCGCCGCACATGCTGAGCGGCACCGCGGACGCGTTCGTCTGCCCGACGACCTCGCGCAACAGCGCCAGCATCGGCGCCGACAGCGGGTCGTAACGGTCGGCAAGCCGCGGGTTGCCGCGATCGCAGGCAAACAGGAATTGCACCAGGTCGTTGGTGCCGACCGACAGGAAGTCGATCCGCTCGCACAGGCCGGGCAGCTGCCACAACAAGGCCGGCACTTCGAGCATGACCCCGATCCTGACCGAGGCCGGCGGTATCCGACCTTCGCCGGCGGCGCGGGCAAGCTCCAGACCAAGCAGTCTACGAGCCTGCTCGAGTTCGGGGATTTCGGCGATCATCGGAAATTTCACGTACAAATGACGACCTTCGGCGGCGCGTATGAGCGCGCGCAACTGCTCGCGCAGCATCGCTGGCCGGTCGAGGCCGATCCGGATTGCGCGCCACCCCATCGCCGGATTGTCTTCGGCCGCGTGCGCTTGATATGGCAATATCTTGTCGCCGCCAATGTCGAGGGTACGAAACACGACCGGCCGCCCCCCCGCCCGCTCGAATACCTGGCGGTAGAACTCGGTCTGATCGTCGACCGCGGGAAAGGTGTCGCGGACCATCAGGGGCAACTCGGTGCGGAAGAGCCCAACCCCCTCGGCCCCCGTATCCGCCAATTGAGCCATGTCGATCAGAAGCCCCGCGTTCAGCATCAGCTTGATCGCAAGCCCGTCGCGGGTGACGGCTGGGGCGGATCGCAGGCTCTCGTAATAGGCGCGCCGCCGGGTTCGCGATTCGATCGCCGCCGTCGCCGATTGCCGGATGTCCTCGCTCGGCCGGATTAGGATTTGCGCGTGATCGCCATCGACGACAACGAGATTGCCGGCGTCGATCCGCTCGGTCGCGCCCTGGACCCGGCCGACCGCCGGCATGTCGAGCGCGCGCGCGACGATCGCGACATGCGCCGTCGGCGAGCCTTCTTCGAGCACCAAACCCATGATGCGGCGATGGGCATAGTCGAGCAGTTCGGCCGGTCCCATCGCGCGCGCGACGAGGATGAATTCGGGCGGCAGCTCGCTCGGCAAGGCTTCCCCCGACGTCGGCGCCGAAAGGTGGCGCTGCAGGCGGTTGGCAAGGTCTTCGAGATCAACGAGCCGCTCCCGTAGATAAGGATCGCTCGCCTGCATCATGCGGCGGCTGGTTTCGTCGCGGACCTTCTGGACTGCCGCCTCGGCGGTCAGCCCGCTGCGGATGGCATCGGCGATTCGAGCGACCCAGCCGCGATCGGCCGCGAACATCCGGTAGGTTTCGAGGATGTCCCGATGCTCGCCGCTGCCGAGCCCATCACTCGTTGCGACCAGCTCGTCGATCGCATCGCGCATCGCCGCGACCGCATGCCTGAGGCGTTCGATCTCGGCAGTGACATCCTCGGCGACGACTTGATGGATCAGCAGGCGCGGCTCGTGCAGCACCGCCGGACCGATCGCCAGCCCGGGGTTGAGCCGAATACCCGGGAGCCGGACGGGGAGCATTCCGCCGATTTGACTTTCCGCGATTTCACGCGGATTGACGAGTTCGCCGCTGGCTACGAGTTCGGCAACGATCATCGCGATCGTTTGCAATACCTCGACCTCGTCGTCGTCATAATCGCGTTGAGAACGGTTCTGAACAACCAGCACGCCAAGGACGCGCCCACCGCGCAGGATCGGCACGCCCATCAGCGATCGGTAGATCTCCTCGCCGGTTTCCGGCCGGTAGGCGAAGGAAGGGTGTGCCTGCGCATCGGCCAGCGCCAGCGGCCGCGCGGTGGCTGCAATCAGTCCGACCAAGCCCTCTCCGACGCGCAGTCGCGTGCGATGGACGGCTTCCGGCCTCAGCCCCTCGGTAGCAAAAAGCTCGAGCACCTCGCCGGCGCGCATCGCGTAGACCGAAGAGACCTCGGCGATCATCTCCGCGGCGACAATGCGGACGATACGGTCCAGCCGTTCCTGCGGCGTGCCGGAACCCGCCATCGTGTCGCGCAGGCGCCGCAGCAGGCGGCGGGTTCCGCTGACAACGCCCGGGGCCTCGCTCATTTATCGGAACCCCGCCTCTCGCAGGCCACCTCCCGCGATGGCCCCGTTGTTTGAGGCGGGTGTTCGCTGCGCGCGGCCAATACCGCTACCGCCTGACGTATCAAGTCGTCCAGGATTTCAAAAGTCGTTTGCTCGCGGGTGACAAAGCCCACGCTTTGCCCCGCCATCAGCGAGCCCGCCTCGATGTCGCCGTCGATCACCGCGCGGCGCAGCGCTCCGGCCCAGAAATGCTCAATTTCGAGCTGTGCCTCCTTTTGCGACAGTTCGCCTCGCGTAAACCGATCGACGAGCTGCCGCTGCACGGCGAGAAAGCGCTCGGTCGCCGGGTTTGCCAGCGCGCGGACCGGGATCACCGGAAAACGCGGATCAACCTGCATCGACGCGACCGCGTCGCGGGCCGCGGCGCGGATAAACGCCTGTTTGAATCGGGGATGCGCAATCGATTCTGTGGCGCAGACAAAGCGCGTTCCGAGCTGGACCCCGGCGGCGCCCATTTCAAGATAAGCGAGCATCGCTTCGCCGCGCCCAATGCCGCCGGCGACAAACACCGGAACCTCGTGAAGATGAGGCAGAATTTCCTGCGCCAGCACTCCGGTCGAGACCGGTCCGATATGGCCGCCCGCCTCGCTTCCTTCGATAACGATCGCGTCGGCGCCCATGCGCACCAGTTTGCGCGCCAAGCCGAGTGCGGGTGCAAAGCAGAAAACGCGCGCGCCGCTATCCTTGATTCGACGCATGGCGGCACTGCTCGGGAGCCCGCCGGCGAGGACAACATGGCTCACACGATGCTCGGCGCAAACCTCGATGAGTTCTTCGAGCTGCGGGTGCAGGGTGATCAGATTGACCCCGAAAGGACGCTCGGTCGCCGCTTTCGTCGCAACGATCTCGATCGAGAGCAGATCCGGCGACATCGATCCCGAGGCGATGACGCCAAACCCGCCGGCTTCGGAGATCGCCGACACCAGGTTTCGCTCCGAAACCCAGGTCATCGCCCCGCCCATGATCGCGAGCTGACAGCCGAGGACCGTGCGGCCGCGCGCCCATAGCTGATCGAGCCGAACGCGATGCCGATCCGTCGCAACGTCCTGTTCTGGCGCTGAGCCCGCTTTGCCCGCGGTGAAGCTTGTCGAGCCGCAGGCTTCTGTCATCCGTCGCCATCGAGTCCGTAGGCGGTGTGCAACGCCCGCAAGGCAAGCTCGGTATATTCGGCGGCGATCAGCACGCTGACCTTGATCTCCGAAGTCGAGATCACCTGGATATTGATCCCCTTCTCAAACAATGTTTGGAACATCTGCTTGGCGACCCCGGAATGGCTGCGCATGCCGACCCCGATCACCGAAATTTTGACCACGTTCGAGTCCGGCTTCAGGGCGGCGAAGCCGAGCAGTCCTCGCCTTTCTTCCAATACCGAAACGGCGCGGTCGAGATCGGCGCGTGCCACGGTAAACGTCAAATCTGCGCGGCCGTCCTCCGATATGTTCTGCACGATCATGTCGACATTTATCGCATTGTCGGCAAGCGGCCCAAAAATGGCTGCCGCGACACCCGGCCGATCGGGCACCTTCTGCACGGTGATCTTTGCCTCATCGCGGCTATAGGCGATGCCGCTCACAACCTGCTGTTCCACGATTTCGTCCTCGTCGACCACGAGCGTGCCGGGAGCATCGGTAAAGCTCGACAATACCTGGACCCGCACGCGATGGTTCATCGCCATCTCGACCGAGCGCGTTTGCAATACCTTCGCGCCCTGAGAGGCCATCTCCAACATTTCTTCGTAAGTAATTTTATCGAGCTTGCGAGCCTTCGCGACGATCCGCGGGTCGCTGGTGTAGACGCCGTCGACATCGGTGAAGATGTCGCAGCGATCCGCTTCCAGCGCCGCGGCGAGCGCCACCGCCGAGGTGTCCGAGCCGCCGCGGCCGAGTGTGGTGATCCTCCCGCGCAAGCCCACGCCCTGGAACCCGGAGACCACTGCGACCTGACCGAGGGCGAGCCGACGGCGCAGCTCGGTCACCTCGATCGACTGGATGCGCGCCTTGCTATGCACGTCGTCGGTGCGGATCGGGATCTGCCAACCGAGCCAGGAACGCGCGTCGATTCCGAGGTTCTGCAACGCGAGCGCCAACAGGCCGGCGGTGACCTGCTCCCCGGAGGCGACGACGACGTCATATTCGCGGGCGTCGTGCAGGCGGCTCGTCTCGCGCGTCCAGGCGACGAGCTGGTTCGTGACCCCCGCCATCGCCGAAACCACGACCGCCACCTCGTGACCGGCCTCGACCTCGGCGCTTACCCGGCGGGCGACGAGCTTGATCCTCTCGATATCGGCGAGCGATGTCCCGCCGAATTTCAGAACGAGGCGAGCCATGTCCCTATTGAACACCGTTCGGGCGGTTGCCGGGCTGCGGAACTCATCACATACTCCTTTGCGCGCGCTTGAACCATCCGAGCGTTGAATGATTGGCCAGGAGCAGCCGGTGCAGGCGAGCGACGCCACCGTCGACAGCGCGGAAGTGAGTCGATTCGCCGCGCAAGCCGGTGCCTGGTGGGACACCGAAGGAAATTTCCGCGCCTTGCACCGGCTCAATCCGATCCGGCTCGGCTTTATCCGAACTCGGCTGATAAACCACTTCCGCCGCGATCCGGGCCTGTTACGGCCTTTTACCGGTCTCAGTCTGCTCGATATCGGATGCGGCGGCGGGATCGTCGCGGAGCCGATGACCCGGCTCGGCTTTGCGGTGACCGGCATCGACGCCGGGGTCGAGGGAATCGATGCCGCCCGCGAGCATGCCCGGGCGACCGGTCTCGATATAAACTACCGGTTGTCGACCGCCGAGCTTGTCGCCGATTCCGGCGGACGGTTTGACGTCGTATTAGCTCTTGAGGTGATCGAACACCTTGCCGACCGCGCCGCCTTCTGGCGGTCCCTGGGCGGGCTGGTAAAGCCCGGCGGGGCATTCATCGCGGCAACCATCAACCGGACCGCACGCTCGTTTGCGCTCGCTATCGTCGGCGCAGAGTATATTCTCGGCTGGATCCCGCGCGGCACGCATGATTGGCGCAAATTCGTTCCGCCCTCCGAACTCCTTCTTGGCGTGCGCAGGAATGGGCTGCAGCCACGCGAGATCGCCGGGCTCAGCTACGATCTCGGCTCGGGCGATTGGGTGCTGTCGCGCGATATCGAAGTCAATTACCTCGTCATGGCGGTAAGACGGTGACAGGGGCTGGCGTTGTCAGCTGTCGGTCGCCGGAACCCAAGGAATTTGACCGAATTTGATCCCCTCATCGCTCAGTTCGCGCGACTCGTTGTCTGTCGCCTCGCCATAAATTCCGCGCGGATCGGTTTCGCCATAATGGATGCGGCGCGCCTCCTCGGCAAAGCGGGGGCCGACGTAGTCGCAATGATTTTCGATCTGGCGGCGCATTTCCGTCAGCGCCTTTCGCATCTGCGCCAGCGCCACAGCCGGAGGCATCGCCTCGCGCGAGCGGGCGAGACGCGGGGCCATTACCCCTTTCTCAACCGAGCTGTCGCCGCAATGGGGACAAGCTATTTCGCCGGCGGCACGCTGCGCGTCGAAGCCGTCGCTGTCGCGAAACCATCCCTCGAATTCATGGTCATTGGCGCAGCGCAACGTAAACAAAATCATCCGTTGACCTCCTGACCAACGGTTTTATACCGGATGCGCGGCCTTAGCAATTCTCCGACCAATGACGTTGCCTGCCACGAGAGCGACGCCAACGTCATGCTATTCGGCGGCGAGCTGACGCCCGGCCGGCTGCTGCATCGTGAATGGCCGGTCGTGATTTAGCGACGGGACCATGCGGCGGACCTCGGCGATACGCGCCGGGTCGATCGGTGCGCTGACGATGCCGACACCCTCGCGGGCATCGGCCAACACCTCGCCCCACGGATCGACGATCAGCGAGTGACCATAGGTCCGCCGCCGTTCGGCGTGCTCGCCCCATTGCGCCGGCGCAAACACAAAGCAACCGTTCTCGATCGCCCGCGCCCGCAACAGCACGTGCCAGTGCGCCTTGCCGGTGGGCACGGTAAAGGATGACGGGATCGCCAGAAAATCGGCGCCGCCGTGGGCGAGCGCGCGGTAAAGCTGGGGGAAACGCAAATCGTAGCACACGGTCATGCCGAGCACGCCCCATGGCGTCAGGGCCAGCACAATTTCGCCGCCCGGCCGGAAGGCGTTGCTTTCGCGATAGCTCTCGCCGCCGGCGAGGTCGACGTCGAACATGTGGATCTTGTCGTAACGCGCGACGATCCCGCCGCCCGCGTCGATCAGATACGAGCGATTGGCGAGGCGGCGCTCGCCCTCCGCGATCCCGGGCTCTTTCGCGATGTCGACGGCAAGCGACCCGATCAGCAGCCACGCCCCGGTCTCGCGCGCGACGTCGCGCAACGCCGCCAGCACCGGGTGGTTCGCCTCGTCACGGGCTTTCTCGCGGCGCAATTTGCCGATCGGCTCGATCAGCCCGGTATTTTCCGGCGTCAAGACGAGATCGGCGCCGGCGCCGCGCGCGCGGCGGACAAGCTCCGAGACGATCTGTATATTCGGCTCATGATCGCGCGCCGCAGTGAACTGCACGCAGGCCGCGGTGAAGGCGGCGGTCATCGCACGACCCCGAGCTTCGGGTCGAGCTTGCCCGCGCGGTCGAGGGCCACGAGGTCGTCGCAGCCGCCGATATGCTCGCCGTTGATAAAGATTTGCGGCACCGTCCTTCGCCCTCCGGCACGCTTGATCATCTCGGCGCGACGCTCGGGTTCCTCGGCGATATCGATCTCCTCAAAACCGACCCCCTTCTGTTGCAGCAATGCCCGGGCCCGCGAGCAATAGGGGCAGAACATCGTCATATACATCTCGACTTCAGCCATCGCCGACGCCCTTTGCTGCCGAACCGCGCTCCGCCGATTATGCCCCGACGCGCAATGCCCGCGCCAGCGTCAGCACGCCAACCGACGCCGCCCCGGCGCGCTTCAGCACGCGCGCGCATTCGTCGACCGTAGCCCCCGTCGTCATCACGTCGTCGATGATGGCGAGCCGCCTGCCGGCGACATCGGCGGGGCGCCGCACGGCAAAGGCGCCCTGGATGTTGCGCGCCCGCGCCACCGGCCCGAGATGACCCTGCGACGGGGTTCTGCGGCGGCGGACGAGGCAGTCGGCGGCGACCGGCGGCCCGCCGGCGCGGTGGATCGCGCTCGCCAGCAATGCCGCCTGATTGTAGCGGCGCCGGAAAAGCCGGGTCCAGTGCAGCGGCACCGGGACCAATAGCTCGGCGGCGCCGAGCACCTCGCCGCCAGCGCGCTGCATCCACCTGCCAAAGGCGCCGGCGACATGCGTGTGGTCGGCGTGCTTCAGTCCCAAGATCAGCGGGCGGCTGTTCTTGTCGTAGCGCAGCACCGCCCGCGCCCGGTCCCACGCCCGCTTCTCGCGGGCGCAGTCGGCGCACACCGCGTCCTCGCCCATCGGGTGGGCAAAGGGCAGGCCGCAGCCGGCGCACCACGGCGGCGCGAAAAACGTGATCCCGCCCCAGCACCGGCCGCACAGCGCCTCCGGCTCCTCGACGATCTCGCCGCAAGCAAGACAGCGCGGCGGCAGCACGGCATCGACGAGCCCCCGCCCGATCCGGCGCAGTTGCGTCAACGTTTTGGCGGGGAGGGTTGCCGCCGCGGTCATCGATACACATGATCAGGCTGGCAGCGGAGCGTCAACCCGCAGCCGCCGAATTGAAAGGAGCCGATGCCTTCCTCAGGGCGGGAGTCGATCGCGCTGTTCGATCGCCGCGCCTGGCGCCGGCACCGCGAGCGTGCGGCGCGCCAAGGCAGCGTCGATTTTTTGCACGCCGAAATCGCCGAGCGGCTGATCGACCGCCTCGACGATGTCGGCCGGCGATTTCGGACAGCACTCGATCTCGGCTCGCGTCAGGGCGGGTTGGCGCAGGCGCTGGCGCGCCGGCCGGGAATCGAACTCGTCGTCGCCGCCGAGCCCGCCTTAGGGATTCTGTCGCAAACCGCCGGCCCGCGGGTCGCCGCCGACCCCGAGCTGGTGCCGTTTCGCGACGCGAGCTTCGACCTCGTCGTCAGCGCCTTGGTGTTGCACTGGGTCGCTGACCTGCCCGGGGCGCTGATCCAGTTGCGACGCGTACTGAAGCCCGACGGGCTGTTGCTCGCCGCGATGCTCGGCGGCGGCACCTTGGCCGAGTTGCGCACAGCACTCGTCGAGGCCGAGCTCGCCGAGGAGGGCGGCATCAGCCCACGGGTGTCGCCGACCGCCGATCTCGCCGACGCCGCTTCGCTGTTGCAGCGCGCCGGCTTTGCCATGCCGGTCGCCGACGCCGACACGATCACCGTGACCTACCCCGACATGCTGGCATTGCTGCGCGACCTGCGCCAGATGGGCGAGACCAACGCCTTGGCGGAGCGCCGGCGCACGCCCCTGCGCCGCGCCACCCTGGCGCGCGCCGCGGCGATCTACGCCGAGCGCTTTGGCGCCGCCGACGGCCATATCCCAGCGACCTTCGAGATCCTCTATCTGACCGGCTGGAAGCCCGACCCGAGCCAGCCGCAACCGCTCAAACCGGGCAGTGCCGCCCATCGCCTCGCCGCCGCCCTCGGCACCACCGAGATCTCGGCCGGCGACCCGGCCGCCCCGGCCAATTCCCGTAGAACCGGGAAATAACCGCGAATTCTTGTTATGCCAGAACGAAAACTCGTTCTATCTCAATGGTATGGAGGAAATCGACACCCGTAAAACCGGGAATTCCTTTCGCCCTAACCGGGAATTCTTTTGGCCGAACCGGGAATTGCCGGGAATATATTCCCCTATAGGCCCGGCCGCGAAACGCTGCCAGCTAACCTCGACTTCGGGTCCAACCGGGCGCTACAAGTTACTCACGAGAGCACAGAATTGTGGCGACAAAGCTGCAGGTCTGGCGCGAGCGCTCGGTCCCCCTGGATACCGGCCCCTCGGGTTGCTCGACGGCCTTTCGTAGCCAGCCGCCCAGGCATCGGCAGTTGGAGCGGGCGGATCGGCTTGCGGGACAATCTTAACCGAATGGTGCTTCCCTCAAGCCGATTCGCATGTCCATGGTTGAGCGGGCGAGCAATTTAAGCGGGGGCATATCCAGGTGCTGCGCGGCGGACTTTTTTCCCGTTATTTTCTCGACGACGGCATCCGGGCGATGGAGCAGTACCGCCGGATAGCTGCCGCCGACGTGGAAGCCTTCGCCGATGCTGTCCGGTCGCATTGGTCGCATCTGGAGCAGATGCCGCATCCCTCCGAGGCGGAGACTGAAGCCGAATTCATCTTTCCGATCCTCAACTGTCTAGGCTGGGAATATCTGCCGCAGCAAGAGCCGGGCCGCGGCCGGCACGACATCGCCGACGCGCTGTTATTTATCGACGCCGAAAGAAAGGCGCGCGCCCGGCCACTGCCGGCGGTCGATCGCTTCCGGCTCGGGGCCGTTGTCGTCGAGAACGAGGCGCGCGACACGCGGCTCGATCGGGCAGCCGGCTATCACGAAGCCCCTTCGTCGCAGATCCTGCGCTATCTCGGCCGCGCCGAACCGCAGTCGAACGGAGCCGTGCGCTGGGGCCTTTTGACCAACGGGCGATTCTGGCGGCTTTATTGGGCACAGGCCCGCGCTCGGGCGGAAGGATTTGTCGAAATCGATCTGCCGGCGCTTGTCGGCGACCTCCCGCCACGGGCACCGGATGGAGCCGACGCCCAGCATTGGCTGCGCGTGTTCATGCTGTTGTTCGGGCGCAACGCCCTCGTTCCCGAAGGAGCCCGCGGCGAGACATTTCTTGACCTCGCGCTCGCCGAAGGCCGGCGCTACGAGCAGCAGATCACCGAGGCATTGTCGCGCGTCGTCTTCCAAAACGTCTATCCCGATCTAGTCAAGGCCATCGGCCGCGCCGCCCCGGACCCGCGACCGAACGACCAAGCGTGGCGGACTGAAGTGCGCGACGCCAGCCTGCGCCTGCTCTATCGCCTGCTGTTCCTGCTGTACGCGGAGGACCGCGACCTCTTGCCGGTCCGTCACGAGGGCTATCGCCAATACGCCCTGCAGCCGATGCGCGACGAGGCCGCCGAAATTGTCGATGGCCGCCGCGCCGTCTCGGATCGGCGGACCACCTGGTGGCCGCGCCTGACGAACCTGTTCGGGGCGATCGCCACCGGGGACACCACGATGGGGTTGCCGCCTTATAATGGCGGGTTATTCGACGAACGCGAAACGCCGCTGCTGGGCCGCGTCGCATTGCCCGATCGAACCCTTGCCGGGCTGATCGACGCGCTGTCGCGAGAATCCGGCAGCCGGCGCTGGATCAACTATCGCGACCTTTCAGTCCAGCACCTCGGTAGCATCTACGAACGCCTGCTGGAGCGGGAGGTCGGGACGGATGAAGCCGGCGATCTGACCCTGCGGCCCAGCATCTTCGCCCGCAAGACGACCGGCTCTTATTACACGCCCGACGATTTGGTGCGCCTCATTCTGCGCCGCGCCATCGGCCCACTTATCTCCGAGCGAAAACAGAGGTTTGTCGATCGCGCCACGGCACTCGCCGGCGACCGCCGCCCAAAAGCCGAACGCCTGCGGGCGCTCTCGGCCGACGACCCGGCCGAATCGTTCGTCGGCCTGCGGGTTTGCGACCCGGCGATGGGCTCGGGGCATTTCCTCGTTTCGCTGGTCGATTACTTGGCGGACGAGGTGCTGACCGCGATCGGCGAGGCGCCCACCCTCATCCTGTGGACGGATGCCGACCAGCCTTATCGTTCACCACTGGCCGAGCGCATCGAGCGGCTGCGCGCCGAAATCCGAAAATCAGCCGACGAGAACAACTGGCCGGTCTCCGACGAGCAGCTCGACGACCGCCATCTGGTCCGCCGCATCATCCTGAAGCGGGTGATCTACGGCGTCGATTTGAACCCGATGGCGGTCGAGCTGGCGAAATTGTCGCTGTGGCTACACTCCTTCACGGTCGGCGCGCCATTGTCGTTTCTCGACCATCATTTGCGCTGCGGCGACTCGCTGTTCGGTGAGTTCGTCGGCCCGGTCGAGCGCGAATTGCACGAACGCTATGGCTTGGTATTCAGCCAAGACGTCGCCCAGGCGCGTCAGGCCGCGGCGGGAATGGCCCGCGTCGAGCAGCTCGCCGACGCGGACATCGGCGAGGTCGAAAGCAGCCGCGAGAGCTTCGCCGGCGTCGAAGAGACCACAGCCGCGCTGCGCGCCTTTCTCGACCTGACGCACGCCGCCCGCTGGCTAACACCGGATGGTGACGCAGCTAAATTGGGACGCGACAGACTATTCGGCGGCCTTTACGGAAGTCCTGTCCGTGTCGCTGCGGGCGAACTGTCGCCATCGGGCGACGGTGGCAGTGGTTTATGGCTCCATCGCAGACGTCTCGAAGCTGCCGAGATGCAGGCCGCTGCCGTGGCCTTTGTCGCAAATGCGCGCGCCCTGGCCGCCGAGCGCCGCTTTCTGCATTGGGAGCCGGCCTTCCCCGGGGTCTGGACCGACTGGAGCAGTGCCGCCCCGCCGGGCGGGTTCGACGCCGTGATCGGCAATCCGCCCTGGGATCGGATGAAATTGCAGGAGGTCGAGTGGTTCGCCGCGCGCATGCAGGAGATCGCCCACGCTCAACGCGCCTCCGA
Source organism: Allostellaceae bacterium (assembly GCA_035570935.1). GTDB lineage: Bacteria > Pseudomonadota > Alphaproteobacteria > ATCC43930 > CGMCC-115725 > AP-15. The sequence goes on from DATMKU010000279.1 coordinate 16,118, forward strand.
CCGCAAGCGGATGGTCGCGCAGCTTAAGCGCCGCGGCGGCCCGATCGCATCCGACTATGGCCACGCCGCCCGCGTCGCAGAGACGGCCGCTCGTGTTGCCCGTACCACCGGGGCCTACCCGCTGTTGTCGGGCGGCGACGTAAATATCTATTCGCTGTTCGTCGAACGCGCGCTGAGGCTCGTCCGCCGCGACGGCATCGTCGGGCTATTGGTGCCCTCCGGCATCGCAGCCGACAAGGGCGCGTCGGAGTTTTTTCGCGGCATCAGCACGACCCGCCGACTCGCTGCGTTGCTCGATTTCGAGAACCGGCGCACCACGCTCGATCTCCAGCCTTTCTTCCCAGACGTGGACAGCCGATTCAAGTTCTGCGCGTTCGTGACGGGCGGTCCGGAGCGGATATTCGACCACGCGGATTGCGCCTTCTTCAAGCAGGACGCCGTGGCGGCCGAGGCCGAGGCGTTCCCGCTCGCCCCGGAAGACTTCGCCGCGGTCAACCCGAACACCGGCACCGCCCCGGTGTTTCGCTCACGGCGCGACGCCGACATCACACTCGGCATTTACCGGCGGCTGCCGGTTCTCGTCGACCGCCGCGGCGAGCAGCCGGTTTCCGTCTGGCCGGTGCGCTATTTACGAATGTTCGACATGACCAACGACTCGGATAGTTCCGCTCGGCCGAAGATTTGGAGACGCTCGGCGCCTACCGCGTTGCCGGGCAGCGCTGGGAAAAGGGCGACCAGCGCTGGCTTCCGCTGATGACCGGACGGGGCATCCACCTATTCGATCACCGTGCCGCGTCGGTGGTCGAAAATCCCGATAACCTCCACAACCCCTATAACAGTGCCCCGACGACGCCGGAGCAGCATGCCAATCCGAGCTTTGTCCCGTCTCCGCAATTCTGGGTGTCTTGCGCCGAAATCGACTGGCCCCAGGAGCTAAACTGGGTCCTCGCTTTTCGTGATATCGCCCGGCCCACTGATGCGCGTACAACTATCGCGGCTTTGGTTCCGAAGACCGCTACAGCAAATACACTCCCCGTCCTTTATCCCGATACAGATGCTTCGATCGAACCTTTCCGAGCACATGCACCACTTTGGGTCGCAAATGTTTGTGCATTCGCGTTTGACTTCGTAGCGCGGGCAAAGGTGCAGAGTACCCATTTGAACTGGTACATCGTTGAACAACTACCAGTCGTTCCTGCGGACCATTACGCTCACCGGTTCGGCGCGCGGACGGCGACGCAGATCATCCGTGAGGACGTGCTGCATCTGACCTACACCGCGCATGACATGGCCGCGTTCGCGCGCGACCAAGGCTATGACGGGCCGCCGTTTTGCTGGGACGAAGAGGATCGGTTGCGGCGGCGGGCTCGGCTCGACGCGGTGTTCTTTCAGCTTTACGGTCTCGACCGCGATACTGCCAATTACGTGCTCGGCACGTTCCCGATCGTTAAACGCGAGGAAGAGGTACGATGGGGCCGGTTCCGTTCTCGCGATCTGATCCTCGGCTATATGTCCGCCCTCGCCGCCGGCGCCCCCGACGCCGATGTGGCCGGCTGACGTTCCGCTCGCGGAAGTACCGGCGGCGCGAGTTTCCGGCGCTTTGATCCCTCTGACCCGGCTACCCGTCTCGATGATCAGCGCCTCGTCCAGGTGGAGCGGTTTTCGATCGGGTCGCATCAGCGGATCGAGATTGCTTCGTCGCTGCGCTCCTCGCAATGACAAGCACAATTGCTGTCATTGCGAGCGAAGCGAAGCAATCTAGTCATAACAGTGAACTACTTGATCGAAAAATGTACTAGAATCGCGGCACGGAAGGCGTGAACGCCCACGGAACCAGACCGTGGGGTGAAAGCCCATGGGTCGAGCCCGGCCAAAGCGATGATCGAGGGTCCGGCCGCAGCGCAGGACTCGATCCCGCCACTGAGGCGAGCCGCTAGAGGAGGTCGCGGAGGAGGGCGAGGAGTGGCTTGTCGGCGGGCGGCATCGGGTAGTCGGAAAGGCGGGCGGGGCGCACCCAGCGCAGATGCTGACCCTCGCGCGGGGTCGGGATGCCGGTCCATTTGCGGCACACGTAAAGCGGCATCAGCAGGTGAAAATCGGGGTAGGCGTGCGAGGCGAAGGTGAAGGGTGCCAAGCAGCTCGCCGCGACGTCGATGCCGAGCTCCTCGGCGAGTTCGCGGATCAATGCCGCCTCGGGGGTCTCGCCGGGATCGACCTTGCCGCCGGGGAATTCCCAAAGGCCGGCCATCGCCTTGCCCTCGGGGCGCTGGGCCAACAGGACGCGGCCGTCGGGGTCGACCAGCACCACCGCCGCGACGAGGACGAGCGGGACGGCCACCTGACACTCCTAGATCGTCATGCCCGGGCGTGTTCCGGGGATCATGCGGAGACCGTGCGATAGTCCGTGGATGCCCACGGATCAAGTCCGTGGGCTGAAAGCCCACGGGTCAAGCCCGGCCAAGGCGAGGCAAAAGACGGTAGGAAAATCGCCATTTCAGCTGCGGTAGCTGCCATTGATGTCGATATAGCCATGGGTCAGGTCGCAGGTCCACACCGTGGCGCGGCCGGAGCCGATGCCGAGATCGACCGCGATCTCGATCTCGCGGCCCTTCATGTGCGCGGCGACCGGCGCCTCGTCATAATCGGGGACGGGCTCGCCGCAGGCGACGATCGCGATGCCGCCGACCGCGATCGACAAGAGGTCGCGATCGGCCTTTTCGCCGGCGCGGCCCACCGCCATGACGATCCGCCCCCAATTGGCGTCGCCGGCGGCGAGCGCGGTCTTGACCAAGGGCGAATTGCCGATCGTGAGGCCGATTCGCCGCGCCGCCGCGGCACTCTCCGCCCCGCTCACCTCGATGGCGACGAATTTCTGCGCGCCCTCGCCGTCGCGCACGACCTGCTGGGC
>DATMKU010000280.1:0-8591 GCA_035570935.1 Allostellaceae bacterium
GTGTTCGAGACTTGCGAGGCGCTCTCCCCAGTACGAGAGGACCGGGAGGGACGCACCTCTGGTGGACCGGTTGTGGCGCCCGCCGCAACGCCGGGTAGCTAAGTGCGGACGGGATAACCGCTGAACGCATCTAAGCGGGAAGCCCCCCTCAAAACCAGGTCTCGTCGAGAGCCGTGGAAGACCACCACGTCGATAGGCCGGAGGTGGAAGCGGAGCAATCCGTGGAGCTGACCGGTACTAATCGCTCGAACCCGCTCGAACCCCAAACCAAGATCAAAGCTTGGCCGGAAAACCGCCGGCGTGCAGCGGCAAGCGCCAAACCCAGGCGCCAAACCCGGGGTATCACCCCCCGGGCGACAAGCCAGCGCTGCAGGCGCCGCGCGCGTCCCCAAGACACTTCCCCCGTCACATTCGCAAATTCCCCCGGGGCGCCAATCCCGCGGCGCGCCAATCCCCGGGGGCGCCAATCCCCGGGGGCGCCAATCCCCGGGGGCCGCGACAGCCTGGTGGTCACAGCGAGGGGCCAAACACCCGATCCCATCCCGAACTCGGCCGTGAAAACCCTCAGCGCCGATGGTACTGCGTCTAAAGACGCGGAAGAGCAGGTCGCCGCCAGGCTCTCGCAGCCCCCAACCGCCCCCATCCCCAGGGAGCCGCCCCCACCGCCGCCGCGGGGGGAGAGCCCGGTGGCTCATCACCGGCGCCAGACCCGGCGGCCGGCCGGGCGCCGATGGTCGACCGCCACCCCCCGGCCCCCGGATCAAGTCCGGGGACGTCCGGGGGCCCAGATCAATCGCTCAGCGCGGGGTGGAGCAGCCCGGTAGCTCGTCAGGCTCATAACCTGAAGGTCGTAGGTTCAAATCCTACCCCCGCAACCACCCCGAGCGGAGCCCGTCGCCGAGCTTTCGCCACGCGCGGCCGCGCCGCCGCCCAAGCCGCCAGTGTCGCTACCGGCAACAGGATCCGAGCGATGGCAAAGCTATTCTTCGAGGATTTCGCCGCCGGACAGGTATTCGGCTCCGGCCGGATGCCGGTCGAGGCCGACCGCATCAAGAGTTTTGCGGCCGAATTCGACCCGCAACCCTTCCATCTCGACGATGCCGCAGCGCGGGAAACGATCTTTCGCGGGCTGGCGGCGAGCGGCTGGCATACGGCGGCGATGACCATGCGGCTCTTGGTCGAGAGCGAATTCGAGCCAGCGGGCGGCATTATCGGCGGCGGGTTTGACGAGTTGCGCTGGCCCCGGCCGGTGCGGCCCGGCGACGAGCTGCGCGTCGAGAGCGAGGTGCTCGAAACGCGTCCGTCGAAATCGCGCCCGGCGCACGGGCTCGTCAAGGTGCGCACGACGACGTTGAACCAGCACAACGAACCGGTGCAGGTCTTTGTCGCCAATCTGCTGGTGCCGCGCCGGTCGCCGGCGGCGGCTGGATGAGCGGCAATCAGCCGGCGATAAAGCGGTCGATCCTGCGATAGCGCAAGAGCCAGCGCCCGTCGCGCTGCACGAACTCGTCGGCATAGGCGCCGCCGGAGCCGAGTTTTGGCCCGGCGGGGCTGTTTTGCATGACCATCCAATTGGAGCGCACCCGGGCCTGGGCGCCGTCGAGCGCGATGACGACATTCGTCACCAGATGCGCCGCGCGCGGCCGATCGGCCTTTCCCGGCGCGTCGGGCCGGCCTAAGATGGAGTCGATTGTCAGATCCGAGGAGGGCTGTCGATGACGACGCCGGTGACGCTGGAGATCTTTACCGACTACGTCTGACCCTGGTGCTATCTCAGTACCGTGCGTATTGAAAAGCTGACGCAGGCATTCGCGGTCGAGCCCCAGCTGGTTCATTTTCCGCTGCACCCCGAGACCCCGCCGGAGGGGCGCTCAATGGCGCAGCTTTACGCCGGGCGCAACGTCGATCCCGAGGCGATGTATGCCCGAATGAAAACACTGATGGATGCCGAAGGATTGCCCTACGGCCGGCGCACCCACACCTACAACAGCCGGCTGGCCCAGGAACTGGGCAAATGGGCGGATACCCAGCCCGGTGGGGCCGCGCTCCACGACGCCCTTTACCGGGCCTATTTTGTCGACGCGCGCAACATCGGCGACCCTGAAATCCTGGTCGAGATTGCGCAATCGGTCGGGCTCCCGGCGGACGAGGCGCGCGCGGTGCTGGCCGAGCGCCGGTTCAAGGACGCGATCGACGCCGACTGGGCGAAGTCGCACGCTTATGGCGTGACCGGCGTTCCGACCTTTGTCGCGGAACGCTATGGGGTGGTCGGCGCCCAGCCTTACGAAGTCCTCGTGGAGTTGCTCGAAAAGGCAGGAGCTGCGCGGCGCGCCTGACGCCGGGCGCCGCGAGCGCGCCGCCGTTATCCCGGCGCGCTGCGCGGCCGGCGCGCGGCCAACGCCGCAACGATGCTGAGAAAGGACAGTGCCGTAAAGCATTCGAGCGAGCGGGTGTAGTTGCCGGTCCAGTCGTGTGATATGCCGGACAACAGCGGACCGGCGGCCTGCGCCAGCACCTGTGCCGACAGGGCCAACCCGCGGATGGCACCATAATTCGCCCGCCCGAAATAATCGGCCCAGGCGACCGGCAGCAGGGTCAGCATGCCGCCGATGCCGAGCCCGAAAATTGCCGCGGCGACAGCACCCTGCAATGTCGAGGCGATGGCGATCATGCCCGCGCAGCCGATGGTCAGGAACACCCCGCTCAGCGCCATCGGATAGCGGATCGGTAATGAGCGCGGCATCAACCCGCAAAGGGCGCTCGCGACACCCGACATCAGCGAAAACAGGCTGACGATCGACGCCGCGATCGTCGGCGCCACCCCGTGCTCGATCAGGTTGGCCGCTTGGTGCAGGCTGACACCGGCCTGCACCGGATAGATGAGCACGGTGTAGCTCAGCAGCAGCCAGAAGGCCGGGGTGCGCACCGCCTGCCGCCGTGTAAAGGTGGCCTCGACGTGCCGGAGCGCGAGATGGCCGCGGCTCGCGGAACCGGGCGCCACGGCGTTGTCGGGCAAGAGCCCCAGATCCTCCGGGCGGCGGACCATCAGCAGCCATACCGGCAAAAGACCGACCGCCAGCACGGTGACCCCGATCGCGACCCAGCCGGCGCGCCAACCATGACCGCGCATCGCCAGCTGGGCGATCAGCGGCATCGTCACGAGCCCCGCCATTTGCGCCACCGTCGCGATCGAATTCGCCAATGGCCGGCGCGCCATGAACCAGTTGTTCAAGGCGCTGTAGATGCCAAGCTCGAACGGACTCGCCCAGTTCAGCCGTGCCACACAGAACAGCAGATAAAAGACGAGCAGGGACGGGGTCAGCGACAGCAGCAACGCCGCGATCCCGGTGCCGAGCACGGCGAGGCACAATGCCGCGCGCGAGCCGTGGCGGTCGAGCAACGGCCCGATCAGCGGCGACAGCAACGCCGCGAGCAGGCCGCCGAGCGAAGCCGCCCCCGAAACCGCGGTGCGCGACCAGTGGAACTCGCGAGTCAGCGGCTCGACAAACACCGAAAACGTCGCGGTGGCTCCGCCCTGGCGCGAAAACCCGGCGCAGCACAAGCAGGCCAGCACCACCCAGCCGTAGAAAAACGGCAGTCGCGCGACGAGCAGCTGCGGCAGTCCCGAACCTTTGACGCCGTCGTTTCGGCGAAAGCGGGAACCCAGAACGGGGATCCCCCGCGTAGGCCCTGGATCCCCGCCTGCGCGGGGATGACGGGGGAACCGCATTTCCCCGACAGACCGTTTCAGACGATTTTCAGCTCGGCACCAGACCGCCATCGACGTTATAGGACTGGCCGGTGATGTTGCGCGCGCCGGGCGAAGCGAGAAACACCGCCATCGCGGCGATGTCCTCGGGCAGGTTGGCGCGGCCGATCGGAATGCGCGCGTCCTGCTCGGCCTGCAATTCGGCGACCGTAATGCCGCGCTCGGCGGCGCGCGCCACAGCATTGCGGGCGCCCAATTCGGTCCGCGTCACCCCTGGGCAGATCGCGTTGACGGTGATGTTGTGCCGGCCAAGCTGCTGAGCCGCGGTTTTGGTCAGGGCGATGACCGCACCCTTGCTCGCGGCATAGGCGGCGTTTGAGGCGCCGGTATAGCCGCGGCCCGAAATCGAGGCGATGTTGACGATCCGCCCGCCGCTGCCGTCGGCCTGATGCTGGCGGATCATCTCGCGCGCGGCGCGCTGCAGGCAAAAGAACACGCCCTTGGCGTTGACCCGATGGATACGGTCCCAATCCGCCTCGGTCAGGTCCATGATTTCGGCATAGCAGGTCACGCCGGCGTTGTTGACGATCACGTCGAGCCGGCCGAGCTCGGCGACGGTGCGAAGGATCATCGCGTCGATGCTGGCGACATCGCCGCAATCGGCCTCGATCGCGATCGCCCGCCGGTGGTTGCCGGCCGCTTCGGCCGCGGTCTGGTTCGCGGCGGCGCGGTCGATATCGGCCACCGCGACGGCCGCCCCGGCTTCAGCCAGCGCCAACGCCGTCGCCCGCCCGATCCCGGCGCCCGCCCCGGTCACCAGCACGACCTTGTTCTGCAAATCAGCCATTCTCGCTTCTCCCACTCTTGACGCGCGCTCCAATCGCATTCTGGCACGACAGACCGGCGCCACCCTAGATGACAACCACACCGACCGACTCGTGCGAGGAGCCGGTGGCCAGGCGTCCTGTTGGTTGCCCAATTCCGGCAGGTTGCACACATAGCGGCGGACTGGCTTGCGGCGCCGGGGTCTTTAATTTTTGACGATGCGCCCGATTTGATGGCGATCGCCGAGGCGACCGACGCCTCGCAACCAGGAAGACCCAAATGATCGAACGCAGACCCTTTGCCAAGCTGGGCGGGGCGAACCATGGCTGGCTCGCCACCAAGCATCACTTCTCGTTTGCCGATTACCAGGACCCGGAGCGGATGAATTGGGGCCGGCTTCGGGTGTGGAACGACGACGAGATCGCTCCCGACACCGGGTTTCCGCCGCATCCGCATGCCGACATGGAGATCATCACCTACGTCACCGAAGGGGCGGTCACCCATCAGGACAGCCTCGGCAACAAAGGCCGCACCGAAGCGGGCGACGTCCAGGTGATGAGCGCCGGCACCGGCATCCGCCACTCCGAATACAATCGGGAGCCGCAGACGACCAAATTGTTCCAGATCTGGATCCTGCCGACCAAGCGCGGTGCGGCGCCGAGCTGGGGGACGCGGCCGTTTCCCAAGGGTGAGCGGTCTGGCCGGTTCGTGCCATTGGCGAGCGGTTTCGAAGGCGATGCCGAGGCATTGCCGATCCGCACCGATGCGCGGGTGCTGGGCGCTACGCTGCATGCCGGCGAGACCGTCGACTATCCGCTGGCACCCGAACGTCACGGCTATCTGGTGCCGGTCAAGGGTGCCGTCGAGGTCAATGGTGTGCGGCTCGAAGCGCGCGACGGCGCGGCGATCCGCGACGAGGCGGGGCTCAAGGTCCGCGCCCTCGACGACGCCGAATTGGTGCTGGTCGACGCCACTTGAGGTCGAGCCACAGCGCCGTTGACAGCGGTGAGCCCGAGGATATAGTGCCACGCCTCGCCGGCAGGGCGCCCTGCCGGCGGCGATAAGACGCGTCTGCGGCGGTGGGATTTCGCCGCGCGGCAACCCATATCGGCCGATATCATGTTTGCAGTGATCCGAACCGGCGGCAAGCAATACAAGGTCGCCAAGGACGACGTGATCGCCGTCGAAAAGCTCGCGGGCGAGCCCGGCGACACCCTGGAACTCGCCGAGGTGCTGATGCTCGGCGACGGCGCCGAGGTCGCGGCCGGTGCGCCATTGGTCGAGGGTGCCGCGGTCAGCGCCACCGTCGTCGAGCAGAGCCGGGCGGCTAAGATCATCGTCTTCAAGAAAAAGCGGCGGCACAATTACCGGCGCAAGAAGGGTCATCGCCAGTATCAGACCGTATTGCGCATAACCGAGATTCGCGGCGCCGGAGCGTCGCAGCCCGCGGTAGGAGAACCGGCCGCAGAGGGACCGGTTACCGAGGAAGGAGTTGCAGATGGCTCATAAAAAAGCCGGCGGTTCGTCGCGCAACGGGCGCGACAGCCGCGGGCGCCGGCTCGGGGTCAAAAAGTTCGGCGGCGAAGCGGTAATCCCCGGCAACATTATCGTGCGCCAGCGCGGCACCAAGTTTCACCCGGGCGAGCATGTCGGGATCGGCCGCGACCACACGCTGTTTGCGACCGCCCTCGGCGCCGTGCGGTTTCACGCCGGTATCGCCGGACGCACCTTCGTGTCGGTCGTGCCGCCCGCCTCGCCGCCGGCACCCTCGGTCGCGGCCGAAGCCGCCGAATAGCCGTTTCCCGACGGGTGCGGAATTACGAGGGGAAGGGTCCAGCCGTTCCCCTTTTTTGCGGCCCACGCAATGCAGTTTCTCGACCAGTGCAAGATCTATCTAAAAAGCGGTGAAGGCGGCCGGGGCTCGGCGAGCTTTCGCCGCGAGAAATTTATCGAATTCGGCGGCCCCGACGGCGGTAACGGCGGCAAGGGCGGCGACATCGTCTTTGTCGCGGCGGACGATCTCAACACGCTGATCGATTACCGCTATCGCCAGCATTTCCGGGCGGCCGATGGCCGGCCGGGTGCCGGGCGCGAGAAGAGCGGCGCCAATGCCGGCGGCCTCGTATTGCAGGTCCCGGCTGGGACCCAGATCATGGACGAAGACAACCGCGACGTGCTGGCCGATCTGACCCGGCCGGGCGATCGCGTGGTGTTTCTGCGCGGCGGTGATGGCGGCTTTGGCAATGCCCATTACAAAAGCTCGACCAACCGCGCACCGCGCCGCGCCGACCCCGGCTGGCCCGGGAAAGAGGCCTGGGTCTGGCTGCGGCTGAAATTGATCGCTGATGTCGGGCTCGTGGGCCAGCCCAACGCCGGCAAATCGACCTTTCTCGCCGCGGTCTCGCATGCGAGGCCAAAGATCGCCGACTACCCGTTCACGACACTGAAGCCGCAGCTCGGCGTCGTCCGCCTGCACGACGACGAATTCGTGCTCGCCGACCTGCCGGGGTTGATCGAGGGAGCAAGCGAGGGCGTCGGCGTCGGCACCCGTTTCCTCGGCCATGTCGAACGCTGCGCCGCGATCCTGCATCTCGTCGACGGTACCCTTGAGGATGTCGCCGGCGCCTATCGCGCGATCCGCCAGGAGCTGGCGCATTACGGCCACGGCCTCGTCGGCAAACCCGAAATTGTCGGCCTCAACAAGACCGACGCGCTCGCCCCCGAAACGGTAACGGCAAAGCTGCGGAAGCTGCGCCGCGCGGCCGGCCGGGGTGTGGAGGTGCTGCCATTGTCCGGCGTCAGCGGTGCCGGCGTGCCGGAGGTGCTGGCGGCGCTAGTTGGGGCGTTGGCACAGCGGCGCCAGATCGGGCACGGCGAACGGGCGGAAGTGGATGCGCCCGCGCACATTTCCTGATGGGTGGGAGTTCCTGAGGGGGGAGACGGCAAAGACCGTAAGATCATGTTCTAGTTTAGACTTGCCGAATACTTCTAACATCTTGACATAAGGCACATTGCCCGATTTTCAACGAGGCGCGCTGAGTGATTAGCCACAACAGTCGTGGCACCGTTATCGAAATCCCGATTAGGCTGCATCCGGGAGGGTCTTGGAACCGCAAAATGTTGTAGCGGCGCGGGCGGAAGGGCGTTAGAACAAACAGCGAACCAACGCCACAAGGCGATCCACCATGACCGATTTTCCACACTCCTTGATCGAGTTTCAACGCCACTTCTCGGATGAAGCCGCCCGCGTGGCATACCTGTTTGCCACGCGTTGGCCTCAGGGCTTTGTCTGCCCTGGCTGTGGCACGACCAAAGCCGGGGAACCGTGAGCCAAGCCGTGCACCTGGGAATGCGCCGGCTGCGGCCGACAGACCTCGGTGACCGCCGGGCCCATCATCCACCATTCCAAGCTGCCGCTGACCACTTGGTTCTGGGCGCCTATCTGATGGCCACCCATTCCAACGGCATCCCGGTCCTGCAACTGCAACGCCAGCTCGCTCTCGGCTCCTACAAGACAGCGTGGCTGATCTGCGCCAAGCCGCGCCAAGCATGGTGGCGCCCGGCCGCAGCGTGCTCGCCGGCCTGGTCGAGGCGTACATGACTGCTTGCGACCCGTGTCGGTAACTCAGCCCTCTTTCTGCCGTGCCCGAAAGCGGTTATAGGCCGGCGTGACGGATGGAGATGCCGAATGGTCGGCCTGATTCTCAACACCTTCGATTGGGTTCCCGAGAGGTCGCGTCTGGAAGTTGGTGGAAATTGCCGCTGGCGGCGATCTCCAGCGGAGATGTTATCGGCTCATGCGACTAGATCAAGGATTTGCTCGGCAAGGGCGACATTCAGGGTCCTCCAGCCGTCGACTTTCCGCAGCGTGATCTGCCCGCTGGCCAACAACGCCCAGAACAGCATGCAAGCGGTATCCACGCAAGGCAGCATGCATTGGGTCTTGATGCGCCGCTTGAACTCCTCGTGCAGCCGCTCGATAGCGTTGGTAGTTCGGATGGATTTCCATTGGTCGCTCGGGAAGCGCAGGAAGGTGAAGAGTTTTTCGCCCGCTTCT
>DATMKU010000281.1:0-3145 GCA_035570935.1 Allostellaceae bacterium
AGAAGCGGGCGAAAAACTCTTCACCTTCCTGCGCTTCCCGAGCGACCAATGGAAATCCATCCGAACTACCAACGCTATCGAGCGGCTGCACGAGGAGTTCAAGCGGCGCATCAAGACCCAATGCATGCTGCCTTGCGTGGAGGCGGCAAGGTCGCAGTTACCGATATCGACAGCATTCGGGGACAGCAGCTGGTGGCCAAAATCGCGGCTGCCGGCGGGCAAGCGGCCTACCTCACCCAGGACGTTACCGACGAGGCGCGCTGGCCCGAGGTGGTCGCCGAGATCGAAGACTGCTACGGGCGACTCGACGACGTTCTGGTCGTCAATGCCGGCATCGGCATCATGGTGCCGTCGATGGCGGTATGACCGCCGGTTCAGTCCGACGGAGATCGTGACCGGCACAGCTCGCTGTCTAATGGGCGACAGCCTCTTCTGGCCTCCGCCGTAATCGTCGCCTCGCGCCCGGTGCGAGCGCGGTCGTCAGCGCCGAAGTGCATGATGTTCAGCCCGGTCCGCGTGTGTCGTGATCTAGCGGGGGCGGCGACTTGGGCGGCGCCGGCGCCGCAAGCCTATGCACGGTTCGAGGACCGCGAGCCGCAGTGCACCCTGTTGGTGTTTGTCGATCATCCACTTCCGCAAGGTCTCGCCGGAGAACGCAAAGCCGTGCTCGGCGGCGAGCTTCTCGGTGGCCAATGTAGGCCCGAAATCAGCGTAGTTCTGGCACACGACCCATAGCACCGCGACGCGTACCGAAGCGGCTGTCCGGCGGTTGCTCGGCCGACCGCGCTTCTTCGAGATCAACCCCGCGCCGCCGTCCCTCCGAAACGCCTTCAACAGACGCCACACCTGGCGCTCGCTGCGCCCCAAAAGCTGCGCCGCAGCACTCACCGGCAGCCCACCACGATCGACGTCCCGCAACACCTCGAGACGCCGCAACTCGCCATCGCTCACGCTCAGCACCGTCATCGATGCCGCCCCCCACAGCCCACCAAAAAGCCGGAGAGACTGACATTTTTAAATTGGACGGCACTGACATTTGCACGTTGGGCCTACAACGGCAAAGCGCAGTACGGGTGTTATGCAAAAGAAAGGGGCCCAATAGCCCCCTCTCTCTCGCCTGCTGGCGAGCTGCGCGACACATAACAATGCCGGCGGTGATGGCTGAAGACGCGCTCCAGCGGGTATTCCGGCGTGTCGCACAGCCCGCTGTTGAGGTGGCCGTGCTCCGCTGCTTTGCGGTAGCTGCCGAGCAACGTCGCCGGGGAGTGCGTTTAGCGATCAAATCCCAATCGTCACGGCCTTTTTGCGCTCTCCCGTCCAGCTCTCTGTTGCCGCTGTCGGACAAACCCGGCATATGTGAGATACGCTCCGTGTAAACGCTGGAATGTGACGGATAGTGTATGGCGGCGAGCATCGCCGTCCAACCAGCGGCCGGAACCAGCAGCAACCCGGCCCCCTTGATAGTCATCATCCACCCTAAGAGCGACACAACCGCCGCCGACGGATCACCCCAGACATTGTGGCCCAGCACGATCGCCAGCCCCGCCGCGAACGTAAGCATGCCGGACACCCACAATAGCCCCGGCTGATCGACCATCGCCGGAGCGACAACTGTCAGCAGCCCGGGTTGCGTCCATTCTGACACCGCAGTGACTAGCAGAAACACACCAAGTAGGCGGGACAAATAACGGGTAAGAGGTGACATGGTGACCTCTGGGTCATCGCACAGCCGGAAATGATGTTTCTTCGCCTCGAAAAGAAGCCGTTCATTCAAGGAACGCGGGGATTTTTCTGTGTTCAGAAACAGGATTTGTGCAAAACTTCGACGGTGAGATGTGACAGCGACCTGAAACGGAGCGAGCCGGGCGCGGTAATAGTCTGAAGTGGACCCTGGATTTGGGACCAGGGGCATAGTTGGGGCGGGAGCCGTTCCGTCGTGTTAGACGGAGCGGATGATGAAAAAGACGAGACGAAAGATCGACGCGACGCTGAAGGCGAAAATCGCACTGGAAGCGCTGCGGGAGCAGTCGACGGTCGCCGACCTGTCGCAGCGATACGAGGTTCACCCGAACCAGATTTACGCGTGGAAAAAGCAGCTGCAGGAGCAGGCAGTCCGCGCCTTTGATCCCGGGGTCGGCCGGGATGCCGAGGCCGACCGGGAGCGCGAGATCGAGAAGCTGCACGCCAAGATCGGGCAGCTGACAGTGGAGCGCGATTTTTTAGCCAAGAGGTCCGGCAGATGAGCGCGTCGGACCGCCGGGTGCTCATCGGTCGCGGTGAGCCGTCGCTCTCGATCCGCCGGCAATGCGTGCTGCTCGGGGTGGCGCGCTCCGGCGTTTATCGGGTGCCGCGTCCAGCCAACGACAACGATATGGCGCTGATGCGTCGGCTCGACGAGCTGTACACGGCTTGGCCGTTTCTCGGCTCGCGGCGGATAACGGCGCTGCTACGGGCCGAGGGGCAGAGGATCAACCGCAAGCGGGTGCAGCGGCTGATGCGGCGGCTGGGCATCGCCGCCTTGGGACCGAAACCGCGCACCACAAAACCCGCGCGAGGTCACAAGATCTTCCCGTATCTCTTGCGCAACCTGGTGATCGAGCGGCCAAACCAGGTGTGGGCGGCCGATATCACCTACATCCCGATCGGGCGCGGGTTTCTCTACCTGGTGGCGATCATCGATTGGGCCAGCCGGGCGGTCCTGGCCTGGCGGCTGTCAAACACGATGGATGTCGCGGTCTGTCTCGCGGCGCTGGAAGAGGCGCTGGCTCGGTTCGGCAGGCCGGAGATCTTCAACACGGACCAAGGCAGCCAATTCACCAGCGGGGATTTTACCGGCCTGCTGGCGGCAGCCGGCATCCGCATCTCGATGGACGGCCGGGGCCGCTGGATCGATAACGTGTTCATCGAGCGGCTGTGGCGCAGCCTGAAATACGAGGACATCTACCTCAAAGGCTACGCCGACGGCCGCGAGGCCAAGGCCGGGATCGCCGAATGGCTGGCTTTCTACAACTGCGCATCGGAACACCCATCTGTCTATGTCATTGAAGAAAACAGGCCTTGTTGATCAGGATGCGGTCCCGCGGGGCGTTTCGGGTTCCGCCGCGCGCGTTCCGTGATGGTTCGGGCTGCCGGGGCGGTGAGATCG
>DATMKU010000282.1:0-5194 GCA_035570935.1 Allostellaceae bacterium
GCTTTCTCGCCGCCTTTCAGGAGGCCGAGCCCTATCTCGGTCTGCCGGTGCACGCGTACAAGCTCGTGGCCTGGCTTGTAAAGCAGACGCAGCCGCAGGATTGGGAGGAAGGCAGCCGGCCGATCGCCTGGCCCTCGGCGCGCCATCAGGCGGAATTCCTCGGGCTGTCGCCGGCGCGCGTCAAGCAGCTCAACCGGGCCCTCTTCGAAGCCGGCGTCTTCGTGATTCGCGACAGCGAGCAGGGCAAGCGCTATGGCCGCCGCGATCCCGAGACAAAGCGGATCATCGAGGCCTTCGGCTTTGACCTCTCCCCGCTCGCATTGCGCTACGACGAATTCGTACGCATCGCGGCCGCCGCGCGGATCGAACGCGATTGGATGAAGGGGCTGCGCCGGCGCGCCACTCTCTCCCGCAGCGCCATTCGCCAAGCCGGCGAGGCGCTCGCCGCGCAGGGATGCGAGCCGGAGGGCTGGCGGTCGATCGAGGAGGGAGTCGCTGCACTGGCGCTCGCCTGTCGGCATGCCAGCCGGTCGGACGAGCTTGCGGTCATCGTTGGAGGCCTGGAGCGGCGGAAACTTCAGGCTGAGCAGTGGGTCCGCGACCTCATCAAACCAGTGGAAATAAACCCCGAGGGCTAGCCAGCGAGCCCCAGCAATATACATTTACAACCCTAACGGTTCATCCTAACAAGGATACTGTACTTGCTCAACGAGACAGTAGCGGCGCGGCAGGCGAGCCGGTGCCCGAAACCCCTTCTCCGTCCCGGCGCAACGGCCTGTTTCCCGAGCCCTTGGAGCTAACGCCGGGGCACCTGCTCGATCTGGCCCCTCGCCTCTCCCCTTATGTCCCGCCGGGATCCACTGACATCACCTGGCCGGCGATCATCATCGGTGGGCTTTCTGGGGCAAACCACCCGCAGGGTATCGGCGGGAAAGCGGTCTTTGACATCATAATCGTCGCCGCCCGCCGCAAAAATCGGCAATCACCCGCCCCCCGGCAAAAGTAAAACAACTCGAACGCGATCGTATGCCTATGCCGGGGTTAACCACGGCCCGCCCAGTCCTCTGGCACGGTTCGTGCGTAATCACAAAGCCGTTCGGGAGGTCGGAACGCGCGTGAACGAGCGGTCACGTCGGATCGCCGGCTGCGTCGCAGTAGCCGCGATCCGATGTTCCTGCTTCCCCTTGTGGACAGAGGTGAGCGCATGCGCGCTGTTCTGCAGTCCCCGTCCCGCGTCCTCGATCGCTTGGCGCTGCCCCGTTCCTCGTGGAGCCTCGCGGCGCGGCTGACCGCGCGCCGCGGCAATAGCCGCCGCTCAGTTGGTCCGAATCTTCCGCGCTCCGCCAAGAAAAAGCCCGGCGGCCTGCAAACGCTCGAAATCGCGCCGCTGTTTTGGCCGATCTACTGAACCGATGCGACCGGCCCGGACCCCGCCTGCGGCGCCAGCGGGCCTTCGAACCCGGAACAAGGAGCGATCGAAATGCCCCGCATCGTAGTGATCGAACTAACCCCCGAGGCGTTCGCGCCATTTGGCGAGACCGGTGAGCGGCTCGCCGACGGCGGCCACGGAATGGGCGATGTGGCACTCGACCTGTCGGCCGGTATGCCGCGTTTTTACATCATGCGCCTCTCCGAGCGCGGTCCCGCCTTTCAAATGATGGCGCGGCACGTGCGCCGGCGCCTTAGCCGGTTTGACGATGGACGAAATCCGCGATCAGGCCGAGCGCACGCTGCGCGTTGACCGAGGTCGGGTCGCGGGCGATAAAGGCATGCGGTTCGCCCTCGAATTCATGAAACGATATCGTCCCGCCGGCTCTGGCATAGGCGGCGGCAAAGTTTCTCGCCATGTCCGGGGTAAGGTTGTCGTCGTTGGTGCCCTGCATGATCAAGGCCGCCGGCATCTCGACCGGCTCGCCGCGTTCGAGGATCAGCTGGGGGCTGCCTTCGGCCATCGCCGCCTCGGACGGCCAGAACTGATCGTGGGCCTCGGCGAGATGCGTGTTGCCGCGCTCGCGCACCGCGCGGTAGCGGGCGAGCGGGTCGGCCACCGGCCAGCAGAAGACGGCGAAGGCGAGGCCGGCGTCGGCATCCGGCGATGGCAATGCCGCGTAGCGCGGATCGCGCGGCCGCAGCGCGTTGAGCAGCAAGAGATGCCCGCCCGACGAAGTCCCGAGGCCGCCGACCAGATCGGCGCGGGTCGAGAACCTGGCGGCGTTCGCCTTCAGAAAGCGAATGCCGAAATTCACGTCGGCGACGGTTTGCGGATAGCGCATGACGGGCGGCATGCGGAAATCAATCGACAGCATGACGATGCCGTGGGCCGCGAGGTATTCGCCGATAGCCGAGTTGTTCAATCGGTCGCCCGATGTCCACGCGCCGCCATGCACTTCCAACACCCCGCGGAACGGGCCGTCGCCCTCCGGGCGATAAAAGCGCGCGAGCAGCGGGCTGCCGGCAGGACGAAGATATACGATGTCTTCGATATGGATGGGCATCGCGAAAACCCGGTTTGATCGACGCTGCGCCAACGCGGAAATCGTGACCGGCGCTTGGCGCGACGCTAGCCCGGCGTCGGAGCGTCAGGCAAGGACAGGTTATCCCTTCGTCGAACCTCTGCCGCAACCACCGAGAGCATGGCCGGGATCAGCGACCGAACGCTCGAACATCTCGCGCCGAGCGACCGCATGATCGGCGCGACCCGCCGGCGATTGATCGATGCGGTTCGCGCGTGGCGCAAGTCGTCACCGGCATCCACCTGACCATCAACGGCATCGCCGCGGGCCTGCGCAACAGCGGCTAGTGCTACACCATCGGCCGAGGCGCAGACCGCCCGTCCTCAGGCGGCGGCCGCCGGGGCTGCTCGCGACGCGGCAAACCGCGGCATGACCTCCTGGCACATCAACCGCATCGCGTTGACGACCTCGTCATGCGGGATCAAGCCGCCACAATTCAGCTCGGCGAGGATGCCGCTGAGCCCTATCTCGGCCTGCAACGCCTTCAATTTCTTGGCGATCGTGTCGGGCGTGCCGATCAGCACATTGGCGCCGAGCGCGTCGTCATAGGTGCGGCGGCGAAGATCGTGGACCCGCTGCATGCGCCGCGCCGCGGTGACGGGATCGACCAGCTTTGCCGACCCTTCGAGCAAATTCGCCTGCTCGTGATAGAAATGCATGATGCTGGCTTTGGGTTCGGCGCGGGCGCGCTCCTCGGTCTCGGCGATGTAGGTCGGGGCCGAGACAAAAACCTGGCCGCGGCCCGGATGCCCCGCCGCTTCCCAGGCATCGTGGTAGCTGCGGATCTGGCCGGCGAGGCCGGACCAGCTAGTGTGACGCACCGAGGCGAAGACCGGGGCGCCGCGCCGGCCGATTGCCGGAAAGGTGTCGGGCGTGCTGGCGGCGATGCGGATCGGCGGCGTCGGCTTTTGGTACGGCCTCGGCACCACGCTGACATTTTTGAAGCGGTGATATGTACCTTCGAAAGAAAAACTCGGCTCGGTCCAGGCGCGCTCGATCACCTCGAGGATTTCGCGAAACCGCGCCTGGCTCTCGGCATAGGAGACGCCATAGGCTTCATAAGTCTGCGCCACACCGCTGCGCCCGACGCCAAAGATCAGCCTGCCATGGCTCAGCTGGTCGACGGTGGCCGCTTCCTCGGCGAGCCGCAGCGGATGGCACAACGGCAGTACCTGGACCGCGATGCCGATCTTGATCCGCTTGGTGCGCGCGGCAATCGCACTGGCAATGCTGAGCGGCGCCGACAATAACGACCGCCGCGGCTCGAAATGGAGTTCGGCCAGCCACATCACGTCGAGCCCAAAGCGCTCGGCCGCGTCGACCTGTTCCATCGCCTCGTCAAAGGCCTCGCTCTCGGATCGGCCCGGGAGTGACGGAAACTCGTGGAACATGCCGAATTCCATGACAGACCTTTCCTTTCAGTTATTTACAAGCCGCATGTTCCGTTGATGGGACAATCATCCCAAAACCACAGCCTCAAAAGCCGCCATGCGGGTGCGCTCGCCGTCGCTGTCCGGGAACAGATGCCCGTAGGTGCCGAGCGTCAGAACGATATTTTCGTGCCCCATCGTCACCTGAAGCCATTTCGAGGTGTAGCCGAGCCCGATCATCACCGAGGCGAAGAAATGCCGCAGCGCATGAAAGGTGTATTTCGGCTTGCCCGCCACCGTGAGCCCGGTCTCGATCTGTAGCTGGGCAAAGGCGCGGGTGACCGCGGATTGCGATATCACCTGACCCGCTTGACCAGGAAAGACGTTGACCGGATGCCCGCAAAGAAACCGCCAGGGGCGCAGCTCCGTGGCCAGGGATGAGGCCAGCGCGATCGTCCGCTGTCCAGCCTTGCTTTTGGGTCGGCCTAACTCGCCCCATTGGTCGGCGCACTGGCGCACCACCACGCGCTCGGCTCCGGCGGTAAGATCGACGTCTTCCCACCACAGCCCGCGCAACTCGCCGGCGCGCATGCCGGTAAAGGCCGCCGTTGTGATCATCACCCGCAGCCAGCCATCGGCCGCGGCGAGGAGCTGCCGGACCTCGTTCGGAGCCGGGATTGTGCGCCCGACGATCAGTTGTTCCTGCAATCGAGCGCGCGGTTGGATACGCACCCCGCGGGCGACGTTCTGCGCCACTAGACCGCGCCCTTGGGCATGGTCGACAACGCTGCGCAGTGCGGCGAGCGCCTGACGGGCACGGGCATAGGCGAATTTGTCTAAGAGTTCGTCCCGGAAGGTTTCAACCATCGCACGGGTCAGCCGCGACAGCCGAACCTCGCCGAGCAACGGCACGATCGCCAACCTTGCCATCTGCTGGTAGGTGCGTTGCGAGCCGCGGTCCAAGCCGTTTGCCGCAGCTCTCTGGAGCCAAAGATCGGCGGCCTCGCCGACGGTGATACTGACGTTGTCGGGCGTGTGCACGCCATCGCGTACCTCGCCCCGTGCCCGCAACAGCCATTGATCCGCACCGCGTCGGGTCGGAAATTGCTTCTTGTGGCGCTTTCTGTGCTGGTCGAAATAATCCGCAACCCAGGCGGTCTTAGCCTCGCCCTTGCCCGTGATCCAAGTACGCTTTCTAATTGTTCCGGCCATTTGTCGCGCTCCTAACGCGGTGATGGTCAGGGGCGGCGCCTGCTCTCTGAAAGCGGCGCCGCCTCGCTGATATCGGACGAAACGGAAGGCAGGGCAAGT
>DATMKU010000283.1:0-8733 GCA_035570935.1 Allostellaceae bacterium
GCCGTCGGCCGGCCGCAGCCCGCGCAGGGGCGGATCAGCCTGGCGCTCGCCAAAAAAGACGGGCGCGATGGCGAACGGGTGCGCGCCGACCCCGACCAAGGCAAGCACGCGGTCACCTATTACTGCGTCGTCGACAGCGCCGGCGAGCGCGCGAGCTGGCTGGCACTGTTGCCGGTCACCGGGCGGACGCATCAGTTGCGCGCACATTGCGCGGCGATCGGCGTGCCGATCCTCGGCGACCCGAAATATGGCGGCGCCGGCGCGCACCTCGCCGGGGCGCCGAACGCCCGGCAGCTTCATCTGCATGCGCGCGAATTGTCGATCCCACATCCTGACGGCGGTATTCTGCGGGTCACCGCACCCTTGCCGCCGCATATGCGGCAAAGCTGGGAATTCTTCGGCTTTCCCGCCGACGTCAAGGATGCGTTCGCCGGGTTGGATCTGCCGGAATGAAGCGCTTTTATCAGCACGCCGCCATCCTGCCGACCGGGGAGGGCCACGGCGTCGCACTCGACGACCGGCCGATCAAGACGCCGGCAAAGCGCGAATTGACCCTGCCGACTATAGCCTTGGCGGTGGCGATCGCCACCGAATGGAACACCCAGGCCGGCGAGGTCCGGCCGGCCGAGATGCCGCTGACCCAGCTCGCCAATACCGCGATCGACCGGGTGAGGCCGCAGCGCGCTCTGGTCGTCCGGCAGATCGCGGATTATGCCAAAACCGACCTCGTCTGCTATCGCGCGGTCCGCCCGCGCGAACTGACCGCGCGTCAGCACGAGGTGTGGCAGCCGCTCCTCGACTGGGCGGTCTTGCGCTATGATGCGCCGCTCGACATCACCGCCGGGGTGATCCCGGTCGCCCAGCCGGCGGCGAGCCTGCGCGCCTTTGCCGCCGCGGTCGCCGCGCAAGACGATTTCACGCTGGCGGCCTTGCATCTGGCGACCGCGGCCTGCGGCTCGTTGGTCATCGCATTGGCGCTGGTCGACGGGCGGCTCGACGCCGGCTCTGCCTTTGCCGCCTCGCAGCTCGACGAAAGCTTTCAGATCGAAACCTGGGGCGAGGACTGCGAGCAGGCCCAGCGCCGTCGCGGGCTCGCCGCCGACATCGCCGCCGCCTCGCAATTTCTGTCGCTGCTGCGCCCCGAGCCCCGGCTTCGCGTCCGGTCCTAAAGCCCAATGGACGTGTTGAAGAACTCGCCGCGGATCATAGCACCGGCCTGGCTCACGGAGCCGGCGACCCGCGCCGTGCTCGATGCCTTTGCCGCCGGCGGGGTCGAGGCGCGTTTCGTTGGCGGCGTGGTGCGCGATGCGTTGCTCGGTTTGCCCCTCGGCGCATCGGGCGGGCGCGCCGACATCGACATTGCCACCCCGGCGCCGCCGGAGCGGGTCGTCGAATTGCTAGAGAGCCGCGGCATCAGGGTGGTGCCAACCGGCCTCGCCCACGGCACGGTGACGGCGATCCCCGCGCCGCAGCCGGGGACGGCGCCGCGGCATTTCGAGATCACCACCTTGCGCCGCGATGTCGAAACCTACGGCCGCCACGCGCGCGTCGCTTTCGACGCCGATTGGGCGGCCGACGCCGCGCGCCGCGATTTCACGATCAACGCGATCTTTCTCTCTCCCGACGGCGCCCTCGACGACCCGGCCGGCGGGCTCGCCGATCTGCGGGCAGGGCGCGTTCGCTTTGTCGGCGACCCGGCGACGCGCATCGCCGAGGATGTGCTGCGGATCCTGCGCTATTACCGCTTTGAGGCGCGGTTCGGCGCCGGCAATGGCGACCCGGCGGCACGTGCCGCCTGCCATGATCAGGCCCATCTGTTGCCGAGTTTGTCGGCCGAGCGTGTCGCCCAGGAACTGGTCCGATTGCTCGAAGCCGCCGATCCGGTTAGGGCACTGGCGATGATGGCGGAGGACGGCGTGCTCGCGGTGGTCCTGCCCGAAGCGCGCCGACTCGACCCCTTGCGGCGAATGGTCGAGCTCGAGCCCAATCCCGACCCGCTGCGCCGCCTCGCCGCGCTGGTCGAGGCCGACTGTGCGGGCGCCGCGGCCGTAGCCGAAAGGCTGCGCCTCTCGAATGCTTGGCGCGACCGGCTGCAAGGCCTGGCGCCGCCCTGGCCATTCGACCCGGAGCGCGACGCGCCCAGCCAGCGACGCACCCTCTATCGCCTTGGCGCCGAGCGTTACCGCGACATCGCCTTATTGCAGGCGGCTGAGGGATTGGCGCCCCCCGGCCGGCTGGCCCAACTCCTCGCCCTCGCCCGCGACTGGACGGCGCCCGCCTTCCCCATCACCGGGCATGACGTAACGGCGCTCGGCATCCCGCCCGGACCGGGCGTCGGCGCGCTGCTCGACGCCGTCGAGCGCTGGTGGGAGGCCGCCGACTTCGCCCCCGGCCGCACGCAATGCCTCGCCCATCTGACGGAATTGACCGGCCCGTCATGAGAGACCGCTCTGAACCCCCGGACTATCCGGCTCGGAAGGGATCGAAGACACGAGCCCCGAGCCGCTCGAAATCACGCACGTTGCGCGTCACAACCGTGAAGTCGTGCACCAGCGCGGTTGCCGCGATCAGCGCGTCTTCAATCAAATCATCCGATTGCCGGTGCATAAGCTTCGCCCATCGCCGGAAAATAACGCCATCGACTGACAGGACCTCATTTGTGGCCGCGACGGTATCGACCCATGCTTCTATCTCTTCGGCTTTTTCCGGATCTTGTTGCCGTGTGATCTCGACGCCGGCCTGCAGCTCGCCGAGCGTAACCGCCGAAAGGAAAAGCTGTTCGGCGGGAATGTCGGATAGCCAGGCAACCACCGCCCGGTTCGGCCGCGTCCGACGTAATTCCGAAACGACATTGGTATCGAGCAAATACACGGCGCTCGTCTAACCGGGCGGCGGCTTCGCCCGGCGGCGCAACCGGCCGCGCGGCGGAACGGGAAGGCCCCCGGTAAAACGCGGCTTGGGAGCGAGCAACAACTCCTTCAAGCTCGGCCGAGCCGACAGCTGCAATCGGTGCCACTGCGCGATCGGCACCAATACGGCTGCTTCGACCCCGCGCCGGGTCACTAGCTGCGGACCCTCCTGGAGGCTTGCTTCGAGGAATTCGCTAAAGCGCGCCTTTGCCTGCTGCACCGGCCACGAGCGCATCGTAGGCTCCATCAGACCAGTCATATAGCTAGTCAGTGTTGTGTCGCGCTCAACAGCCGGGCGGCCGATCACTCGGGTCATGCGAGGCTCTTCGACGCCATCTCGTAGGTGTTTTTGCTGAGGTTCGGGGTGGCGAGAATGCGTTCGAGTTCGCGCTGCATCAACGCCTGCCGCGCCGGGTCGTGCCGCCGCCAGGCGCAAAGCGGCTGCACCAGACGCGCTGCCGTCGTCGGGTTGGTCGCATCGACCGCGACCACCTCGCCGGCGAGAAAAACATAGCCCGCACCACTCGCATCGTGAAAGCGCACCTGGTTGCCCTGGGCAAAGGCGCCGACCAATGCCCGCACCCGGTTGGGGTTCTTGCGCTCGAAAGCGGGGTGCTCGGTCAGCGCCTGAACCCGCGCCGGGGTGTCCGGCAGCGACGAGCGCGCCTGCAGGCTGAACCATTTGTCGACAACCAGCGGGTCGTGCGCCCAAGCAGCGAAAAAGCGCGCCAGCGCCGCCGGCCGCTCCGGCCGATCGAGATCGGCCAGCACCGCAAGCGCGGCGAGCACGTCGGTCATGTTGGCGGCGGCGTCGAACTGCGCCTTGGCGAGCGCCGCGCCTTTTTCGGGATCGGCGGCGGCGACATAAGCGAGGCTGGCGTTGCGCAAGGCCCGCCGCCCGATAGACCCGCCGTCGATGCGATAGGCGCCGGGATCGGCCAATCCCTGATAGGCGGCGGCGAATTCCGCGGCGAGCGCGCGGCCGATTTCGCCGCGGGCGGTCTCGCGCGCCCGATGCACCGCTTCGACATCGACCACCGCCATCTGGTCGGCGAGAAACGCCTCGCTCGGCAACGCCAGCGCCTCGGCGGCAAGGGCCGGGTCGCGCGCGGCCTCGGCAAGGGTCCGCCGCGTCGCCGCGACGAGATCGGGGTCGAGCGGCGCCGGCGCCCCGTCGCCGCGCGATGCTTCGACCCGGTCGAGCAAGGCGCGGGTCGCAACTTCCTGCCCGGCCTCCCAGCGGGCAAACGGCTCGGGATCGTGCACCGCCAGGAATTTGAGCCGGTCGAGCGGCACGCCCTTCAATTTGACCGGTGCGGAAAACCCGCGCAGCAGCGACGGCACCGGCTCGGTCGGCAGATCGACAAAGCGGAAAATCTGGCGCTCCTCCGAAAGCGCCAGCACCCGCGTCCCCGCCCGGCTTTCGCTTTCGCCGGCCAGCCGGGTCGGCAACTCGCCGCCATCGGCATCGAGCAACCCGATCGCCAGCGGCGTCAGCATCGGCGATTTCTGCGGCTGGCCAGGTGTCGGCGGCACCTTCTGCTCGACATTCAGTTCGTAGCTGCGGCTCGCCGCGTCCCAATGGTCCTCGACCGTGATCTCGGGCGTCCCGGCCTGCGCGTACCACAGCTTGAACCGGCCGAGATCGACCCCGCCCGCCTCCTGCATCGCCGCGACAAAATCCTCGATCGTCGCCGCATGATTGTCATGGCGGCTGATATAGAGGTCCATGCCGCGGCGAAACCCGTCCTTGCCCACCAGCGTGTGGATCATCCGCACCAGTTCGGCACCCTTGTTGTAGACCGTCGGCGTGTAGAAATTGTCGATCCGGATATAGCTCTCGGGCCGCACCGGATGAGCGAGCGGGCCGTCATCCTCGGGAAACTGGATCGCGCGCAAAGTGCGGACCTCGCCGATGCGCTTGACGGCACGGCTCCCCTGGTCGGCTGAAAACTCCTGGTCGCGAAAGACGGTCAGCCCCTCCTTCAGCGACAATTGGAACCAGTCGCGGCAGGTCACCCGGTTGCCGGTCCAGTTGTGGAAGTATTCATGAGCGATCACCGACTCGATGTTCTGATAATCGGTGTCGGTCGCGGTCTCGGGTTTAGCCAATACATAGCGCGTGTTGAAGATGTTGAGGCCCTTGTTTTCCATCGCTCCCATGTTGAAGTCGCTGACCGCGACGATATTAAAGACGTCGAGGTCGTATTCGAGGCCGAACACCTCCTCATCCCATTCCATCGCCTTTTTCAGGGACGCCATCGCGTGGCCGCATTTGTCCTCGTCGCCGCGCCGCACCCAGATCGCCAGCGCCACCTCGCGCCCGGAGCGCGTGGTGAACCGGTCGCGCACCGCGACGAGGTCGCCCGCCACCAGCGCGAAGAGGTAGGAGGGCTTCGGGTGGGGGTCGACCCATTTCGCCCAATGCCGGCCCTTCTCGGCCTCGCCCGAGCCGGCGGGGTTGCCGTTCGACAGCAATACCGGACAGCGCCCTTTGTCGGCGACGATCGTCACCGTGTAGCGCGCCATCACATCTGGCCGGTCGACAAAATAGGCGATGCGGCGAAACCCTTCGGGCTCGCATTGCGTGCAGAAATTGCCGCCCGACACGTAGAGGCCGGAGAGCGCGGTATTGTCTTGCGGGTCGATCCGGGTCTCGATTTCGAGCGCAAACGCGTCCGGCACATCCTCGGCGACAAGGCCGCCCTCGGATGTCAGCCGATAGCGATTTGACCCGAGCCGCTCGCCGTCGAGCGCCACCGACACCAATTCGAGCGCGTCGCCGTCAAGTTCGAGCGGTGCGGCCGGATCGGCCGCCGCCGGGTTGCGCCGGACCGCGAGCCGCGATTTGACCCGGGTCTCGGCCTCGCCCAATTCGAAAGTCAGGTCGACCGTGTCGATCAAAAACGCCGGCGGCTGGTAATCCGCGAGCCGCACCGGGTTAGGCGGCGCGCTGGTGGCGGGCGCGATATCGGAGGGGATGTCGAGCATGGCGGGCTGCCGCGTTCGGGTTCGGGGGTCTCCAGCCTAGCCCGATGCCGGCTTGGTGAAAATGCCCGGCGGCAAACCCGCCGCTCGCCGCCGAACAACCGGCAACGTTAGGCTCTCCGCGGCGTTAACGGTCAAGGCAATCAGCTCGACGGGGGCCCGATCGATGATCGCACACGACCTCACGCGCCGCGGTTTTCTGGGGACGGCGGCGGTCGCGGCCGCCGGTGCCGCAATTCATCCGCCGCTGGCGCGCGCCGCCGCGCCGCAGCCGGCTCCGCCCGGCCCGGTGCAAACCCCCGACATGGTCGATATCGTCCTCGAGGTGAACGGAGAGCGGCACAAGCTCGCCGTCGAGCCGCGAGTCACCCTACTCGACGCGCTGCGCGAGCGCCTCTTGCTCTTCGGCACAAAAAAGGGTTGCGATCGCGGCGCCTGCGGCGCGTGCACGGTCCATATCGACGGCCGCCGGGTCAATTCCTGCCTGACGCTCGCGGTGCGTTCGCAGGGGAAGGCGATCACCACGATCGAAGGCCTCGCCGACGCGGATGGCGAATTGCATCCGATGCAGGCCGCCTTTCTCGACCATGACGGGTTCCAGTGCGGCTATTGCACGCCCGGCCAGATCATGTCGGCGGTGGCGCTCCTCGGCGAGGGCCGGCCGCTCGCGGATAGGACGATCCAGGAATGGATGAGCGGCAACATCTGCCGCTGCGGCGCCTATCCCAACATCCGCGCCGCGATCAAAGAGGCGGCGAAGGGAGCCTGAGCGATGCAGCCCTTCACCCTGACAGCACCGGGCGACCTCCCCGCCGCCCTCGCCGCCGCTTCCGGCGGCGACGCCAAATACATCGCCGGCGGCACCGATCTCGTCCAGCTGATGAAGGACGGCGTCGAGCGCCCAGACCATCTCGTCG
This sequence comes from Allostellaceae bacterium, assembly GCA_035570935.1. GTDB lineage: Bacteria > Pseudomonadota > Alphaproteobacteria > ATCC43930 > CGMCC-115725 > AP-15. The sequence goes on from DATMKU010000283.1 coordinate 6,815, forward strand.
ATCTCGACGGCTTGCCGTTCGACCATATCGACGTCACCGAGGACGCCGCCCGCATCGGCGCGCTGGTGCGGATGAGCGACGCCGCCGACCATCAGGAGCTGCGGCGGCGCTGGCCGCTCATCGCCGAGGCCCTGCTGGCGAGCGCCTCGCCGCAACTGCGCAACATGGCGACGATGGGCGGCAATTTGCTGCAGCGCACCCGCTGCGGCTATTTCCGCGATGTCGGCTTTGCCTGCAACAAGCGGCTCCCCGGCTCGGGCTGCCCGGCGGTCTCGGGCGACAACCGCCTGCTCGCGATCCTCGGCGGCAGCGATCATTGCGTCGCGACCCACCCATCCGATCTGGCCGTCGCATTGACCGCGCTCGACGCCGTCGTCGAGCTGAGCGGCGGGTCGGCGCCCTCCGGGGCCACGCGCCGCGTCGCGCTCGGCGAATTCTACCTGCTTCCCGGCGACACGCCGCAGCGCGAGACCGTGCTGCAGCCGGGCGAGATGATCACCGCGATCCTGGTTCCGGCGCAAACCGCGGGGCAGCGCTCGCACTATCTCAAGGTCCGCGACCGCGCCTCCTTCGAATTTGCCCTGGTCTCGGCCGCCGTGGTCGTGGGCGTCGCCGGCGGGCAAATCACCCGCGCGCGGGTCGCGCTCGGCGGGGTCGGCCCCAAACCGTGGCGGCTCCCCGCGGTCGAGGCAGCGCTCGCCGGCGGCCCGGCGACCCCCGCCGCGTTTGCCGCCGCCGCCGCGCATGCCGCCGACGGCGCCCGTCCATTGCGGCAGAACGCCTTCAAGATCCCGCTGATCCAGCGCGCCGTCGTCCGCGCGCTGACCACCGCGACGGCGTGAGGAGGAGATCCGATGACGCCCGTTACCGGTTTGCCGATCGACCGCCGCGACGGCCGGCTCAAGGTCACCGGCCATGCCAGATACGCCGCCGAGTTCGACATCGACAACCTCGCCCACGCGGTCCTGGTCCAGAGCACGGTCAGCCGCGGCACGATCGCCGGCTTTGACCTCGCCGCGGCCAAGGCGGTGCCGGGCGTGCTCGCGATCCTGACCCCGGACAACGCGCCGCACCTAGCACCCAATCAGAGTGGCGCCCCGGGCAACGTCGTGGCGTTCCCGCTGTTGCAGGACAACACCACCGACTACAACGGCCAGCACATCGCGGTCGTCGTCGCCGACACGCTCGAACGCGCGCAATACGCCGCCGCCCTCGTCAAGGTCAGCTACCAGGAAGGCGAGGCCGCGGTGCGCATGGCCGACGCCCTCGCCGAGGCCTATCCGCCCAAGCATTTCCGCAACGGCTCGCGCCCGCCCGACAGCCGCCGCGGCCACCCCGACGCCGCCTGGGACGCGGCCCCGATCCGCCTCGATTTGACCTACACGACGCCGGTCGAGCACCACAACCCGATGGAGCCGCACGCGACGATCGCGCTGTGGGACAGCGATCGGCTGACCGTCTACAGCGCGACCCAGGGCATCGACGCCTCGCAGCACACGCTCGCGACGCTGTTCGGGCTAAAGCCCGAGCAGGTCCGGGTGATCTGCCCGTTTGTCGGTGGCGGGTTTGGCTGCAAGGGGGTGACCTGGCCGCATGTCGCGCTGACCGCGATGGCGGCCCGCCAGGTCGGCCGCCCGGTCAAGCTCGTCCTGACTCGGGCGCAGATGTACACCTCCAACGGCTACCGACCGCAGACCATCCAGCACCTGAGGATCGCCGCCTCGCCGGACGGCCATCTGCAAGGGCTGCGGCATGAGGTGCTGGCGCAGATGTCGCAGCCCGTGATCGGCGAGTTCGCCGAGCCGGCCGGGCTGATCAGCGAGATGCTCTACGCCTGCCCGAACGTCGCGGTCACCCACCGCCTCGTGCCGCTGAACATGCCGCTGCCGACCTTTATGCGCGCACCGGGCGAGGCGAGC
>DATMKU010000284.1:0-2240 GCA_035570935.1 Allostellaceae bacterium
GAGGGCGACGCACCGCCGGTATTGGGTCTTTTTCCTGCTGTTTCTGTTCGGCGCCATTGCCTATCTCGATCGCGTCAACATGTCGGTGGCGGGCAAGCCGATCGCGCACGAATTCGGGCTGTCGCCGATCGCGCTCGGTTATCTGTTCTCCTCGTTCCTGTGGGCCTATGTGCTGATGATGCTGCCCGGCGGGCGGCTGATCGACCAATGGGGCAGCCATGTCGTGGCCTCGGTCGCCACCGCCTTGTGGTCGGCGGCGCAGATGGCGACCGGAGTGGTCGGCAGTTTCGCGACGATGCTGGCCGTGCGGCTCGGCCTGGGGGTCGGCGAGGCGCCCTTCGCCCCGATTTCCTACAGCACCGTCCGGTCATGGTCCCCCTATACCGAGCGCGGCACCGCCATAGCCGCGATCTCGGCCGGCTCCAGCCTTGGGCTGGCACTCGGTGCGCCGGCCGTGGCCTGGTTGATCGAGAGGCTGTCATGGCGCTGGTCCTTCGTCATCACCGGCGCGGTCGGTTTTGTTTGGGTGTTGGTTTGGATCGCGCTGGTCTCGACGCCGGAAAAAACGCGGTGGCTGCCACAAGCGGAGCGCGAATACATTCTCGCCCAGCGCGATGCCGGCATAGCACCGCCAAACCACAACGGTGTCGGTTATCTCGGGTTGATCCGCTGCCCGGCGATGTGGGGCCTGTTCATCTCCCAGGGGTGTCTCGTCTACACCGGTTACTTGTACCTTTCCTGGCTGCCGAACTACCTGCAAACCGCACGGCACCTGTCGATGCTCAACTCCGGCATTTACACGGCGATCCCGTTTCTTGTCGCCATGGTAGTCGGCATCATCGCCAATTGGGCCGGCGACAGGCTGTTGACCGCCGAAGCGGTGCGGGCCGGCAAGCGCCGCTATCTGGTGGCGCTCAGCCTGCTGTTTATGGCGGCGGGTCTGGCGATCCCCTTTGTCCAGTCGCTGGCCGCGGTCATCGCCTTGATCACGATCGCGGTATCGGCCGCCCATGTCGGGCCGGCCGCCAACGGGGCCCTCGTCGGCGACCTGCTGCGCTCGCCTGGCGATGCCGGGCGGGCTATGGCCTTTCTCGTTCTCGGCGGCAACAGCTTCGGCCTGCTGGCGCCGATCGTGACCGGCTATGTCGTTGCCGCAACCGGCAGCTTCAACGCGGCCTTCGCGGTCGCGGGCGCGCTGGCGCTGGTCGGGGCAGTGGCGGCTCTGGCGCTGGCGCGCGGCACCCTCGGCGAGCACGTCCGCCCATCACGCGCGAGACCGCGGCTCGCCAGCTGACGGTTGCGTGTTCGCCCAAATCTTTTCGATCCAAGCTGCGAGACGGCATCAAGACACCATCGGCCGTTGCCGGCTGGGTCAGCGGGGCTCCTCAAAAGCGGATGTCTTGCGGCGGGAGGCCGAATTCGGAGCGGGCGAAGATGAACGAGGCGCGCTCGGGGTTGTTGCCGGCGTGCGCGCGCATTGCATGCACGTCGCGCCAGGCGCGCTGGATCGGGTTGTCGAGAAACAGGGCGTGGCCGCCCGCCGCCTCGAACAGCCGGTCGACGGCGTTGACGCTGCGGTCGATCGCCTTGCCCGAATCCCAGCGGTAGCGGGCGCGGTCGGCGAGCGGGATTTCTGCGCCGGCCCGCGCGCGGCGCATCATCTCGGCGAAATTGGCGAGCATGCGGTCGCGCGCCGCGTCGATTTCGGCCGCCGCCTCGGCGAGGCGGTGCTGCATGAACGGGTCTTCGACCGCGCGCGAGCCGTCGCGGACATTGATGCGCCGCGCCGCCTGCTCGCGAAACGCGGTCAGCGCGCCCTGTGCAGCACCAATCGCCGGCGACACGATGCCGTAGGTAAAGATCAACCCGAACGGCAGGCGATAGAGCGGTGCCTCGTTGATTGCGCTGCCGGGATGGTTGAGGGCGAAGGCATCGCGGTAGGAGTGGGTCCGGTATTCGGGTACAAACGCGTCCTCGATGACGATGTCCTTGCTGCCGCTGGCGCAGAGCCCCATCACATGCCAGTTGTCGTCGATCACGTAATCGCGGCGCGGCACCAGGAAGACACGTGCGTCGGGCGGCTCGCCTGGTGAGGCCGACGGGGCGATGCCGCCGAGCACCGCCCATCGGCAATGATCGCAGCCGCTCGAAAACGACCAGCGGCCCTTTACGCGAAAGCCGCCGTCGACCTTTTCGACGGTTCCGGTGGGTGCGAGCGAGGTCGATAATTGGATGCTGTC
>DATMKU010000285.1:0-11212 GCA_035570935.1 Allostellaceae bacterium
CGAGATCGTCGCCGACTACGCGCCGGGGACGGTCGAAACCGTGGTCCAGCACGACGGCTCGATCCTGCGGCTGCGCAAGCTGGCGGTGGATTACGATCCGCACGACCGGATCTCCGCGCTGACCTATCTGCAGCAGCGGCACGCGCTGGGCGAGGTCGTAACCGGCCTGTTATTCGTCGAGCCGGAATCGGCCGATCTGCACGAGCTGCTCGACACCGCCGAGGCGCCGCTAAACGGCCTTGGCGAAGCTGAACTGTGCCCGGGTCCCGCCGCCCTCGCCCAATTCAACGCCGCCCACCGTTAGTCGGTTAGGGCGCCGTCGCCGCAGGAGCCGCAGGCGCAATCGCGCAACCGGTCTGCCGAACACGACAGCGGGCGCCACAGCCCTTTGGATTCCGTCATTCGCGTTTTGCCGGCGGGCCGACGACCGGTGGCGTTGCATTAAATTTGGGCCGTTTTCGAAGCGACCCTGTTTTCATTGTCAGAGGGCGGCGGCGGCGCCGTGCGCGCTGCGTCGAGGCCTTCTTCAGCCGGCTCAATTCACCTGCCCGGCTGCACCCCAACCCCTCTGACAGGAGAAATCCGCATGCGGAACAAGCTTCGATTGGCGATCGTGACGACCGCGTTTATCGCCGCCGCCTCGTTGACGGCATTTGCCCAGACTGGCGCCGGCGGGCCGGCGGTTGGCACATCGGGGGTGACCGGCGGCGCCTCCGGCGCCACCGCGCCAGGCATGCCGGGCTACAGCCAAAACGGCACCGGTCCCGGCAGCACGACCGGAACCACCGGGGCCATGCCTGGGGCCGGCAACAACGCGGATAATCCGGGTTACGGGAGCAGCACGACCGGAACCGTGTCGCCCGGCGCCGGCACCACCGGGACCGGGACAACCGGCGATGGCTCCGATGCTGGAACCGGCACCGCGCCGAACGGCGTTTCCGGCAGCGGTACCGGCGTCGGCGGCAGCGCCACCGGCAATGGTCCGTCCGGTAGCGACGGCGGTGCTGTCGGCGGCGGCCGTTAGGGCGGCCGCGTCACCGGCGCGATAATTGATCAAGCCGGAGGGGACGGGTCGCCCGCCGGCTCGTTCCCTTCGCTACTCCGCCGCCGCTGCCGTGGGATGGGTCAGCTGGAGTGCCTGCTGGGCGACAGCCGCAGCGGAGGCCTCGCCGTCGCCGGCGAGCTGGACGGTCGGGTAGGCGAATTTGATCCCGTTGGCATCAAAAGCTTTTTTGATCCGGGCTAGAGCCTGGCGCCGAATCACGAAGTTCTCGCCGGGCAGGGTCATCATCTTCATGCGGATCTGGACAGCGAAATCGCCGAACGCATCGACGCCCTGCATCTTCAGCGGCTCGAGGATCAGCGGTTTGAATTCGGGTTCCTCGGCCAGCTCCAGTCCGATCTGCTTGATCAGCTTACGCGCACGCTCGATATCGCTGTCATAGGTGATGCCGACCGTGAGTTTGTCGATGACCCAATCGCGGCTCTGGTTCTGCACCGCGCCCAACAGCGAGAACGGCACGGTGTAGACCGCACCGCGTTGATGCCGCAGCCGGACCGAGCGAAAGCTGAACGATTCGACGGTGCCTTTATAGTTGCCGCTCTGGATATATTCGCCGACCCGGAAGGCGTCGTCGAGCAGGTAGAACACTCCGGCGATTACGTCGCGAACCAGCGACTGGGCGCCAAAGCCGATCGCCACCCCAATCACGCTGGCGCCGGCGATCAACGGGCCGATCTCGACGCCCATCGCCGACAGCCCCATCATGATCGCGACTACAACGACGACGACAAACAAAATATTGCGGAAAATCGGCAGCAAGGTACGCAATCGCGCTCGGCGCCGCGCTTCGTCGGAATTCGGAAGACCGAGATCGGCGGTCTCGGCGAGCTTGATGTCGATCGCGGCTTTGGCAACGTGCCAGACAAAATCGGCAATCAGCGCAATCGCGACGGCGCTCAGAGCACCGTGCGCCATCCGCGTCATCATCGTCTCCCGCCCCGCCAGGCTCTCGATGTCGATCCCCCAGCCCCAGGCCAGCACGGCGATCGCGCCGATGATCAACACCGCGCGAAGCCCGCGCTCGAGAAAGACCGTGGCCAGCGTCGGCGTGCCGGGAATCTGGGTGGTGCCCGGCGGTCGCAGCAGGTGTTCGACCGCGCGCCGGGTCAACCGATCGGCGAGCGGCCAGACAATGACGACCGCGAGCAGCCAGAAGGCCGGCATTGCCCCCGCCACGCGCAGCCCCCACAGCAGCACAAGAGCGGCAGTCAGCAGCACATTCAGCTTGACCCGGCTCAAATGTCGATTTTCGGGCACTATTTCGACGCTGGTCGCGACCGGTCGGCGCCACACGGCTTCCATCAGGATCGCGAGCCAGCTGAAACCAAAGGCGGCGCCGACGATGTCGACCGTCGCCGGAGAAATGCCGAGCGTCTCCTCGATACCGCGGGTAACCAACGCCAATACTATCCAGCCGACGATGAGGCGCCACCGCAGGTGCCAGTAGCGCGCCGCCGCCGTGTCCATCGGGATAACGCGAAACCGCTCATTGTAGGGCGCCAGCAGAAACCGGCCGAGAACGGCGGTAAAGCGGACCGCCAGAAAGACGATCAGATAACCGAGGACGATATCGCGCAGCAGCCCCGGCCAGTGAAGGGCGAGAAACGCGCCTATGCTGCCGAGGGCAAAGGCAACCACCGAGCCCAAGGCAAACGCCGCCCGCTCCGCGGCGACCCGAACGCGATCGCCGACCGTCTCGACCGGATGATCGTCGAGGTTCTCGCGGATGCGCCGTGTCGCGCGTCTGAACAACGCATCGACGCCAAAGCCGAGCCCGACAAAAGCGGCAACCAGCGTCAGGATCTTCCCCGGCCTGCGATCGCCCAGTCGTTCGTCGAAGACATGCTTGGCATGCTCGAACTCAGCCGGCATGCCGGGGATTGCTTCGGTCATCGCGGTGATGTGATCTCGCACCGCTTCGACGCGCGACGACATCACCTCCTCGGGAGAATCGCGCTCGGGCTTGGCCGGCGGCGCGGCGGCGGACTCCGTCTTATCTTGTTGCATAAGCCACGCCTGCACCTTGGGGTCGGCCAAGAGGCTCAGCAGGGCTTGGATTTCCGACGGCGGCGCGATCTCGGCCGAGGTCTTCGCCGATTTGGCCGCAGGCGCCGCTCCGCCGGCAGCATAGGCGGCCGTTACCGCCGCGGAAGCGATCAGAACCGCAGCGAACCAGATCCGGACAGCCCGTATCGCAGCTGCGATCGCGGTTCTCCCTTCAATCGGCCGGCGCGCCGCGGGCGACGTTCCGGCCAACAATCCAATCTTTGTAGGTGTTGCCCGGCATGGGCCCTTTGGCGTGGGCATCGAGCGCCGCCTGATCGCGCCACTTCTCGATCAAGAAGATATGCTTGTCGTCGTCTTTCGGCAACATCAAGTCGAATTGCAGGCAGCCATCGTCGCCGCGCGAGCGCCGCGCATGCGCTCGCATCAGTTCGAGGAACTGGCCGCGATGCTCCGGTTTCACCTCGAAGTCGACGACGATCATGACCTGGCTCATCGGCGTTCCCTTTCTGCGTCGTTTCGAGGCATCATCCGCCATCGCCCGGCGATGACGCAAGCGCCGGTTGTTTCGATGGGAGAATTGAGATGGCCTATGACGCGCTGCGCACGATCCTGCCGATCGCCGGCTGGCCCGAGGACAAGCTCCGCCAGGTCGACATCACCGGCGGCGCCGACCCGATCTTGCCGACGCCGTTCCGCATCGGCGCCGCGGGTGCCGCCGCACTTGCCGCCACCGGGCTCGCCGCCGCCGATTTGTGGGAGTTGCGCACCGGGCGGCGGCAGGAGGTTGCGGTCGATCTGCGGCAGGCGGTCGCCTCTTTGCGCAGCGGCCATTACATGAAGATCGACGGTGCTGCGATTTCGACCGAGCGCAACCCGGTGATGGGCGTCTATCCGGCGAAAAACGGGCGCTGGAGCTACATCCACGCCAATTTCCCGAACCACCGCGCCGCCGCGATGAGCGTGCTCGGGGTCGCGGAAGAGCGCGAGGCGGTGCGCCAGGCCGTGGCGAAATGGGACGCGCTCGAACTCGAAGAGGCGATCCTCGCCGCCAAGGGTGCGGGCGGCATGGTGCGCAGCATGGCGGAATGGGCAAAGCATCCGCAGGCGGCCGCGATCGCCGCGCTGCCGTTGATGGAGATCGTCAAGATCGGCGACAGCGCGCCCGAACCGTTGCCCGAAGGCGAGCGGCCACTGTCGGGAATCCGGGTGCTCGACCTGACGCGCGTGCTCGCCGGGCCGACCTCGGCGCGAACCCTCGCCGAGCACGGCGCCGACGTGATGAAGATCACCGCGCAGCACCTGCCGAACATCGGCTACCAGGAATACGACACCGGCCACGGCAAATTGCAGGCGCATCTCGATCTGCGTCAACCGCGCGACCTCGACACCCTGCTCGGGCTGGTGCGCGAGACCGACGTCTTCACCCAAGGCTACCGCCCGGGGACGCTCGGCAATCGCGGCCTCTCCCCCGAGGAGCTGGCGAAATTGCGGCCGGGCCTCGTCTATGTGTCGATGTGCGCCTTCAGCCATGCCGGTCCCTGGGCGTCGCGCCGCGGCTTTGACACTGTGGTGCAGACGGTCAGCGGGATCACCACGCGCCAAGGCGAGCTGTTTCCCGGCGCCAGCCCCGGCCCGCAGTTCTACCCGGTTTCCGCTATCGATTACTTAACGGGGTATCTGATGGCGTTTGGCGGGATGGTGGCGCTGGCGCGGCGGGCGCGCGAGGGCGGCAGCTGGCTCGTGCGCATCTCGCTGGCGCAGACCGGCCGCTGGCTTGTCGATCGCGGCCAGGTGGCGGAGGCCGAGCTCAAAGACGTCGGCAAGGAGCTCTACCCCGCCGAAATCGCGCGCTGGTCGATCGAGAGCGACACGCCGGTCGGACGGTTGCGCCATCTCGGACCGACCGTGCGGCTTTCCGAAACAGCGCCCTATTGGGCGCGCCCGACCGCACCCCTCGGCTACCACGAGCCGGTGTGGCCGGCCCGCGCCGCCTAGCGCCGCTCCTAATTCCAGCGGTCGATGATCGGTGGAGGGCCGTCGCCGACAAGCTGCAGCACGTGCGGCAGCGTGTGCAGGTAGACGGCGGTGTTCCAGACCTGCGCGGTGGCGAGCGCGGCCGCCAGCAATCCCGACGCGATCGTCGTGACGACCCAGGCCTTGGTCAGCGCCGAGAGAGACATGTCGATCATAGCTGCAAACTCGATGATCCCAACACTCATCGGCCGACCCCCGCCGGTCGCCGCTGTCGACGACCACTCTCGGGCTTGGCGCTGCTCCCGGCTGTGAGCCGGCTCACAAACCCAAAAGTTTCCAGAGAAAAGTTAGTTTCCGGTTGCGAGTTGCGGATGTTTCGAGCGGGCGGCGGCCCGCGGACCGAGCGCCAAGAGCTAAGCGCGTCGTCGGGTTGGGCGAAGCCGGCACAGAGGCCGCGGCCGAAGTCAGCCGCCAGGCGTCCGGTGACGGCCGGGTTTGCCGGGCTTTGGCGCGAGCGGCCGCGCTTGTCAAACATCGCGAGACGCTCGCCCGATCGGTGAAAATGTGCTTGTCGTCGGGTTGAATGTGCTGTTCGCGGCCAGCACCGACAATCGAAACCGCGGTCAGCGCGCCCAGATGTCGGTGGCAAAGGGGTTCACATCAATTTGCATCTCGCTCAACAATGCGCGACCGTCGCAGTCGAATTGGTCGCGCGTCTCCACTCCGCAATAGCCGTGCCAACATCGTCGCAGCCGGCAATTCCCTGTCAAATATCTGAATTGATTAAGGTAATTTTCCTCTTTTTACGGCAAGACGCATGTTTCTCATCAGACCGAGACAATTGCCTCGCCTGATACAGACGTCCGGTGGTCGAATGAGACAACGCAACGCGCGCAGCGTGGCCGCCGCCGGCCGGTGCGTCAGACCACCGCGCGGCTCCGTAAATAATACTCGATCGCCTGGGCGAGGCCGCGGGCGAGGCGCTGCCGATGGGAAGGCTGCTGCAGCAACCGCTCCTCGACCGGGTTCGACAGACAACCGAGTTCGACCAGGGCCGAGGGGATATCCGGGGCGCTGAGCACGACAAAGCCCGCCGCGCGCTGCGGATTTTCGAGCAATTCAACCTCGCGGCCGAGCGACGCCACGATGTCGTGCGCCAGTTCGAGCGACTGATTGTCGGTCTGGCGCCGGACCAGATCGATCAGTATCGCGCCAACCTCGCGCGGCTGACGCCACAGCGGCACGCCAGCCACGACATCCCGGTTTTCGCTGTCGGCGAGGGCGGCGGCCTCGCGATCCGACGCCGTAGCCGACAACGTGAACACCGAAAGCCCGCGCATCGCCGTGTTGGGCAGCGCATCGGCGTGGATCGACAAAAACAGATCGGCGTGCAACGCGCGGGCGCGGGCGACCCGCTGGCGCAACGGCACATATTCATCGGGCCTGCGGGTCAACGCCACGCGAAAACGCCGCGTCGCACGCAACACGCGCTCGAGGTCGGTCGCGGTCGCATAGGTGATGTATTTTTCATAAACGCCGCTCGCGCCGATGGCGCCGGGGTCGATCCCGCCATGCCCCGGATCGATTACCACCATCGGCAGATATCGCGGCCGCTGTCTGCCCCTTCCGCACGGCTGCGCGTAGGCGGCGCTGACCGCGAATTCCGCCACGGCGCAACCCGCCACCAGGCGCAGCACATTCCGCCGCGCCAATGCAATGTTCCGCATCCCCCGACCCCAGGCGGCGTCCGCCCGCCCCACCGGGCTCGCTCCGCCGGTTTCTATGCTGCTCTGTATAATGGGCCGATAATTAACAAGCAGCTACTTTTATGCCGGCACAAAGGATCGGCGGCCGACGAAGTTCAGTCAGCCGCGATTGGAAGGGACGGCTTACGACCCGCCGCGACGATCGTCTTGCGAGCGTCGGATCGGTGATGGCGACACCCCCTGCTCGGTCGCAAGCAGCCAGCGGATGCCGTATGCGGCGCCCCGGAAAACCAGTCGAACCGGCCGCAGCAATTGCCGGTCGAGGTATTCGGTGGCCGCGGTTCTACCGCGCCGGTGGCGCAGGCTGGCCATGCCGTGCCGGCGATAATCGGAGACCCAGGCGGCAACGAGGCGCTCCGGGACCCCAGCGGCAGCGGCGGCGTCGGCGACGGTCCAGCCATCGACCAGGATGCGCTGCACAACCTGGCCGCGCTGGGCCGGGCTGAGGGTGAGCGGTGGAGATGAAAGGCTTTTCATAATGCGCCAACGACCGACCATGGCGACAATTCCCCGCTTCAGGCTTTTACGTCGACGACGACGCGGCCCCGCACCTCGCCCCTCAAAATCCGCGGCGCCAGCCCCGGCACGGCGGTGAGCGGCACGATCTGGGTCATGTGGTCGAGCCGATCGAGCGGCAGATCGCAGGCCAGCCGCCGCCAGGCCTCGATGCGTTCTTCGCGCGGGCACATGACCGAATCGATCCCGAGCAGGCTGACCCCGCGCAGCAGAAACGGAATGACCGTCGTCGGCAGATCGCTGCCGCCGGCAAGCCCGCAGGCGGCGACGCTCGCGCGGTATTTGAGCTGCGTCAAAATCGTCGCCAGGGTCGCGCCGCCGACCGCGTCGAGCGCACCCGCCCAGCGCTCGCGGTCGAGCAGCCGCGACGGCGCTGCGGCCAGCGCCGCCCGCTCGATCAGCTCGGCCGCACCGAGCCCGGTCAGGTAGTCGCGCAATTCGGGCCGTCCGGTCGCGGCGACGACGCGATGGCCGAGCCGCGACAACAGTGCTGTCGCGACGCTGCCGACCCCGCCGGCCGCACCGGTGACCAGAACATCGCCGTCGCCCGGCCGCAGCCCGTGCCGTTCGAGCGCCATTACCGCCAGCATCGCAGTCAAGCCGGCGGTGCCGATCGCCATCGCCTGCGCTGCAGTGATCGCGTCGGGCCGGCGCACCAGCCAGTCGCCCTTGACGCGCGCCTTTCCGGCAAAGCCGCCCCAATGAGCCTCGCCGACCCGCCAGCCGGTCAGGATCACCGGGTCTCCCGGTGTGAATTCCGGCACGTCCGAGCGCTCGACGATGCCGGCGAAGTCGATGCCGGGAATATGCGGGTAATTGCGGACGAGGCGGCCGATCCCTTGCAGGATCATTCCGTCCTTGTAGTTGAGGGTTGAGTATTCGACCGCGACCGTGACCTCGCCCGCGGGCAACAGCGCTTCGTCGACCGCCTCGACGCGTGCGGCGACCTTCCCGTCCTGTTCGTGCAGCACCAGAGCCTGAAACGACGCCATGATGCCTCCCATCAACCACAATAGGACTACGTCGCGGTTAACGCCGATCGCGCCCCTCGCCGGCACTCCCTTCTAATTCGCTCGACGCCAATCAAGCGTCAGGCGCGCAACGGTTCGAGAATGCTCACAAAGTTCGCGACCGCCACACCGCCCATATTCATGACCCCGGCGAGCGCCGCGCCCGGCACCTGGATGCCGCCCGCCTGCCCGGTCACCTGCATCGCCGCCAGCACATGCATGGACACGCCGGTGGCGCCGATCGGATGACCCTTGGATTTGAGCCCGCCCGACGGGTTGACCGGCAGCCGCCCATCCTTTTCGGTCCAGCCTTCGAGGATGGCGCGGGCGCCCTCGCCCTTCGCCGTCAAACCCATCGCTTCGTATTCGATCAGTTCGGCGATCGTGAAGCAGTCATGGGTTTCGACAAGGTCGAGATCGTCGAGCTCGAGCCGGGCACCGGCGAGCGCCCGCCGCCAGGCGAGGGCCGGCCCCTCGAACGCGATCACGTCGCGCCGGCTCATCGGCAAAAAATCGTTGACCTGCTCGGCGGCGCGGAAGATCACCGCCTTCTTCATCGCAAGCGCCGTCGCCGTGTCGGCGAGCACCACCGCCGCGGCACCGTCGGAAACCAGCGAGCAGTCGGTGCGCTTGAGCGGACCGGCGACGATCGGGTTCTTGTCGGACACGGTGCGGCAGAATTCGTAGCCGAGGTCTTTCTGCATCTGCGCCAAGGGGTTGGCGACGCCGTTCTTGTGGTTTTTGGCGGCGATCCGCGCCAGCGCGTCCGACTGGTCGCCATAGCGCTGGAAATAGCTCTGCGCGATCTGGCCGAAGATGCCGGCAAAGCCGCCCTCGATCGCATCCTCCTCCTTGCGATAGCTGGCGCCGAGCAGGATGTCGCCAACCTGCGCGCCGCCGATTTCGGTCATCTTTTCGACGCCGACGACGAGCGCGAGGCGCGCCTTGCCGGCGGCGATCGCGTTCAAGCTCTGATGGATCGCGGCCGAGCCGGTGGCGCAGGCGTCCTCGACCCGCGTCGCCGGCTTGAAGCGAAAGCCCGGATCGGCCTGAAACACCAGCGAGGCCGGAAATTCCTGGCGGACAAAGCCGCCGTTCATCGTGCCGAGATAAACCGCATCGATGTCGGCCGCCCCGACCCCGGCGTCCGTAAGCGCGGCCTGGGTCACCTCGACGATCAGAGATTCGATGTCGCACCCTTCATGCCTGCCGAATTTCGAATGCGCCCAGCCGACGATGCACCCGCTCATGGCGTCCTCCAACCTCCTCGCCGCGCTTCGAAGGGAAGAGCCGTGGGCTCCCCGTCCCCGATCCATCCTGATATGGGTTCGAAAGCCGCGGCGGAAACCCGAAATTGGGTCGTTGCCCGGTCGATCCGGCGGCGACGCAGGCCTGCCGATGACGGGTCAGTGCGACAGCACAGCCGCCAGACCCAGTTGGGCCGCGACCGCTTGTAGGCGCCGATCGCGCGTCCATAATTTAGTTGCAGTCAGCCGCGCAGCCGCCAGCAAATGGGCGTCGACATACCCGATGCCGCGCCCGAACAGCCTTTGGCGATCGATGAAGTGGAGGACTTCCTCGTCCGCGGCGACGACCGCCTGAGGGAGATGCCGCAAATCGCTCAGAACGGCATCCCGCCGCCGCAAATTGCCGAGCGCAAGCTCGCCGATCACGAAGGGGTGCCCGAGAACCTCGGCGCCGCTGAGCAACGCCGTCAGCCGATCATTGCCGGCCCGCAGATGATCGACCCACACCGACGTATCGACGAGGATCACCCGTCTTTCGTCCGCCGCCGCGGGATCGCCGCGAGATCGGGTTCGCTGCCGCCGAGACGCGCCAGCCGCCGCGCCGCCTCGCGCTCGATCAACGCCCGCAGCGCTTCGCGGATCAGCGACGATTTCTCGCGTATCCCGGTGTAAGCCTCGGCCTTTGCCAAAAGTACGTCGTCGAGTGCTACGGTCGTGCGCATGTTCATCCCGCGATGGCGACAGGCACGATTAAGATCATCGTTAGATGTCATAGTCAACGCCGATCGCGCCCGCCGGCACCGCCGCCCTCCCTAACCTTCCCCCTGCGGCGGGAGGGAAGGCTGGAGAAACGGGGCGCCCCGAGGCGCCCCTCTACTTCTTTGCGGAGGGTTCGCTAGCCGAGGAGCGTGCCGCCCCCTATCGGCCGAACTCCACCCGAAAATTGGGGCCGTATGAGGCCGAGACGCCCGTATCCGTCTCGATGACAGACAGCTGCGAGCCATCGATCGCGACGAATATATCCAAATTTGGCCCATTCTGTACCGAGTAGGTTCCGGTACAGTCCGGCCTCAGAGTATAAGTTATGGGGACGGGGATGGTACGTTCTGGTTAAATGCCATTAACCGTGAACGTCACGAAGTCCACCCCCGTGCCGTACCCATTGAAAAAATGATATCCGGCGCTGGCCGCTACCGCCGGCGGGCTTCCTTTGGGTATTCCAAATGCGGGGGAAACAGCGTTGCTGGTCCAGCGAACAGATACTGTCCTTTCAGCGTGGCCAGGGTGCACTTTCCTTCGTTTTGCCCGGCATACCCTTGCGCCACCGCCAGGGGTCTCACGCTGAGGAGTACCCCAACACCAATCACCCATAGTCCTACACGCTTCATATTGCTTCTCCCTTTGGTGAATTCGATCGGCTTGCCGGTGCGGCCCGACGGCCGATCGAACCCCGCTAGACGGACAGCGCGCTAATCTTACTGAGTCACAACCGTCAGGAACCGATGCGCGATTATTGTTTGGGGCTGATGATGCCGATCGCCCGCAAGAGCGTCGAGCCGATGGCGGCGGTGACGGCACCGGCGGCGGTTGCCGCAAAGCATCAGTCCTTGCTTCATTTTGTCGGCAATG
>DATMKU010000286.1:0-9076 GCA_035570935.1 Allostellaceae bacterium
GGTGGGGCAGGGGGCGCCGCAGGTTGCGGCAATGAGGGGGCAAAGGCGACCACGATGCCGCCGGCGGGGAGCGGCGGCGGCACCGGCGGCGCTGATGCCGGCATCAGCAGCAGCAGGGTCAGCAGAACGCCGTGCGCCGCCAGGGACAGCGCCAGGGCAAGCCTGAAGCCGGTCACTGTGTCCCGGCTGCCGCGGCGACCAGGGTGACCTTGACGAACCCGGCACGGTTGACCTGGCTCAGTACGTCCATCAGCTGGGCATAGCTGATCGTGCGGTCGCCGCGGACATAGACGATCCGCGCCGGGTCCGCGGCGGCGAGGGCGGCCAGCCTCGCTTCCAGATCGGCCGCCGGCACCGGGTGGTCGCCGATGAACATCGCGCCCCGGCGGTCGAGGCTGACGATCAGCGGCTCTTTCGGCGCGACGATAGCCGCGGCCTTGGTCTTGGGCAGGTCGAGCGGCACGCCGACCACCAATAGCGGGGCGGTGACCATGAAGATCACCAGCAGCACCAGCATGACGTCGACCATCGGCGTCACGTTGATCTCGGCCATCGGCTGATAGCGCTCCTCGGCACTCTCGCCGGCCGGCGGCAACGACATCGCCATGGCTCAGCGCTCCGCCGGGATGCGCGCCAAAATCCCGCCGGTTCGTCCGATCAGGCCGTTCATGCGCCCGGCAAAGCGTCCGAGATCGACGGTGATCTTGTTGTAGGCGGCGACCGCCGGGATCGCCGCGGCAAGACCCATCGCGGTCGCGAACAACGCCTCGGCGATGCCCGGCGCCACCACCGCGAGGCTCGTGTTGTTGGCGGCGGCGATCCCGGCAAAGCTGCGCATGATCCCCCACACCGTGCCGAACAGCCCGATAAACGGCGCTGCCGAGCCCAAGGTCGCGAGAAACGGCAGCCGCGCTTCGAGCCGGCGCAATTCGGCGTTGAGCGCCAATCGCATCGCCCGTTCGATCCGTTCGCGCCGCTCGCCCAAGCTCTCGGGTGCGGCCCAGGCAGTGTCGTTGCGCTCGGTCCAGCCGGCCGACAAGACCGTCCCGGCGGGGTCGCTGCCGTCGAGCCGGCCGGACGGCGCCATCAGCTCGGGTGCGGAATGCGCCGCGGCGACGCGCGTCTCGTGCGCCTGCGCCGATCGGCGCGCGCCGGCGAGGCGCCAGAGCTTGTCGATGATCACCGCCCAACTCCATACCGAGGCGGCGAGCAGCAGCAGCAATACCCCCTTGACGACAACGTCGGCGTGCAGGAACAGGGCGACGACCGAAAGGGTAGCGGCGGCGGTATCGGGCACGGGCAGGCCTCTGCGGGTAATTCGGACAGCGTGGACGGCCGAGGATGATACGCTTCAAAAACGCTGGGTGACCCCGGCGAGGACGGTGCGGCGCGGCCCATATTGCGGTGCGCCGACGCCGACCCCGGTGCCGTTGCGGATCTGGTAGATCTGATCGAACAGGTTGATTATGTCCAAACGGAGTTCGAGGCCCTTGTAAATCCCGGTTGTAACCGGCTGTACCAGGCTCAGGTTCACCTGCTGATAGGCGGGAAGGCTCGCCCCATTGGGGATCCCGCCGGGGGTCGTCGCCCTGAGGCCGGAGCCGCCTGTAAAATCTGCCGAAATCAGAGTGTTGGTCCGGGCGAACCGGTATTTGATCCCGGAGGAAGCGGTGATGGTCTGGTCGTGGTCAAGGTGGATGAAGTGGTTGGCAATATAGGCCAGCTCGTCCGGTTGGAAATTGAATTGCGCTGAAATGATGTCTTTGCCGAGCGCCTTCGACGCCGCGAGATTGCCGTAGAACGACCAGTTGCCGATCTCGTAGCTCGTCGTCAGTTCGACGCCGTCGACGAGACCCTGTTCATAGTTGAACGGGGTCAGGATGATCGGCGCGCCGAACTGCCCCTCGTCGATCAGATCGCTGGCGATCTTGTAATAGGCGTCAACGCCGGTCTTGAGCCCGGGCAGGATCACTTGCGTGGCGCTGGCGTCGAAATAATGGTCGCGTTCGGGCTTGGCCCGGTCGTCTTGTGTCACGGTCGGGGCCGCGCTCGTGCCCGCGAACAGCGAGATCGTCGTCGGCGCGATCAATTCGAACGGCGGCGGCACGAAATAGCGCGCATAGCCGAGCGTAAACGTCGTCGCATCGGTCGGCTGCCACACCAAGCTGGCTCGCGGGCTCAATTGCCGGCCGTTGACGTATTCGGCCATCTGGTCGAAGCGCCCGCCGAAATTGAATGTGAGCTTGGGCACCGGCCGCCATTCGTCCTGCAGGTAATAGCTGTAAAGCCACCCGGTCGTAGCGCCTGAATCGAGGATCGCGATCGGCTGGTCGCTGGTCTGCATGCCGCTCGAATCTACCGGCAGGACGCTCGAATTGGTGTTGAATGACGAACGTTCTGCCTGAATGTAAAAGCCGCTGCGAATAGTGTTGGCGTCGGAGACGCGATAACTGCCGTCGCCTTGCAGGCCGTTGGCGACACTTTGTCGGGTGGCGCTCTGCGCGATGCCGTTGAACAACAGATCGCCGAGCGGATCGGGCGAGAAATAGACGTTGCTGTAGCGGTTCACGATCGAAACCTGGAAGTTGAGCGCGTCGACCTTCTTCTGCAACGCGACGATTCCAAAATCGGTGATCTGGCGTTGGTTCTCGTTGAGCAGCGAGGAGTTGAAATCGCTGATGCCGTCGACGGTCAGTCCGAGGCTTGGGGTCTGGCCGGGATTGTTCGGGATCTGGTATTCACTGCGCGAGACGCCAAAAATCGAGCTCACTCGTGTCGTCGGGTCGATGATACCCGAGACATAGGCAAAGCCGCGCGGCTGCGTCGAGATGTCGTGGATGGCGCTGAAAGTCGGAGCCGGATTCTCGATCCCGTCGGCATCGTGCAGGACTTCGCCGGTCACGAAATAGTCTACCTGACCGACCGTGCCGCCGAATTCCGCGCTCGGTTGAAATGTCGATTGTTGGCCGCCGTAGAGGGTGAACTCGCCACCCGGATCAAGTGTGCCGGTCTTGGTCTGGATGTCGATGATCCCGGCGGTCCGCAGCCCGTACTCCGCTGGAAGAGCGCCGGTAATCAACGAAACGGATTGGGCGAGCCGGGTCTGCAGCACCTGGCCGAAGACGTTGATCCCTTCCGGCAGGATAATGCCGTTGAGACGATATTGCAGATTGGCATGGTCGCCGCGGACGTGAATCTGCCCGAACGAATCCTGGGCGACCCCCGGGGCCTGCAGCAGCAGGCGATTTAACGGCTGGTTGTCGCCTTGCGGCTGGGTCGCGATCGCCTGACGCCCGAAATTGTACACGCTGGCGCCAAGGCTCGGCTCGATTTGCTGACGGGCGACGTCCAGCTCCTTGGCGATCACATCGACATCGAGCGACAGCCCGCCCGCGGATGCCGGCGCCGCCTGCGGCACGGTGGCGTCGCTGGGAGGGTTTGCCGCGAGCTGGAGTTGCGCGCTCGGCGCGGCGTCGGGGGCCGTCCCTAGCGGCAGCAGCCCGGTCAGCAGGACCGGCCCGTCCTGCGCCGACGCGCCACCCGAAATAACTGCTGCGGTGACGATCAACGAGGCGAGCGCGGACGCAGGCCGAGCGCCCGCAAGGATACGGCTCATGATCGGGTTCCTCGTTCGGATTGCGCGGACAGTGCCCGGCAGCGCGGGAGACGCGTAGGTTGATGATGTTATATCGTAACAATATCGCTCGGCGGCCCGCAACCGCGTTCGCGCCGAGCGCCCCGGATTTCGGGAGCCTTCCGCGAGGCCAGGTCTCCGCTTATCCTGGGCCGCCTCGAACAGGGGAAAAGCCGATGAGACCCGCGCTCGCCATCGCAGTCGTCGTGACTCTTTGTTCGCTGACCGCAGGCGCACGCGCCGCCGGCGTCGATCTGACCGTGGTGCTCGCCGCCGATGTCTCGCGCAGCGTCGACGACGGCGAATTCGAGTTGCAGCGCAAGGGCTATGCCGCCGCGCTGACCGATCCGCGCGTCCTGACGGCGATTCACGCGACCAAAAACGGTGCTATTGCCGTGTGCTTTATCGAATGGTCGGGGGAAGACGACCAGCAGGTCGTGCTGCCGTGGACCGAGATCCGCGACGAGGAGGATGGCGGCGCCGCCGCCGCGACGCTGCTAAAAGCGCCGCGTTCCTTTACCGGGCGCACCTCGATCAGCGCCGCGATCGATTACGCGATGGGCTATTTCGCCAAGGCAAAATGGCCGGCGACCCGCCGCGTCATCGACATTTCGGGGGATGGCACCAGCAATTCGGGGCGTCCGATCACCGAGGCGCGCGACCAGGCGATCGCCGCCGGGGTCACGATCAACGGGCTGGCGATCATCAACGACAAGCCCAATCTCGGCTACTCGGCCCATACCAACCCGCCCGGCGGCCTGCCGAATTATTATCAGCAGAATGTCGTCGGCGGCGCCAACGCCTTTCTGATCGTCGTCAAGAACTTCAACTCCTTTGCCGACGCGATGGCGAACAAGCTCGCCAAGGAAATCAACGTCGCCGGAGACGCGCCGGGCAGTCGCCAGGGTGCCGGGAAGGAACGGTTATCCGAACTGCCTTGACGGGCCGATCCACAGCAGGGCCTGTTCGCGACCGGGACATGGAGGCCGTCGCCATCGCGGACGCGAGCCCCCGTGTTCCCCTCCCGTCAGACCGATGTCAGAGGCCCGTGGTCGTCGCAATGGTCGCCGTGCGGGTGATGCAGGTGGCCGCTCACCCTGTAGTCTACGTGATCACCGTGCGGCACCCCCTCGTGACCGCAGCCAGGACCGTGGGTATGGCCCGGCTGATGACCGCCGCAGCGATGATCGGAAGTGCAGCGGTCCGGGTTTTCGGCTGACACCTCGATCACGTGCTCGTCAACATGGTCGTCGTGCGGATGGTGCAGGTGACCGTCGTGCAGATAGTCGCTATGGCCGTCATGCCGCACGGCAGGGTGACCGCAACCCGGCCCGTGGCGATGGGTATGGTCCGGATGCGTCGGAGCGGTACAGGAAGTCATCGCGTCGTATCCTCTCTATGTCCAGGATCCGCGGACACTGCGGTGCGGCCCTCGGCCGCGTGCTCGATGGCGTTACGGATCAATGGCAGCACGTGCTCGTCGGCGAGGGCGTAGAAGATGTGCCTGCCCTGTCGTCGCCGCATGACGAGGCGAACCGCGGACAGCATCTTTAGGCGCGCCGAGACTGTGGTGACCTTTTCATGCTCGAGTTCCGCCAACTCCGATACGCACGCCTCGCCCTCGGCAAGCCTCAGCAAAAGTCGAAGTCGCTCTGGGTCGCCGAGCGCTCGCATTATCCCGGCGGCTTCCTCGATCCGCGCCCGCGACGGTAGAGGGATCGAAGAAGGTCGCGGCGGGTGCCCTCCGTGACCGGCTATTCCGTCACTCGCACGTTCCATCGAACGTTAGAATGGTAGCTTCGTACAGCGTGGCAAGCCTCTGCGTCATTTTGGAGCGCAAACACATCGATTTTTGCCCGGTCGGATTGTTCCCATCGGTGGCGTTTACAAGCTATGTGATCGGCGCGCCTGCTCCTACACTCGGCGATATGACGACCCGCCGCGACCTGTTCCCGTCGATCGAGCCCTACCGTACCGGCGCCCTGCGCCTCGATGCGCGCCACACGATGTATTGGGAGCAGTCGGGCAATCCGCGCGGCATGCCGGCGCTGTTCCTGCACGGCGGACCCGGCGCCGGCGCCACCCCGGTGCACCGCCGCTTTTTCGACCCCGATTTCTGGCGCATCGTCATTTTCGACCAGCGCGGCGCTGGCCGCTCGACGCCTCTCGGCGAGACCGCCGACAATTCGCCGGCCCATCTCGTCGCCGACATCGAGCGGCTGCGCGACGAGCTCGAGATCGAGAAATGGCTCGTTTTTGGCGGATCGTGGGGCTCGACCCTGGCGCTCGACTACGCCGAAACCCATAACGGGCGCTGCGCCGGGCTCGTCTTGCGCGGCATCTTTTTGTGCCGCCTCGCCGAGATCGATTGGTTTCTCTATGGCGTGCGCCGGGTCTTTCCCGAGGCCTGGCGCGCCTTCGCCGGCTTTCTGCCGGAGGCCGAGCGCGACGACATCCTGGCGGCCTATCACCGCCGCCTTCTCGACCCCGACCCGGCGGTGCACATGCCGGCGGCGCGCGCTTGGGGCGGCTATGAAGGCGCCTGCTCGACCTTGCTGCCGAACCCGGAGACGGTCGCGGCCTTTGGCGAGGAGCGGCTGGCCTTGGGGTTGGCGCGGATCGAGGCGCATTTCTTCCGCAACCACCTGTTCGCCGGCGAACGCGACCTGATCGCCCGGATCGGACGGATTCGCCATCTGCCGGGGGTCATCGTGCAAGGCCGCTACGACATGGTGTGCCCGATCGGCAGCGCCGACGAGCTTGCGCGCGCCTGGCCCGAAGCCGATTTCGTCATCGTCCCCGACGCCGGCCACTCGGCGATGGAGCCTGGCATCCGCGAGCAGCTGGTGCTGGCGACCGAGCGCATGAAACGAAAATAACCGCGGCGCTGTTTTCCTTGCGCGGGCCGGCGGCCGTTCTATGTTGCCGTTGACGATAAAACCTGCGCGCACAAGTGGGGGACCAAATTGAAACTGAAGAGGGCAGGGCGCGGAGCGTGGGCTGGCTTCGCGCTGGCGTTGGGGATCGCAATCGGGCGGTCGGCGCTGGCGCAAGTCAGTTTTGGTTCGCCCGGGGATCCGCCGCGCTTCGCGATCGGCGGCGGTGCCTTCGATGTGATACCCGAGCATCACCCCGGGTCCGGTACAACCGGCTTGGCGATGGGCGAGTTTCGCTTTGGCGACGTGTTGTGGATTTTCTCGCCGTTTATTGGCGCGATGGGGACCGGCAAGGGTGCCGAATACACTTATGTCGGGTTTGGGTTCGACGTCCACATCCCGTATAACTTTATCCTGACCCCAAGTTTCGCCGGCGGTTACTTCGAAGGCGGGCACGGCCTTGACCTGGGATACTGGTGGGAGTTTCGTTCGGGCGCGGAACTCGATTACCGGTTTGCCAATGACCGGCGGCTCGGCGTCGGTTTTTACCACATCTCGAATGCCGGGCTCGGCAACAAGGACCCCGGCTTAGAGCTCGTGAACGTGGTGTTGACCGCGCCGTTTTGAGCGGGCGCGGCCGAGCGCCGGGCTACCGGCCGGGTTGCCCGGCGAGCACGAAAACAGCCGGGTCAGGGCAAGGGCGGGCGGCGGTCGCGCTCGGGCGCGATCTCGTCGATGGCGCGGGCGAGCTTGATGTCGAGCTCGCTCAGGCCGCCCGCATCATGTGTCGCCAGCGCGATCTCGACCCGGTTGTAGACATTGAACAGCTCCGGATGGTGATCCATCTTTTCGGCCAGCAGAGCAATGCGCGCGATAAAGCCCCACGCCTCCGAGAAATCGCCAAAATGATAGCTCTTGCGGATCGCGTCGCGATCGGCGACCTCGACCCAGCCGTGCAGTTCGTGGATCGCGGCGTGCCGCGCCGCCCCGACCAGCCTCTCGACCATGTCACCCTCCGATTTTTGTCGCCGGCCGACGAAGTGCGCGCTGGCGCGGCGGAGGTCAAGCGCCGGATGATCCGATGACCGAACGAACCCCGCCGACGCTCGCCGACATCGAGGAGCTGGCGAACCGCGCGCTGGGGATCATCCCGCGCCGGCTCAAGCGGCATCTGGGCGCGGTCGTCATCCGCGTCGAGGACTTCCCCGACGAGGAGACCGAGGAGGCGATGGGCCTCGACAGCCCGTTCGACATTCTCGGCCTTTATCGCGGCGTCGCCTTGCCGCGCAAGAGCGTCGGCGACCCGCGGCCCGATGTCGACATGATCTTTCTGTACCGCCGCCCGATCCTCGATTTCTGGTGCGAGACCGGCGAGGACCTCGCCCGTCTGGTCCGCCACGTGCTGATCCACGAGATCGGCCATCATTTCGGCTTCAGCGACGACGACATGGAGCGCATCGAGGCGTCCTCCGACTGATCGCCGCCAACTCGGGCCGGCACACGCCGACGCTGCCTCACCGCGTCAGCTGCTTCGGGTCGC
Source organism: Allostellaceae bacterium (assembly GCA_035570935.1). Classification (GTDB taxonomy): domain Bacteria; phylum Pseudomonadota; class Alphaproteobacteria; order ATCC43930; family CGMCC-115725; genus AP-15. The sequence goes on from DATMKU010000286.1 coordinate 8,051, forward strand.
TGAGGATGATTTCGGGCAGGTCGTGCAGTTGCTGGATTTTCCCGGTCACGCACACCCGTTTGCCGCGCAGCGAGGTCTCCGGCGCCCCGAACTTTGCCCGGTCGGCGCCAAAGATCACCGCGGTGAAAACCTGGTCGGGGTACGGCTTGGCAAAATCCAAAAAGGTCGGCTGCGATTGCAGGTTGGCGTCGAACTTGGCGGACGCGACGACGCCGCAAACCGTGGCGGTCTCGCCGACATGGTGCGCCGCGTCTTCGGGGCCCAGCTCCGCGGCGCCTGCCGGCAGCCAACACAGCCCGACCATCGCCGCCGCGGCGCTCAGTTTCGCGCCGCTCATCTCAGCGCTGCCTCGGACGGCACCGCGGAACAAAGCCCAGCCCCCGACAGTTGAGCAGAGAGGCGTCGGTTTGCGCCGGACAAGTCGAGGAGCCGATCTGCAATGGCCGAATTGGACAAAAAAACCGCTGTCGATCTTCTGAACCGCATTCTACAGGCGGAATTGGCCGGGTGGTCCGCTACACTCATTACTCGTTTCTTGTGTTCGGGCACAATCGCATTCCGATCGTGTCGTGGCTGCGCGAACAGGCAGCCGAGTCGCTGACCCATGCCCAGCAGGCCGGCGAAATGATCACCTTCCTCGGCGAATATCCGTCGCTAACGATCGGCCCCCTGCTCGACAATCATCGGCACGACGTCGACGCGATCATGCGCGAATCGTTGGAGACCGAGGCGAAAGCGCTCGCCCTCTATCGCGAACTGCTCAGATGCGCCGAAGACCGTTCGGTCATCGTCGAGGAGTACGCCCGCCAGATGGTCTACGCCGAAGAACTGCACGCCAGCGAAGTCGACAAGATGCTGCGCCAGCCCGGCGAGGTCGCCGCCTTCCGTCCGGTCCGACAAACCGGTTGAGCGGCCGCCCTTCTCCCTGCAGCCGGTTGAGACAATCGTCTAACCCGCAATCAGGGGCGAAGTCGGACACGAAACGGCAACCTTACGTGAATATTAATTATATGGGCGTTAACACCC
>DATMKU010000287.1:0-25940 GCA_035570935.1 Allostellaceae bacterium
CGCCCTGCGCGGGACAGTTTAACCAAAAAGGGGGAGACGCTCGTAGCGTAATGTGGGACGAAAAATCAGCCGCCGGTTTTTCGGCTTGCCATTCTTGCCCCCGCTTTCGAGCCTGTGGCGCCAGAATCACGGCGTGCGCCGGCCCGCGAGCGTTTCGCGTGCATTTTGTCGCTGCTGTGGCAATTAGATGGCGCCACTGCCGGGGGCCGCTCTTGGTCCCGGCCGCGAGACGCGGCCGGGAACCCTTTCGGAGCGGTTAGCGCAGCGGCGAGAACGAGGCCGGGACGACCAGCATGTTCTCCTGGCGGATCATCATGTTCGGCCCGCCGCCCGAGGGTGGCGGCCAGATCCCCTTGGCGCGCGCTTCCTCGCGAATGCGGAAGCGGTCGGCGGCATCCTTGTAGGCCCAGATGTGGCACCATTTGTTGAGCCCGCCGAGTTCGCTGTGCCAAGCGCCGACCAGCGGCGACAATTCGGTGCGCCGCGCGATATGGCTGCTCCACCGGTCGATCACGCCGGGAATGCCGCCGGGCTTGAAGGTGTAGATGCGGATCTCGTAGAGGCCGCCCAACTGGCGCGGGGCGAGCGGCGGGGAGAACGGCGCCGGCAGGTAGATGTCGCTTTGCTGCTCGACGACAAACTCGCGCGTGTTTGGCGGCCAGCCCGGCTGCTTTGTGGCTTCCTCGCGCAGCCGCGTGCGGGCAGCCATGTCCTCGTACGGCCACACATGGATGACGCGGTTGAGCGGCCCGACTTCGGTGTGCCAAAAGGCGGCGAGCGGCGGAACCTTGGCCCGCGCCGGCAATGCCTGGCCAAAGCGCTCTTCGAACGTAGCAACCGTACCCGGCTGCAAGGTGTAGGTGCGCATCTCGATGATCATCGGATTTCCTCCGTGGCGAGGGTGAGCAAGCGGACGCTAGACCGTAGCGCCGGCGTGTCAAGCGCGCCATGGCCGATCGCTTTATTGCAATGCCTGGTCGCGATGCAAATTCCCGCCCATCAAATAGACGAGGTACTCGACAGCGTCGCGTTGCCGAAGGAAAGGTACGGTCTCGGTGGTAATGCTGTTGGCGGTCCACCGATTGTCGAGCATGTTCGGGTAGCCGATCTTGTAGGCGCATTGCGGCGCGGCGAGTTGGCACCACAGGCGAACCTGGTTGATGTAGCTGATGTTGTTTTCGATCGCGTCGACTCTACCGACAGCGGAAGGGCTCATGCACCAATAGTTCGACGGGATGTATTCCGGCGTCGCCCCGGGAATGATTGCTCCCTGAAAGCACATATCACCGGTGTTGGAAACAAAGAAGCCGGCGATCGGCGAAATATAGTGCACGCCGTCGTCGATGTATTTGATGGTTGCGAGGTAGCCCGACTGGCCCGGCAGCGGCGGGCGTCTTTGGAAGGCGAGCGAATTGATGGGTGGCGTCGGCGGCGGCATGCACGCCACCAGCATTGCCAGCAGGCTGATGGTCAGGATTACCGCTATTGCCCGCATTTTGGCCGATTCCACGATGATCGCGCTGCGTTTGCCGGGGTCATCTATTAACCCGGTTTGGGCAGTTGTCACCAGCCCACGCCTCGCTCTCAGCCGTTAGTTCGCCGTCAATTGCCTTCGCTCGCCAATCGACCATAATCAAAACCGATACCCCTTGCTGGCTTGGGAGCCGCCGATGCCGATCCTTGCCGAAGTGCGCGATTATCACCTCGAGCTGACCGCGATCCGCCGCGACATCCATGCCCACCCTGAACTGGCTTTTGCCGAGCAGCGCACCGCCGATATCGTCGCGGCAAAGCTTGCCGAGTTTGGCTGCGACGTGCATCGCGGCCTCGCCGGGACCGGCGTCGTCGGCACGATCCGCCGCGGCAACTCGCCTTCCGCAATCGGGTTGCGCGCCGACATGGACGCATTGCCGATCCATGAGATGAACGACTTTGCGCATCGCTCGACCGAAGACGGCAAGATGCATGCCTGCGGCCACGACGGCCACACGACGATGCTGTTGGGCGCCGCCAAATACCTCGCCGCAACGCGAAATTTTGAGGGTACGGTGCATCTGATCTTTCAGCCGGCCGAGGAAGGCGGGGGCGGCGGGCGGGTCATGGTCGAGGAAGGGTTGTTCGACAAATTCCCGTGCGACGCGGTCTTTGCGCTGCACAACAAGCCCGGGATCGCGGTTGGGCAGATCGCGGCCAAGGCCGGCCCGCTGCTCGCCGCCTCGGACCGCTGGGATATCCGGATCAAAGGGCAGGGGACCCACGCCGCGCATCCGCATCTCGGTATCGACCCGTTTGTGGTCGGCGCCGAAATCGTACTGGCGCTGCAGACGATCCAGCCGCACCGTCGACCCGCTCGACTCCGCCGTCGTTAGCGTCGGTTTCATGCGCGGCGGATCGGCCTATAACGCGATCCCGGACGGGCTGCATATCGGCGGCACGGCGCGCAGCTTTCGTCCGGAGGTGCAGGACGCGATCGAGCGCCGGATCGGCGAGATCGCCCGCGGGGCAGCGTTGGTGCACGGCGCCGCGGCCGAGGCGGATTATCGCCGGTCCTATCCGCCGACGGTCAACCACGCCGCCGAGACCGAATTTGCGGCCGAGGTCGCCGCTGAAATCTGCGGCCCGGACCAGGTGCTGCGCAACGTCGCGCCATCGATGGGCGGCGAGGATTTCTCGTTCATGCTGAACAAGCGCCCGGGCGCGATGTTGTGGCTCGGCAACGGCCCCGGCGCGGGCGACTGCTTTTTGCACAATGCTCGCTACGACTTCAACGATGAGGCACTGCCGGTCGGCGTCAGCTTTCTGGCGCGCCTCGCCGAGCGGTTTCTGGAAAAGGCGACCGGCTAAGTCGACAACGCATGCTGGCCCGGACCCGGTATTGGGTCCGGTTTTTGCTTAGAAAAACACAAACGGCGGAGGAACAGATGGCCTACCGGCTGACACGTCGCGATTTCGGGATCGGGGCAGGGGCTGTCGCGCTTGCCGGGTCTGGTTTTGGCGCCCGCGCCAGGGCCGCCGAGACCAAGACACTGCGCTTTATCGCCCAGTCGGATTTGCGGGTGCTTGATCCGATCTGGACGACCGCCTACATCACCCGCAATCACGGGTATATGGTCTTCGATACGCTATTCGCTCTCGACGACAAGTTTCAGCCGCACCCCCAGATGGTGGGCGACTACCATATCTCCGACGACAAGCTCACCTACAGCTTCAAATTGCGCGACGGGCTGAAATTTCATGACGGCCAGCCGGTGCGCGGGATCGACTGCACCACGTCGCTGACCCGCTGGATGGCGCGCGACTCGCTCGGCCAGACGATGGCCGGCGAAATTGCCGAGATGAAGGGCGGCGACGATCCGGCCTTCTCGATCCGGCTGAAGGCGCCGTTTCCGATGCTGATCGGCGCGATCTCGAAGGTATCGAGCCTGGCGCCGTTCATCATGCCCGAGCGGCTCGCCAAGACCGACCCATTCAAGCAGGTCACCGAAATGGTCGGCTCGGGACCGTTCAAATTCGTCGCCTCCGAGTTTCAGCCCGGCAACAAGGCGGTCTATGTCAAGAACACCGATTACGTGCCGCGCAGCGAGCCGCCAAACTGGGCCTCGGGCGGCAAGGTGGTCAAGGTCGACCGTGTCGAGTGGTTGGTCGTCCCGGATCACGCGACCGCCGCCGCGGCGCTCAACAGCGGCGAAGTCGATTGGTGGGAGAATCCGCCGCTCGACCTCGTCCCGATCTTCGCCGGCCATGACGTCACCGTCGCCGATGGCGGGCCGATGGGTTTTCCACAGACCTTGCGGTTCAACCACCTCTGGCCGCCCTTCGACAACGTCAAGATGCGCCAGGCGGTGCTGGCGGTGGCGAGCCAGGCCGATTTCATGACCGCGATCGCCGGCGATCCGAAAAACTGGCAGGCCTGCCCTTCGTTCTTTACCTGCGGCAGCCCGATGGAGAGCAAGGCCGGCTCTGAAGCGCTGACCGGCAAACGCGATTTCGACAAGGCGAAAAAACTGATCGCCAAAGCCGGCTACCAGGGCGAGAAAATCGTCGTCCTCGACGGGACCGACCAGACGCCGGTGCACGCGCAGGCGCTGGTGGCCGCCGATCTGATGAAAAAGCTCGGGCTCAATGTCGAGATCGCGGCGATGGATTGGGGCCAGGTCGTGACCCGCCGCGCCTCGATGAAGCCGATCGACCAGGGGGGATGGAATGTGTTCGGGACCGGCTGGACCGGCGCTGATATGCTCGACCCGACCTTGAACCAGCCGCTGCGGTGCAACGGCAAGAAAGCCTGGTTCGGCTGGCCGACCGACGACAAGATCGAGACGCTGCGCGCCGCGTGGGTCAAGGCGAGCGACCTCGAAGACCGCCAGGGCATCGCCGCGCAAATCCAAGAGCGCGCCTTCGAGGTGGTCCCCTACATCCCGGCCGGCCAGTACATGCCCAAAACCGCTTACCGCACGAACGTCAAAGGCGTGCTCACGACCCCCGCGCTCCTGATGTGGAACGTCGAAAAGACCTGACCGTCGGCTGACGGGCTTCCGGAAGCCTTCAGACGCCGAGATAACGATGCATCGCTTCCGGCTGGCTGCGGGCGGTCTGTGCGGTCATTTCGTCGACGATGTGCCCGTTGTTGAGGACGTACACCCGATCGGAGAGGCTCAGCGCGGCGGAGATGTTCTGCTCCACCAGCACGATCGTTTGGCCCGATTGGGCAAGGGCGCGGCAGGTGGCGAGCAGATCGCGCACGATGATCGGCGCCAGCCCCTCGAACGGTTCGTCGAGCAGCAGGATCTTCGGCTCGCGCACCAGCGCGCGGGCGATCGCCAGCATCTGCTGCTCGCCGCCCGAGAGGTCGGTGCCGCGGCTCTTCCGGCGCTCCCGCAGGCGGGGAAAGGTCTCCCAGACACGCTCCACCGGCCACTGCGATTTCGCCGTCAGCGCGGCGAGCACCAAATTGTCTTCGACGCTGAGGCTGCCGAAGATGCGCCGCTCCTCCGGCACGAGCTGCACCCCAAGCGCGGCGATGGCGTGCGCCGGCAGGCCGTGCGTCGGGGTGCCGTCGAAAATTATCCGGCCTGAGCGCGGGCGCACGACGCCGATCAGGCTTTTCAATGTGGTGCTCTTGCCCGCGCCGTTGCGGCCGAGGAGTCCCACGACTTCGTTCTTCTCGACCCGCAGCGAGACGTCGAACAAGATATGGCTGTCGCCGTAATAGCTGTTGATGCGCTCGGCTTCGAGCAGCGCGCTCACGCCGCCGCCACCCCGCCGAGATAGGCCTCCTGCACCAGGCTGTTGCGCTGGATCTCGGATGGCGCGCCCTCGGCGAGCAGCGCCCCTTCGTGCAAGACGGTGATTCGTTCGGCCAATTCGAAGAGAGCGTCCATGTCGTGCTCGACCACCACCAAGGTGCGCCCGTGCCGGATGTTTTTGAGAAGCTGCACGGTCTCGGCCCGCTCGGCAGGGCTCATCCCGGCCAGCGGTTCGTCCAACAGCAGCAGCGACGGCGAGCCGGCAAGCGCCAGTGCGATCTCCAGCCGCCGCTTTTCGCCGTAGGCAAGCTGCGCGACCGGGACGTCCGGGCGCTCGCCGAGGCCGACCAGCGCGAGCGTGCTTTCGACCTGCGTGTCCAGTCCGGCGACGCGGTCGATGCGCCGCAACAGGTCGAGACGAAAGGTGCCGCGCCGCTCGCCGAGTGCGGCGATAACGACGTTTTCACGCACCGTCAGCCGAGTGAACAGCTGATTGACCTGATAGCTCTTGGTCAGGCCGAGCTGGCAAACCCTGGCGACATTCATGCCGGTGATGTCGCGGCCGTTGAAGATGATGCGGCCGGCGCTGGGCGGCAGCTCGCAGGTCAGCATCTTGAAGAATGTGCTCTTGCCGGCACCATTGGGCCCGATGATGCCGCGCAATTCGCCCTCGTCGACAGCGAAGTCGATGTCGCGGTTGGCGACCAGGCCGCCAAACGATTTGGTGAGGCCGCGCGCCTCCAGCGCCGGGCCGGCGAATTTCGTCGTGCGTCGGCGGCGCGCCGGCCCGATGCTGGACAGCGGCGCCAAAGCACCCGCGCCCGCTGCCACGGGAGCGGGCGGCTGGGCGGGGGCGGCAGAGCGCGCGAGCAGATCTCGAACGCCGCCGATCAGACCGCGGCGCAGAAAGCAGACCAACAGCACAAAGACCAGACCCAGCACCAACTTCCACGCGCTGCCGAGTCCGACGACCGCCTGCAGAAGATCGCGCAGATAGAGCCAGACGATGGCGCCCAGCAACGGACCGAACAACGTGCCGAGGCCGCCGATCGCCGTCTGCATCACCAACTGGCCGGAGGTGTCGAAGGTAAAAGCGTCAGGCGGCATGAACCCTTGCAGCACGCCGAGCAGCCCACCGGCGAAGCCGGCGTAGGCGGCGGCAATCACGAACGCCGTCAGCTTGTAGCGTCCGATCGCATGGCCGACTGCCCGAGCCCGCAGCGGGTTGTCGCGGATCGCCGTCAAGATGGCGCCGACCGGCGAGCGAACGATGCGCAGCGCGATCACGATGCCGATAAAGTAGCAGGCGGCGAGAAAGCCATACATCGACCAGCCGGTGCCGACCTGGTAGACAAACCCGCCGAATGCGAAGCGGGGGGTCGGGACGCCCGGCAGGCCATTTTCGCCGCCGGTCCAGGCGGAGAGCGGCGAGTTCTCGACGAAAAAGAAGGTCTCGGCGATCGCCACCGTAATCATGGCGAAATAGATGCCGGTGCGACGCAGCGCGATCACGCCGGTCACGATCCCGGCGAGCGCCGCGCCGATGGTCCCGACGACGAGCGCCGTCAGCACATCGGACATCAGGTTGTTGGTCAACAGGTAGGCGGCGACGAAGCCGCCGGTCCCGTAAAAGGCCGACTGCCCGAACGACAATAGTCCCGTGTAGCCGAACAAAAGGTCGAAGCCGATCCCAAACAGGCCCCAGACCAGTATCTGGTTGACCGTGTTCGGAGCGAAGCCCAGATGCGGCAGCACGAACGGCGCCCCGATCAGGCCGAGCGCGGTCAGCGCCTCGGTCACAAACCGGCGGTGATGCATGACCCGCGCGCTCAGCCGCGGCCGCGCTGGCCGAGCAGTCCTTGCGGGCGCAGCAGCAACACAAGGATCATCACCACGAACAGCATGACCTCGGAGTAGCTCGGATCCACCATCGAGGTCAGGCTGAGGATTTCGCCGGCGATCAACCCGCCGAGAATAGCCCCGGGGAATGAGCCCACGCCGCCGATGACGACGACGACAAAGGTCTGCACCAGGATTGAGTCACCCATATCGGGGGTCAACGACACCACCGGCGCGTTGACGATCCCGGCAAACCCCACCGCCAGCGCGCCGATGCCGAAGACCAGCATGAACACGCGATCGAGGTTGATCCCGAGCAAGCCGACCATCGTGGAATCCTCGATCCCGGCACGCACGATCATCCCAAGACTGGTGCGATAGAGGACGACGTAAAGCGCGGCGAGGGCGACCGCCACGATCCCCAGCACGACGATGCGGTAGGTCGGATAGATCAAAAAACCCATTGGGGTGACGCCGGAGGCCCAGGCCGGCGGGGGCACCGTGTGCGTCAGGCTGCCAAAGCCAAGGCGCACCAGTTCGACGATGACGATGCCGATCCCGAAGGTAACCAGGATCTGGTCTTCCGGCGGACGGCTGTAAAACCGGCGGATGATCACAAGCTCCATGACCCCGCCGACCACCACCAGGAACAGCGAGCCGGCGATCACAGCGACGGCAAAGGAGCCGGTTGCTTGGAACGCAACCCAGCCGGCATAGCCGCCCAGCATGAACATGGCGCCATGCGCCAGGTTCAGCACGCCGAGAGTGCCGTAGATGATGGTCAGCCCCGACGCGATCAGCGCCAGCAATGCGCCCGAGGCCAGCCCGTTAAACAACTGCGAGACGAGATTGGGCCAAGTGATCATGCGGGGCCGATGGGCCGGACGGTTGTCGAACGGGAAATCGGCGCTGCGTGCAGGCGACGATAACCGCCGGGCCACCGCAGCGCCGCATTCCTCAGGTATAGTCGCCAAGGTGGCAGCCGAACGCGTCCGGCGCCTGCATCAGCCCGGCGCCGGGCACGATCTCCGTCACCTCCCAGAAATCCTCCTTGTTCTTCATCGCGCTGGGCGCCTTCCCGCGAACGATGATGACGGGCCGCACGAGCTGGTGGTCAGCAGCGCGGAAATAGACGTCGCCGACGGTCGAGTGGATGTGCTGGCCGGCCTCGTACGCCTTGATCACCTCGGGCGGGTAAAAGGTGCCGGCGCGCTCGCACGCATCGGCCCACATGGCGAATTGCATATAGGCGTTATTGGCCCCCCACTCCGGCTTGTAGCTGTACTTCTTGTCGAATGCCTCGACAAACATTTTGGCGACCGGGTATTTGTCCTCGAGCGTCCACCAGAAATCGGTGGCGGCGTAGACGCCCTCCATGACCTTGGCTCCCACTTCTTTGGAGAGAAAGGGAACCTGGTAGGGGATCACCAGCTTCATCTTGTTAAAGATGCCGAATTGCTGTGCCTGCTGGATCGATAAGACGGCGTCGTGGCCCCAATTGATGTTGAGCAAGTAATCCGCGCCGGAATTGGCGACGTTGAGCAAATAAGAGCTGTAATCCGGCGCGCCGAGCGGTGCTACCTGATTGGTTGCCGTGGTCCAGCCGCCGTTCTTTGCAAGATAATCCTCCATCGACTTTTGAACAGTGTGGCCATAGGTATAATCCGGTGTCAGGTAGGCGGCCTTCTTGTTCTTGCCGTAGGTCTTGAGCAGGACCGGGCCAATGGCTGCGGCGGCGGTCTGACCATAAAAGCACTGGCGGAAGCTGTAGCGGGCGCAATCCTTGCCGGTCGTGTCGTTGGAGCCGGAGATGCCAACGACATAAAGAACCTTTTCACGCTGGGCGAGCTTGTTGAGCGCTACCGCGACCGCGCTTGAGGTCGCCCCGGTCATCAGAATCGCTTTATTCTCGCTAATAAAGCGCGACTGCTCCTGAACCGCGGTGTTGGGCTTCGCCTCGGAATCGGCGACGCCGTATTTGACTTCCTTGCCAAGCACGCCCTTGGTGGTCTTGGGCGAGATCATCTTGATCAGCGGATCGCCGCCGTTGATGTGCTCGACCGCAAGCATGTAGCCCTTCAGCTCGTCTTCGCCCTGCACGGCATAGGTGCCGGTGCGCGGCACGGTAATGCCGATGAACACCGAAGGGCCGGACGAGCCCGCCGGCCAGGTGCCGAGCGGCGGCTGATCGGCGGCGCGCGCTGGGCCGAGCAATGCCGTGCCGGCGAGCAGACCGCCACCCGCTTTCAGCAGAGCGCGCCGGGTTGGCTTGACAGTGTGGTAAATCTCCATGGCGTCTCCCTCCGCATCGGGGCAATTATCGGCGCTCGATTCGATCCCGATCGCAGGGCGCCGCCGGGCCATCGATCCCGGCCGATCCCATCTCGCGGCCGGCTACGATGGCGCGCCCGAGCACACCCCTTGGCGCGGACGCGGCGCGAACCTAGCTTCGCCGTCTTTAGTTGGCAAGACTGCGACTGCCGCACCCGCAGGCAGAAATCTCTTTATGCTGAATTAACTAAGACGACGTACGACGGCCGGACAAATGGGCCGGCCCGCCCTCCAGACCACCGACCGTCCGGGCGCTTACTCCGCCGCCAGGGCGGGGCGGGGCGTTCCCCGATGTGGTGGAGGCAGCGGTTGATCCATAGTTCGGCCGCCGTTTTGCGACAGGCAGCGGTGCGATGCCGCGAAATCGATAGCCCGCTCGGGGCATGCGCTCGACTACGTCGTCCTCGTTCAGCACCAGCGCACCGGCGACGGTAGTCGCATCCGAATGGCGAATCCGAACACCGCACGGGCAAACGACCTTATCGTTCATCGTTGTGAGAAAATGAGCAGAGACAAGAATGCGTTACGTTGCGTCGCGCTCGCCCTGCCGAAACGCCGCACCGCGCTTCGAGCAGTACTCACCACAGCCAGTGCGTCGGAAATCTTTATGCGGATCAGTGGATCGTAGTCGGCGCCATGCCGCTTCTCCTGCAAATCCACAGCCGCCGCTGCAAACGCCTTTATGTGGGACCGGAAACCGTTAGGCGGTTGGTAGGGCGTGTACTTGGCCGGCAAGTTAGACTTAGCCACCTCTATACACAGCGCACGAAGCGAACGATGATCCACAATTCTGTAGACGAGGCCATATTGAGCTGTCGACCGTTTCGTCCTGCCGACGAACAGATCGGCGGCAGCAGCAAGTGTCGCGTGAAAGACGCCATAATAGGCGCTTGAAACGGCGCGTCTCAAATCGACTTGCCTGGGTGCTCCAGCTGCCGGCGGCGCTATCAGCTTATCGGCTTGCTCGAACAGATGCTCAGGATTCGGAATCGTCACCGGCTTCGAGCTCGGCCTTGGTCGCGTATTCGACTATCCCGAACCGTTCCTCGCCGGCCGCGCGCAGACGGTCCTGAATTTGTACCAGCGTATCGAGAACGGCGTCGCCGTTCAGTTTGGCTGCCGTGCCCGACTTGATCACGATTGTAATCCGCAAAGCCTCACGACCCTCGGAGTCAATCACAGCCGCAGCTTGGGCTCCTTCCACGACCCCCGCGGTCAACTTCGATTTAGCGACCGCTTCGGCGATCTGGACGATCTTGACGGGCTCCAACATATCGACAACCTATCGTAAATCCTCGCGCCTCGCACCGCATTACTCCGCCGCCAGGGCGGGGCGTTCGCCGAGGTGGTGGAGGCAGTGGTCGATCCACAATTTGGTCAGCTTTTCCTGGGCGCCGTTTTGCGACAGGCGCCGATGGAGTGCGGCGAAATCGACCTGATCCATCTCCTGATCCTGGTTGAAGCAGGAAAAGACGACGGTCTCGGTGCCGGTCAGCGGATCGCGGTGCATCTGCAGGCACTGCGCGCAGATCTCCTTCATCATGCACTGCATCGGCGAGTTGATCGAGGCGATCGCCCGGTGGTCCGGCCGGAAATACCCCTTGAGCCGGGCCCGCCGCGCCTCGGCGACCGCGTTCATCATACCGTCGGAGCCGATCGCAATGATGCGGTCTACTTCGGCGAGCGGGATTGCCGCCGCCCCCAGATCGCCCCCGCCATACGCGGCGATCGCCTCGACGATGTTGCCGACAAAGGCGCGATCCTGCGGCCGGCCGGGGGCAAAGCCCGGCGCCTCGTCGCAGCACCACACGACGGCGTCGGCCGAGCGCTCGATGTCCTCGACCTTGTAGCGGTCGGCGATCGTCTTGTAGCCGGCAAAATAGAGGACCCGCGAACCTTGCGCCCGCAATGCCGCGGCGATCGAGAACAAGACCGCATTACCGAGGCCGCCGCCAACCAGCAGCACGGTCTCGCCCGACGGCGTCTCGGTCGGGGTGCCGGTCGGCCCCATCAGGATCACCGGCTCGCCCGGCTTCAACAGCGCGCACAAATCGGACGAGCCGCCCATTTCGAGAACGATCGTCGACAACAAACCGCGCTCCTTGTCGACGCTGGCGCCGGTCAGCGCCAATCCCTCCATCGCCAGGGTTGTGCCGTCGATCCGCTGCGCCAGGGTCTCGTAATTCTGCAGTCGATAGAACTGGCCGGGCCTGAAGGCGCGCGCCGCCATGGGCGCCTTGACGACGATTTCGAGGATCTTCGGCGTCAGCCGCAGGACCTCGTGGACCCGCGCGCGCAATTCGTCGTCCAGCCGCGCGCGCAATGCGTCGGGCAGCGGAGCCGAAGCTTCGCGCCGCGCCAAAATGCGGCTGACCACCGGGTAGCCCAAAGTGGCGCCGCCCATCGCCTTGACGACGTTCCCCGAAAAGCTCGGATGCAGGTCGCCGAAAAAACTGACGGCGCGGCTGTCCGGGCGCAAATGCGTCAGTACCCGCACGGCGTTGGGTTTCGCCACCCGCTCCGGCGCCGCCGGGTTGCCGTCCTCGTCGAGTGCCTGAAAATAGCGGCCGTCGAGCACGATGTTGTCGGGATCCTCGCGGGCGAGGACGGTGTTGGGCTGGGTGCCGGCGGCGACCAGGATCGTGCGTGCCGGCAGTACCACCGGCTCGCCCGGGCCCTGATCCACGGTGGAGCCGGTACCACCAACTTCTTGTGCACGATGCCGCGTCAGCCGCAGCGCCGTCGCCTGGCCGAACTGATCGGTCACTACCTCGTTCGGGGTCAGCAATTCGGCAAAACGGATGCCTTCCTCCATCGCCTTTGCCACTTCCTCATGGTTGAGGGTGTAGCTCGGCGCGTCGACCAGCCGGCGGCGATAGGCGATCGTTATCCCACCCCAGCTGTCGATCAGCTCCGCCAGCCGCGGCGCGCGGCCTTCGCGGTGCGCTGTTTCGCGCTCGGCGCGCAACGCGCGGCCATGTTCGAGGAATTCGGCGGCCGCCTCGCGCTCGGCCGCGTTCCATTCCCCACGCACCGCCTCCTCGCCGCGCTCGGCGACCAAGGTCTCGTAGCGCGACAGGAACTTCTCGACCTGGACCGGGTAATAGGCGAGCGACTCGGTCGCGGTGTCGATTGCGGTCAGCCCGCCGCCGATCACGACCACCGGCAGCCGCACGCTGAGATTGGCGATGCTGCTGGTCTTGGCGGCGCCGGTCAATTGCAACGCCATCAGGAAATCCGAGGCTTGCCTGACCCCCGGCGCCAGGCTGTTCGGCATCGGGATCACCGTCGGGCGGCCGGCGCCGGCGCACAGCGCGACATGATCGAAACCGAGCGCAAAGGCGCTGTCGATCGTCATCGTGCCGCCAAAGCGCACCCCGCCATACATCGCGAATTGGGCGCGCCGATCGAGCAACAGGCGCACGATTTTCAGGAAATTCTTGTCCCAGCGGACGGTGATGCCGTATTCGGCGACCCCGCCAAAACCGGCCATGACGCGGTCGTCGAGGCTGTCGACCAGGCTCGCAACGTCGCGGATCGGGTGGAACGGCAGGCGGCTGCCGTCGGCGGCGACGCCACAAATTTCGGCCGGCAGCGGCTCGATCTTGAGGCCGTCGATCGCGGCGACGAAATGGCCGTCGTTGATCAGATGGTGCGCCAAAGTGAAGCCGGCGGGGCCGAGGCCGACCACCAGCACCTTCTTCCCGGTCCCGGGACGCGGCAATGGGCGCCTGGTGTTGAGCGGGTTCCACCGCGTCAGCAGCGAATAGATCTCGAACCCCCACGGCAGGCTAAGCACGTCCTTCAAAGTGCGAGTCTCGATCTGCGGGATGTCGACCGGCTCCTGCCGCTGATAGATGCAGGCCTTCATGCAGTCGTTGCAGATGCGGTGCCCCGTCGCGGCGCAAATCGGGTTGTCCACAGCGACGATCGCGAGGGCGCCGAGGCTGTAGCCGCGCGACTTCACGAGATTCATTTCGGAAATTTTTTCTTCGAGCGGGCAACCGGCGAGGGTGACCCCGAAAACGCTCTTTTTGAATTTGCCGTCTCTTTCACGCAGCCCTTTCGCGCAGCTGTCCTTCCCTTGGTTATGGCACCAGATGCAGTAATTCGCCTGGTCGAGCGCGCCAGTCAGGTTGGTACCGTGGTCGGTCAACGCAAAGCCCTCGCGATGCCGCCACTCGTCCTCGGGCAAACGCAGCATCGTGACCCCGTCGCGCTCGATAGTCTCGACCGGGACGAGATGGTTCATGTCGAGCCGCTGCGGCACCTTGAACAGAACACCGCGCCGATGCTTTTCTTGGCCCTCGGGCGACAAGGTGGCCCAGGCGGCGTAGCGCTGTGCCTCGTCGAGCGCGGCGGCGTTGCCGGCCTCGTCCTCGAGCCAGCGCGCGACATGCCCGGCGTAGCGTCGTTCCCACTCCGCGACGCTACCCGCGGAGCCGCCGCCGATCAGCGGGTCGAGCTGCCGCGCGAGGGCCGGGCCGTCGATTGCCGCGGCGTCCGCTTCCTTGACGCCTTTGACCGCGCGTCGCTGCACAAACAGGCGCTTGACCGAATAGAGTGGCGCCAAATCGTGATGGCGCGCCTGCAACGCCCGCACCTCCGCCGCGATGCCGAACAGCTTGCCGAGGAAATCCTCGACATGCGGCGCCAGCTCGACCAGCAGATCCGATTCCCCGGTGTTCCCAAGGGCCTTGGGATCGCGCCGCGCCATCATCAGCCGGTCATGCAGCGCGCCATCCGCCGCCAAGAGATACGCGACGAAAGCCCGATCGACGCGCACTAGACCGTCGCGGTCGTAGAGGTCGGCGAAGGAGAGCGCGAATGGCAGCGTCAGATCGGTCATCGGAAATGGGCGTCCGGCAGCGGCGGCAGCGGGGATCCGCGCGCCTCGGTGTGTAGGTAAGCGACGATTACCGACAGAGCTACGACAATTCTCTGCGACAGCGTTGCGCGCGCCCAAACACCGCGCCCAAACACCCCGACAGACCGAAATGTTGGGTCGATCGGTAAAGAGCGTCGGACCGGTCGTTCCGCCGCATGCGGTATCGAGGGGCGGCTACACAATCGATCCGCGAAAGCGTATACCGTTCCCCTGTAAGAACAAGGCGGCGACGCTGGCCCAAACAGCCCGCATGTCCGCCAAGATAAAAGCATCTTGGGAGGAACAATGGCCTTATCGTTTCTGGGCCGCGATTGCACCGTCGCGCCGGCCGGCTACAGCCGATGGTTGATCCCTCCGGCCGCCCTCTGCGTTCATCTCTGCATCGGCCAAGCCTACGCCTTCAGCGTCTTCAACCTGCCGATGACCAAGCTGATCGGCATTACCGGATCGGCGGCCGGTGATTGGAAGCTCACCGAGCTCGGCTGGATTTTCAGCCTCGCGATCTTTTTCCTTGGGGCTTCCGCAGCCTTGTGCGGGCGCTGGGTCGAAGAAGGCGGTCCGCGCCGCGCAATGTTTACCGCGGCCCTGTGCTGGTCGGGCGGCTTTTTCGTGTCGGCGGTCGGGGTTTACCTGCACACTTTATGGATCGTCTATCTCGGATATGGCGTGCTGGGCGGGCTCGGCCTCGGCATCGGTTACATATCCCCGGTGTCGACATTGATCCGCTGGTTTCCCGACCGGCCGGGAATGGCCACCGGCATGGCCATCATGGGGTTCGGCGGCGGCGCCTTCATCGCTTCGCCGCTCTCCGTGTGGCTGATGAGCCGGTTCTCGACCCCGGCCCATGTCGGCGTTGCCGAGACCTTTATTGTAATGGGCCTGATCTATCTCTGCTTTATGATGGTCGGCGCCGCGATCGTGCGCATCCCGCTGGCGGGCTGGGCGCCTGCGGGATACGTAGCTCCGGTTCAGCCAAAACGGTTGGTGACGACCCGCGATGTGTTCGTCTATGACGCGCTGAAGACGCCGCAGTTCTGGCTGGTTTGGTTGGTGCTTTGCCTCAACGTCACCGCCGGCATCGGCGTTTTGGGTCAGGCCTCGGCCATGAGCCAAGAAATGTTCCGCGGCAAGATTACCGCCGTCGCCGCCTCGGGTTTGGTCGGGCTCTTCAGCCTGTTCAACATGGGTGGGCGGTATATCTGGTCCTCGGTTTCCGACTATATCGGCCGCAAGAACACCTATTTCATTTTCTTCGCGCTGGGCACGCTGCTCTACGCGCTGGTGCCGCATAGCGGCGCTATCGGCAGCGTCGCCCTGTTTGTATTCTGCTATGCGGTGATTTTCAGCATGTACGGTGGGGGCTTTGCGACCGTCCCCGCTTATCTGCGGGACTTGTTTGGCACCCGCTATGTCGGCGCCATCCACGGGTGGCTGCTGACCGCGTGGTCGATGGCCGGTATCTTTGGTCCGGTGCTGGTCAACTATATCCGCGAATACAACGTGACCCACGGCGTTGCCGCCGCGCAGGCCTATAACGTGACGATGTATGTGATGGCGTGCCTGCTCGTGGTCGGCTTTATCGCCAACGCCCTGATCAGACCGGTCGCCGAGCAGTACTACATCGGCGAGGCCGATCGGCGAGGTGTCGGACGCGAGATGGCGGTGGAGCGATGACCATGGCAACCGATCGAGCGAGGACGGCAACCCATAACGAGCTCAGGTTGATCCTCGCCTGGGGCTTTGTCGGGATCCCGCTGGTTTGGGGGGTGGTCCAGACCCTAATCAACGCGATCAAGGCATTTCATTAGCGAGTTGGGGTGGAGCGATCGGCGATTTCGAGCAGCGCGTTCAGCAGCACGTTGCAGCCGGCGGTCAGCTCGTCGGGTTTGGCGTCTTCGATCTCGTTGTGGCTGATGCCGCCGACGCAGGGCACGAACACCATCGCTGTCGGGGCGATGCGTGCCATGTACACCGCGTCGTGGCCGGCGCCGCTGATGATGTCCTGATGCGGATAGGCTTGCGCCCGCGCCGCGCCGCGCACCGCGGCCACCAATGACGGGTCGAATGGAGTGGGCGGGAAGTACCAGAAGTCTTTGACTTCGGCTTCGAGGCCCTGGCTTGCCGCGGCGGCGGCGCAAGCGGCGCGCAATTCGCGGTCCATTTCGGTCAGCACCGCATCCTCGGGATGGCGGAAATCGACTGTTAAAAAAACGCGGCCGGGGATTGTGTTGCGCGAATTGGGGCTGACCTGGACAGAACCGACCGTGGCGCAAGCGTCGGGGGCGTGGGCATGACCGATACGGTTGACGGCGTCGATCATCCGCGCCGCCCCAACCAGCGCATCCTTTCGCCGCGGCATGGGCGTCGGTCCGGCGTGCGCCTCCTGGCCGACAACGGTGATCTCGTACCAGCGTTGGCCCTGGGCACCGGTGACAACGCCAACCGATTTCCCAGAGGCTTCGAGGATCGGTCCCTGCTCGATATGCGCCTCGAAATAGGCGGCGACCTTGCGCCCGCCGACCGGCTCGGGGCCGGCAAACCCGATGCGGTCCAATTCGGCGCCGAGGGAGACACCGGTGACGTTGTCGGGGCGCTCCAGGCCATAGAACAGATCGAAGACCCCGGCGAACACCCCGGACCCGACCATCGCCGGCGAAAAGCGCGAGCCTTCCTCATTGGTCCAGGCGACGATCTCGACCAGTGCCTCGGTTTGATAGGCGAGGTCGTTCAAGGTGCGCACGATTTCGAGCCCGGCCATCACGCCATAGGCACCGTCGAACCGTCCGCCCGTCGGCTGGGTGTCGAGATGGCTTCCGGTCATGACCGGCGCCAGGTCGGGATTTCGGCCGGCGCGGCGCGCGAAAACGTTGCCGATCTTGTCGACCGCGACCGTGCAGCCCGCTTCCTCGCACCAGCGGATGAAGAGCCGCCGCGCTTCGCCGTCGAGGTCGCTGGCGGCGAGCCGGCACACCCCGCCTTTCGCGGTGGCGCCGATCCGGGCCAATTCCATCAGGCTCCTCCACAGCCGCTCGCCGTTGACTTGCAGGTTGCGCATCGTGTCCTCGCGGTTTTGGCCGAACGATAATAGCCGGGCGGCCGGCAACCCAAAAAGAGAGGTTATGCGTCGGCACGATTGCTAGCTTATCCAGCAATTACCATTGATAATTCAGCACTCATCCTATAGTACCCGCACCCATTTCGGACCAGGAGACGCGTTTGCTGCCGACCGGCGTGCATTTGTGGCGTTTGAGCACGGCCGGCGACGGCAATCTCGGGCTCTGCTGCAATCAGGACGGGTTGTTCCTCGGTCGCACCGCGCTGATCGAGCGCCATGCCAAGTGCTATGTTCTCCGTCCGCGGTCTGATCTTGAACGAATTTTCAAGCTCTCTTTCGACGGAGCCGACCTCGACCGGCTTTTGCGCGGGCTGGCCGTTGTCAAATCCGCACTGGACGCGAACAATTTCTGCCTGGCGCAGATCGCTGCAATCCAGTTGCGGGTTCCGGACCTGACCGATTTCTTGGCCCGCGGCGAACTCGAAACCGAAGACCGGCTGATCAAATTCGAACGCGGCGGCGATGTTCTGGCGCGCGCCGGCTGGGACCCGGACAAGCACCCGCGCGCCGGCGCGCCGCCCAATCCGGGCTGGTTCGCCCCGACCGAGGGATCGAGCCCGGAAGGCTCCGCGCATGAGAGCGCGTCGCCGATACTTCCGGTCGCCGAGCGCAGCACCGGCAACCCCAACTACGCCGCCCGCGCATTGCGGATGGACCGGAGCGTCTTCAACAGGATACTTCATGATATTAAAAAGCGAGCAGGTCTTGCCGGTGATGACGATGTGAGGATAATGATCCCGTCAGGCGATGTTTATTATGATTCAGAGTATATCGGCAACCTGAGGGGAGTAGTTGAAATCAGATGGCTCACAATGACACTGCCGGCACACATTGCGACGCGTTCATGCAATTTTCGGGTGAGGATCTCGATCCCGAAAGCATATCGAGCCTGATTGATCTACAGCCGTTTTCTTCGAGCAGAAGAGGCGAACCGATGGCCCGTCCTCGCCCTGGACGCCCGACGCCGCTTGCTCGCCAGGGGGTGTTGAGTTATTCGACGCACACCCTTCAAAGCACCGACATCAACGATCACTTTCAATATCTCTTGCAGGCAATTTTGCCGGTTGCCAGTGAAGTGAAATCGTTGGTGGACCGCGATCATCTGTCATGGGAGATCGTCTGCTTTTTCGATGAACCACGGCCGGATTTGCGCGCTGCTCTCGACCCATCGATTGCCAACCGCCTCGATGAGTTGGGCATTCAGCTGGTCTTGGATGATCCCAATACGATTACGGTCGTAGAAGAAACCTAGCAGCGCGGCTCCGTCTGCACACCGCGTTCCCGAGGTCGCTCGCGGCAGGCCGGCATACCCCGTCTTTTGCCATGGCGCCGATCCGCGCCAATTCCATCAAGCTCGCCCACAGGCGCTCGGCGTTGACGTGGAGGTTGCGCATCGTGTTCTCGCGGTTTTAGCTAACCGATCCTAGCTGTGCGGGCGGCGGGCCAAAAGGAGAAGCAATGGCTGGCGACGACACGATCGCCTACGCTTCGGCGGTTTCGCTTACAGAACTGTACCGCAAGCGCAGTTTGTCGCCGGTCGAGGCGACCCGATTGCTGTTCGAACGGCTCGACGCATTGCAGGCCAAACTCAACGCCTTCTGCGTTGTCGATCGCGACGGCGCGCTCGCCGCCGCGCATGCTTCGGAAGAGCGCTGGCGTCGTGGCGAACCGATAGGGCCGCTCGACGGCGTGCCGGCCACGATCAAGGATCTGATGCTGACGCGGGGTTTCCCGACCCTGCGCGGCTCGCATCTCGTCGATCGCGACCAGGATTGGCCGGAGGACACGCCTGCGGTGGCGCGGCTGCGCGAAGCCGGTACCGTGATCCTCGGCAAGACCACAACCCCGGAATTCGGCTGGAAGGCATTGGGCGACAGCCCGCTCACCGGCATCACCCGCAATCCGTGGGATTTGTCGCGCACCTCGGGCGGCAGCAGCGCCGGCGCCGCGGCGGCGGCGGCCGCCGGGATCGGGGTGTTGCATCTCGGCAGCGATGGTGCGGGATCGATCCGCACGCCATCGTGCTTCTGCGGCATTTGCGGGCTGAAGCCGAGCTTTGGCCGGGTGCCGGCCTATCCGCCGTCGCCGCTGGGACTTTTGTCGCATCACGGACCGATAGCGCGAACCGTCGCCGATGCGGCGATGATGCTGACCGCCATCGCGCGCCCCGACCACCGCGACCCCTATGCGCTGCCGGCCGACGACCGCGATTGGCATGCCGGGATCGATGGCGGGGTCGAGGGCTGGCGCATCGCCTTCAGCCCGGGTCTCGGCTACGCGCGGGTCGATCCCGAAGTCGCCTCGGCGGTCGCGGATGCGGCCCGGCAATTCGAGGGTTTGGGCGCCGTCGTCGAGCAGGTCGATCGGATTTTCGCTTCGCCGCGTGACGCATTGTTCACATTGTGGGCTGCCGGGGTCGCGGCATTGCTGCAAGCCTATCCGGACGAGCGCAAGGGGTTGGTCGATCCGGGGTTGTCGGAAACGGCCGCGGCCGGCGAACAGATTAGCGCCGCCGAGTGGGTGCGCGCCGATCTGGTGCGCAACGCCCTCGGCCGCACCATGGCCGCTTTTCACCAACGTTACGACCTGCTGCTGACCCCGACGATGCCGATCCCGGCGTTGCCGGCCGGGCAGGATCTGAACGATCCCGCCCACGAGCGGCATTGGATCGACTGGTCACCGTTCAGCTATCCGTTCAACATGACCCGTCAGCCGGCGGCGAGCATCCCGTGCGGTATGACCTCGGCGGGACTGCCGATCGGCTTGCAGATCGTCGGCCCGCTCTATGCCGACGCCCGCGTCTTGCGCGCCGCCCGTGCGTTTGAGACAACCCAGCCCGAGCGCCGCCCGCCAGTGCCAACCTAATCACCTCTCCGTGGACTCCGCGAAAGCGGAGGGTCCAGGACAACCGCCGAGCGCCTAGGCAAAGCGGTTGCGCTTTTGCGCCTAGCGATTCGGGGAAATGGGGCTCGATTATATGATTGGATGGTCCGCGAATGGAGATTTCAGATCTCTTCGCTCGCGACCTCTGATTGCCGGCGCGGGCCGGTTCGTGGCTTCGGGATGTCGCCCGGCGTGGCTGCGGAGACACCGGTTCAGCCGGTCAGCACCGCCTTGCCGATGACGGCGCGGTCAATCAGCGCCTGGACCGCCTCGGCCGCGTTTTCCAGCGCATAGCGCCGCCAGATGCGCGGCTTCAACTTGCCTTCGGCGGCGAGCCCGATCAGGGTTTTGATGTTGGCGAGGGCGATGTCGGGGTGGGTCTCGCTGAGCCCGCCGATACGCACGCCGATCGCCTCGATCCCCTTGATCAGCAGGTAATTGGTGCGCGCCGCCGCCGGAGCACCGCCCAAAAAGCCGAGGATCAGGATGCGCCCGCTCCAGGCGAGGCAGCGCAACGATTCCTCAAATGTCGGCCCGTTGACCGGATCGTAGACGATGTCGACGCCGCGATTGCGCGTCAGCTCCATGACCCGGTCGCGAAAGCCGTCGTGATAGGGGATCGCGTAATCCGCACCCTCTTCGAGGCACGCCGCGCGCTTTTCGTCGGTGCTGGCGGTGGCGATGACATCCGCTCCATAAAGCTTGGCGATCTGGATCGCCGGCAGGCCGATGCCGCCCGCCGCACCGTGGATCAGCACCCGGTCGCCGGCTTTGAGCCGGCCGCGCTGCAACAGCGCATGATAGGCGGTGTGGTAGACGTTGCGAAACACCGCCGCCTCGTCGAGGCTCATCGCCGCCGGCACCAGGTCGCAATCCTCGGCCTTGACATTGCCGCGCTCGGCAAAGGCGCCGAGCCGCTGCCGGCACATGACCTTGTCGCCGGGTTTGAATGCAGCAACGCGCGGGCCGACCGCGACCACCTCGCCTGCACCTTCATTGCCGGGGATGAACGGCGGCTCGGGGCGGAACTGGTACTTCCCGGCCAGCATCAGCACATCGACATACTGCACGCCGCGCGCGGTGATCCGCACCTGCACCTCGTCTGGGCCGGGCTGCGGCGGGTCGGGCACCTCGCGCAATGCCAATACTTCGGGACCGCCGAACGCCTCGCACACCACCGCCTTCATGGTCATCGCTCCGCCGTCATCTCGGGTGCGAAAGCTTGCCCCCAATCGCCGACGGCGCGCCAGCCTGTTTTCCACAATCGATGGAATTGCGGAATGCTGTTGCCCGTCTTTACTGTGCGGCAAGGGAGGAGACATGGGCGACGGTTCCGGGGCTCTCGCCTCGGCGCGGCGAGCGGTTCCGCAATCCGGCCGATTTTCGGTCACGGACCAGATCGTCGTGTCGTTGCTGTGGTTCGCGCTGTTCGCCAATTGGCTGACGGTGGTGCCGGTCATCGTGCCGGACCAGATATCGTCGATCCTCGGCCCGAACGCGGCGGCGAAGGAGGGGATCAGCGGCTCGATCCTGGCGATCGGCGCGTTTATGGCGCTGGTCATGGCACCGGTCGCGGGGGCGCTCTCTGATCGCGTGCGCAGTGCCAAGGGCCGCCGCCGCCGGTTTCTGGTCGCCGGCATGATCGGCACCTGCGTCGGCTTGGCCTTGCTGGTGCCGTTCGGCCCGGGCAGCAGCATTCTCGTCTACGCGCTGGCGATCCTGAACCTGCAGTTCTGGTGGAACTGGTCGTGCGGCCCCTATGCCGGGCTGATCCCCGATGTCGTGCCCGCCGCGAGCCAGGCTTCGGCTAGCGCCTGGATGAACATCATGAGCATCCTCGGCACCTTTACCGGCAACGGGATCGCGGTGGCGCTCTATGTCCACGGCCATCCGGCGGCGGCGATTTCCGGGCTGATCGCGATCAACCTCGCCTGTCTGGCGGCGACCGTGGCGAGGGTGCGCGAGCCTCCCTCGGCGGGCGCCGCCCTGCCGTTCAGGCTTCGCCCGTTTGTGTGCTCGTTCTGGTTGCCGCCAAAACTGCACCGCAATTTCTTCCGGGTGCTGGTGACCCGGCTCTTCGCCAATCTCGGCGTCTGGTCGGTGCTGACCTTTCTGTTGTTTTATCTGCAGGACGTGGTCGGTGTCGCCGAGCCGGGCCGCGTCTTGCCGATGGTGCTCGGCGTCGGCGCTTTGCTCGGCATCCCGGCGAGCCTCGTCGCCGCTTGGCTGGCGTCGCGCTGGGGGATCGTCGCGATCGTCAGAGCCACCAGCTGGATGATGGCCGGCGCGGCGATCGCTTACGTCGGGATCGCGTTGCACCCGCATTGGGCGCTGATGGGCCCGGTAGCGTTCGTCTATTTTTCCGGCTGGGGCGCTTACCAGGCGGTCGACTGGGCCCTCGCACTGCGGGTATTGCCAAAGAGCGAGACGGCGGGCAAGGACATGGGCATCTGGCACGTCGCCTTGGTGTTGCCGCAGATCCTCGGACCCGCCTCGACCGGCTGGATCATCAGCGGCGCCAAATGGGCGGTGTCGGGGCGTTTCGCCTATACCCTCGCCTTCGCGATCGCGGCGCTGTGGTTCAGTCTGGCGGCATTGCTGGTGGCGAGGGTGCGGCTGACGCCCTCGGCGTGACTACTCCGCCGCTACGGCTCGATATCGGGCCGGCGTATGCCGTCTCGCCCCGACTTCCCGGTTCGCAGAACGGCGCAGTCGCAGAACTTTAACGATGCTCAGGCGTCCCACAATGGAGGGGCAGGCTCGCCACTAAAGGAGGGCGCATGCGAACCATCATGATCGGAATGTTCGTTTCGGCTGCGTTACTGTGCAGCGCCATCGCCGTGGTCGAAGCGCAGACGCAAGGCGGGGCGCGGCATTTCGGAACCGAACCGAGCGGTGCAGGGAATGGTCAAACCCAGCCGGCAGCGCCAAACGACGATGAAAGCACCGCGCCGCGGCAGGAGCCGCAGTCCGGTACCGGCGCCGCGCGAGGCTCGTTCAGCCACGAGCTGAGCCGTTCGGGCGGCGTCATTCGACCGCCGCCGAGCGGCGATCACAGCGTCGTCGCGCCGCCAAACCAGGGGGCGAGCCGCACGCCCGTCATTCCGCCGCCCGGCACCCCCGGCGGAAACCCGCTGGTTGAGCCGAAATAACCCCCGCCCCGTCGTCAGACGTAGCGAAAGGTCTGAAACATGCCGGCCTCCATGTGATACAGCATGTGGCAGTGAAACGCCCAGGTGCCGGGGTTGTCGGCATCGAAGACGACGATTACGCGCTGCCCCGGCGGTATCCGGACGGTGTCGCGCACGGCCCCCGACAGCCCGACGCCTTCGATTTCGACCACCTGGAACCGGTGCCCGTGCAGGTGCATCGGATGCGGCATCCCGGTCGAGTTGGTCATAACCAGCGCCACGCGTTCGCCCTTGGCGACCAGCAATGACGGAACCTGCGGGTTCCAGGCGACGCCGTTGATCGACCAGATGTATTTCGACATTTCGCCGGTCAGGTCGATGTTGTGGACGCGGTCGGGTTTGCGCGGCTTAAGCGGCTCGGCCGCGCGCAGCCGCTTTTCCAATTCCATCGTGATCTCAGGTGCCGCCGTCGGCGCCTGGGCCGCGATGCGGGCGATCGGCGCCTTGCCGGCGGCGAGCACGATGCCGGTGCGGTCGCGCTCGCCCTCGACGGTCGCGAGCAATGGATAAGCCGCGGTGGCGCGCGGGATCGCCAGCACGATGTCGAGGCGCTGCGCGACATTGACCGGAAACCGCCGCCCGGCGATCGGCTGGGCCAAGGTCCCGTCGACCGCGATCAGCCGGCCGTCGAGGCGGCCGAGATCGAAATGGTAGCTCGACATCGACGAGGCGTTGATGACCCGCAGCAACACCTGCCCGCCAGGCTCGACTGGGACCACCTGTGGGTCGGCGAGGGTGCGGTCGTTGGCGAGAAAGGCGTCATAGGTCACGTCGTTGAGGTCCGGCCCCTCCGTCGGATCGCCCTTCGCCATCCCGGTGCCGGTCATGCCGCCGCCGGGCATGCTCGCGCCTGCGGCCATCCCCGGCATGCTGCCGCCCTTTTTGAGGTTGGCAAATATCTCTTCGGGCGGGATGAAGCTGAAATCGTTGAGCGTCAACACGATTTCCTGCCGGCCGGGCTGATCGCGCTGGTCGCGGATGATCAGCGGCGCGTCGAGCAGCAATTGCTCCTGCAACCCCTGATGCGAATGCATCCAGAAGGTCCCGCCATAGCTGAGCGGAAAGTCGTAATCGGAGCTGCCGCCGGCCGGTATCGGCGGCCCCGAAATACCCGGCACGCCGTCCTGTTGCCAGGGCGGGGCAAGACCGTGCCAGTGAATCAGGCTCGGTTCGCCGATCTGGTTCTCGACATGCACGCGAAACCGGTCGCCGACACGAGTGGTAATGCCTTTGGTGCCGTCGGGCTGGCGGATGCCGTAGACCGCAGCCGGTTTGGCGTTGACCTCGATCGTCCGCTTGATCAGCCGCAGCACCGTCGGCGCGGCTGTCTGCGGTAGGTCCGCCGCGCACCCTTCGCCCGGCCGGATCGTCGCCGCAGCAAGCCCGAACATCAGTACGGTGCGGCGTGTCGGCACGGCAGATCTCCTGTTGCGGCGGCAATCGCCGCGCGGGCCACGGCTGGCAAGATCACCGGATCAAACCAATCGAAGGGAGAAATTGGCGGCGGGCTGAGGCCGGCGGGTTCAGGCGCCCTCGGTTCCGGCCGCCGGGAACTGGCTCGTCAGGTCCCGCCCGAGAATATGTCCGAGAAGTTCCAACTCCGCGCGCAATACCTCGTAGGCCGGGCGGCCGAGCGCCGCCGTACGCCCGCAAAAGGTCCGGCTCGCGAACCCGTCGTAATCCGGATAGCGGTACGGATCGGTGTTCTCGTGGTAAATTGTAATTCGTTCCGGCGAGACATTGATTGGATGCAGCCAGCAGACCACCGGCTTGTAGAACCAAGGATGGTGGCCGGTTTTTGCCCCTAGGGTCTGCAGGCTGCATCTCCCGTCATCGGCGCGGAACACGCAGGATGTGTCGTCGAAGTGGCCGGGAAAGCCGCTGACTTTGCTGCGCATATCAACAGGTTTAGTCGCCGTCTTTAGACCGCTGCTGTGGTCTCGCCAAATGCCCTCGGTGATTACCGCGCCCGGCAGCGTTACGCCGATTTCCTCAAAGTCCGCGGCGCGTTCCTGAGAAATCCGTTGCAGGACCTCGGCGGTGTTCCCGTCGACATAAACGCCGTCATAGCAGCACATACCGCGACAGCCGACGAGGTCGCATCGCGCGAGGCGGCGCTGAAACGCCGGTTTGTCCAATTCTGCATCGGCGCAGGCCTCGCGCAGCCATTTTTCGGTGTCGGGAAAAGCCGTCAAGCTGATTTCGCTCACATGCCACTCCCGCCATTCCGCTGCAAATTCCGGCGCGGTAATCGCCGCTGCAGCCGATACCGGCGCTTGATTTCGCCGAATTACAACAGAACGCCGCAAGCACCCGTTCGTTCGCAGCAAAGGCGCAACCGCACCTTCTATCCGAACCCGGCTTCGGAGGCGACGGGCGGGTGATATTGCGGGGCTTCGCGGCGGTCGCGCATGCCGTAGTCGCGGATGATCCGCACGGCGCGGTGG
>DATMKU010000288.1:0-2055 GCA_035570935.1 Allostellaceae bacterium
CTGGGCCGCTCGGCTCTCGGTCACCATGCGGCAGAGCCACGCCGGCGGCGACAAGCTGTTTGTCGACTATGCCGGCGACACGGTGCCGGTGATCATCGACCGGCTGAGCGGCAAGACTCGGCCGGCGCAGATCTTCGTCGCCGTGCTGGGCGCCTCGAACTTCACCTATGCCGAGGCGAGCTGGACCCAGGCGCTTGGCGACTGGATCGGCGCCCATACCCGCGCCTTCGAGGCGATCGGCGGCGTGCCGAACCTGCTGGTGCCGGACAACACCAAAGTCGCCGTGATCAAGGCCTGCCTCTATGAGCCGCAGGTCAACCGCACCTACGCCGAGATGGCGGCGCATTACGGCACGGCGGTCCTCCCGGCCCGACCGCGCCGGCCGCGCGACAAGGCCAAGAGCCTGCCCCAGCGAAGGCTGGGGTCGAAGCCGCGGTGCTGATCATCGAACGCTGGCTGCTCGGGCGGCTGCGTCATCGCCGGTTTTACAGCCTGGCTGAACTCAACGCGACGATCGGTGAGATGCTGCGGCAGCTCAACGAGGAACGGCTGATCCGCCGCCTCGGCGTTACCCGCCGCGCGCTGCTCGAGGAACTAGATCGGCTGCATCTCAAGGAATTGCCCGGCGAGGCCTATTGCTTCGCCGAATGGCGGCTGCGACGGGTCGGCCTCGATTATCATGTCGACGTCGAGGCTCACCTCTACAGCGTCCCCTACCGCTTTGCCCGTCGCGAGGTCGAGGTCCGGCTGACGCCGCGCACCGTCGAGGTCTTTCTCAAGGGCGAGCGGATCGCCGCGCATCTGCGCTCCAGCGGCAATCATCGGCACACCACCGTCGCCGATCACATGCCGTCGAGCCACCGGCGTTACGCCGACTGGACCGTCGAGCGCATTCGCCACGAAGCCGCTGCGATCGGCCCCGCGACGGCGGCGTTGTGCGAACTGATCCTGGAGCGCCGGCCCCACCCCGAACAAGGCTTCCGCTCCTGTCTCGGCATCGTGCGCCTGGTGCGTCCGTTCGGCGCCGAGCGTCTCGAAGCAGCGGCAGCGCGCGCCATCGAGATCGGCACGCTGACCTACGGCTCGGTGCGTTCGATCCTCGACAACAAGCTCGATCGTCAACCGGCGCAAAGACGGCCCGCCAATCGTGTGCCAGTCCTGCACCCCAATATCCGCGGACCCCGCTACTACCATTAACCGGTTTAGGAGAATCGACGTTGCTGACCCATCCGATGCTCGACCAGCTCGCCAAACTTGGGCTTTCCGGCATGGCCCAAGCCTTCGCTGAACTCGAAGCCTCCGGCGAAGGCGCAACCCTGACCCACGCCGATTGGCTCGGCTTGCTCGTCGATCGCGAGGTCACCCATCGCCGCGACAAGCGCCTCGCCGCCCGACTGCGCTATGCCCGATTGCGCCATCACGCCGTCGTCGAGGACGTCGATTACCGTGCCCCGCGCGGGCTCGATCGGGCGCTGTTCCACAAGCTCGCCGGCGGCGAATGGATCGCCGTGCACGACAATCTGATCCTGTGCGGGCCGACCGGTGTCGGCAAAAGTTGGCTTGCCTGCGCCCTCGGCCACAAAGCCTGCCGCGACAACCGCTCGGTGCTCTATCACCGGGTCCCTAAGCTCTTTGCTGATCTCGCCCTGGCCCGCGGCGACGGCCGCTATGCCCGCGTCATGCGCAGTCTCAACGGTGCCCAGCTCCTGATCCTCGACGACTGGGGCCTCGAACCGCTCGACGGCAGTGCGCGCCGCGATCTCTACGAGATCCTCGAAGAACGGTACGGCCGCCGCTCAACCATCCTGACTAGCCAGATCCCAGTCGACAAATGGCATGAGGTGATCGGCGACCCGACCTATGCCGATGCCATTCTCGACCGCCTCGTCCACAACGCCCATCGCATCGATCTCGCCGGCGACAGCCTGCGGCGAACCCGACCGAGATCAGCCGTAAAGGATTGACCAGCACCCCGCTACTCGGCAAAAACCAACCGCCAGCAGGACGCCGTTCAACCAGGCGACATCATGTCGGAACACCGGGCGACATAATCTC
>DATMKU010000289.1:0-20724 GCA_035570935.1 Allostellaceae bacterium
CCGGTGGCAATCCCGGCCATCGCGTGCTCGCGAATACCGAAATGAATATTCCGTCCGGCATATCCCTTCGGACCGCCTACCAGTCCCTGGGTCGGCGGCGCACCCTCGGGAGGCTTAAACAGGGGACTCTCGAAGTCGCCGTGTCCCTTGAGCGCGGTGCGCGTGGACGGATCGAGGTCTCCCGAGCCGCCAATCAGGTTAGGTAGGACATCGGCCAGCGCGTTGATAGCTTTCTGCCCGGCGTCGCGGGTCGCTATCGCGCCGTCCGCCGACGTGAAGCGGGGAAGTCCCGCCTCCCATCCTTCCGGCAGTTCACCGGCGAGTACCTGCCTAAACGTCCCGGCTGCCTTTGGATCGACGGCGCCCAGCGCGTCCACTCGTCGATTCCACTGGGTCTCCAACTCGCGCCCTTGCTCGACCGCCTTGCGAAACTGGGCCAAGGCTTCGTCGGGGATGTAGAAAACCTTGTCTTCAGGCCATCCCAGCGCGCGTTTGGTTAATCGCACCTCCTCGACGCCCAAGGGCTCGCCGTGCGCCTCAAAAGTGTCATGCTTATGCGGACTGCCATAGCCGATATGCGTGCGCGCCACGATCAGCGACGGCCGGTCATCGATCGCCTTTGCCTTGGTTAGGGCGGCATCGACCGCGGCTGTATCCTCCCCGTCGATATGCTCCACATGCCATCCATAGGCCTGAAATCGCGCGCCGACATCTTCGGTGAAAGTTACATCGGCGCTGGCCGAGAGCGTTATCTGGTTGGCGTCGTAGAGCACGATCAATCGTCCGAGCCGAAACTGACCCGCGATCGAGGCGGCCTCCGCCGCGACACCTTCCATCATGTCGCCGTCACTGGCCATCACATACGTGTAGTGATTCACCACCTCATGGCCCGACCGATTGAAGGTGGCGGCCAGCCAACGCTCGGCGATTGCGAATCCCACCGCGTTTCCAATACCTTGACCCAACGGGCCCGTCGTAACCTCCGCACCTGGCACCACGCCATACTCGGGATGCCCCGGGGTACGGCTGCCCCATTGGCGAAATTGCTGTATATCAGCCATCGTAAGGTCGTAACCGGTGAGGGACAGCAGGCTGTAGAGCAGCATGCTGGCATGCCCGGCGGACAGCACAAAACGATCGCGATCGGGCCATTTGGGGTTGGTGGGATTGTGCCGCAGATGGCGCGTCCACAAGACGTACGCCATCGGCGCCGCACCCAACGGCATCCCCGGATGCCCCGAGTTCGCTTTCTGGACCGCGTCGATCGACAGCGTCCGGATGGTGTTGATGCAAAGCCCGTCGATTGGCTGAAACGTCGTGCTCATGGCTCCTCCGGACTGCCCCAACCTTGAAGCGAATGAATATTTGCAACAAGAGCTGAATCCCACCCTACCGGAGGCTTGCGGACCTCGCAACGACCGCCATCGAACCGCCGGGTTCGACCCAAAGCAGCCCGGGAGACTATCGCTCGAGCGATGACTGGATCCGACTCGCCTCGCGGCGCGCTCACTCCGGACGGTGCACAAGTGCGAACCCGGCAAGGTACTGGTTGCGGTCTCCGTCGAAGGCCTGCGCCATGGCAGCTGCCGAGCCATCGCGGCAACGAACTCGCCGCCGCGATGGCTCGATCCAACTCGCCGGGAAGCCTGATCGGGCCGCCCTGTGCCTCTGCTTGACGGCCGGTGAGCCGCCGCGCCGTCCTCAGACCTTCTCGATCAGCTCCATCTGCGCGCCGTCGGGTGCGGCAACCCAGCACACATGCCGACCGTTGCTAAACCGCTCCTCTAGGAGGTGCGCGCCGTTCTTCTTGAGGTTCGCGAGGGCGCCGGGGTAATCGTCGGTCTCGATCGCGATGTGCTCGATGCCGACATGCTGCTCATGGTTCTGGTCGGCGTTGATGGTCGTCACGTTGAGCTGCACGCCGTGCAGGTCGAGCTGGCAGCCGCGGCCGGGAGTTTCCCGCTTCACGGTCGCCCCAAAATTGTCGATGTAGAACTTTGCGACCTTCTGCGGATCCTCTCTGGTCTTGATGTGGACGTGCCCGAGTTGCATGGCCATGCCCGTCTCCTTTGCCCGAGATGCGCCGAGGCGGCGCCTGCCACCGCAGCTTCGCAGCACGAGCGGAGGAACTCAACCGACATTCGCCAGATTCCCGGCGTTTTCGAGGGAGCGCGGCTTTGACCCTTTGATCGGCTTGGACAGCGGCAAATTGCCGTCGCCGCCAAACCGCCCTCGTCCAAGCGTCCAGCGTCAAGCCCCTTCCCGAGAACGGACGGACGGGTCGATCGACCTCTCGCGACAGCCCGATAGCAGTTCCCCACTGAACCGCTCCCGATCGTGTTATAAGAATAATCCTACCTATCCGTTGATCTTACGAAGTGTCGGCCTCTACAGGCCGCCGCCAGCTCATGCCGTCGTGCTCTCGTGTAGCACATCCCGACGAGGGTGCGCAGAAGGTCTTCGAGACCGATGTCGGCGCGTATTTCGCCGGCCGCGACGGCGCGATCCAACAGGGCGGCGACGGATTTCGTCAGGCGATCGAATGTATAGGCGTAGAGTTCCGACGAGCCGTGCACAGCCAGCGCCAGCGCCCTCGACATGCCCTTTTTTGTAGCGACGAACTCGACATTGGAGCGCAGCCAGCACGCAAGGGTTCGACCGGGAATGCCTCACTCTTCAACTGTTCGGCAACGTCGCCGAGCTGTTCCACCTCGCGGCGATAGACGGCCTCAAACAAGGTTTCGCGGGTCGGGAAGTGACGGTACAGCGTCCCGATGCCGACTCCGGCTCGTCTTGCCACGGCTTCGAGGCTCGCCTGTGGGCCGCCTGCGCTGAAGATGGCTTTCGCACCTCCAGGAGGCGCTCACGATTGCGCACCGCATCGGTGCGTGGTTTCCGAGCAGTTGCTGTGGCCTGACCTCCCATATTACCGGTCTCGTTGTCGTTGGCGCTTGAAAACGGAGGATGCCTCCGTATGTCTATGCGGATCGGCACCGATCCTGGACGTGCCCCTCGATCGCGGCTGCGGCTAATCGGGCCGGCGGCGATCTGCTAGCGACCCAACACGAGCAAGCCGGTGGCGGCCCACAAGATCTACCCCTGCCTGCTTGGTGGGATCTCGATCGAGCGGGTCGATCAGGTGTGCTGCGCGGACGTCACCGGCATCCCGATGGCCAAGGGCTCTCCCTATTTGGTGATCATGGATTGGGCGAGCCGCGCCGTGCTGGCGTGGCGGCTGTCGAACGCGCTCGGCACGGGTTCCTGCGTCGAAGCCTTCAAGGAAGCGCTATCCCGCTACGACCCACTCGAGATCTTCAATCCCGATCCGGGCAGGCTATTCACCAAGGACGAGAATCGTCCGGCAATACGAGCTCGGCTTCATCCCGGCACAGGACGACGCCTGTCATCGATGGTCTCGATGGCGGAGACGAGGGCTATTCCGCCTTGAAGCAGTAGGCCGCGAGCTTGTTGCCATCGAGGTCGCGGACGTACCCCGCATAGGCATTCGGCGCCCAGCCGCGTGGTCCGACCGCACCCTCGTCCGTCGCCCCGGCGGCAAGAGCGGCCTTATGAAATGCCGCGACTGCCGCGCGGCTCGGGGCCACAAAGCTGATCGTTCCGCCATTGGCAGATGTGGCGGGTTGTCCGTTAGCCGGCTTCAGTACAAAGAATTCCGGTGCGCTTTCTCCCCAGATCGAGCCGTTGTCGCCCAAATCGTTGAGGCGCGTGTAGCCAAGCGGCCCCAGCACGGCGTCGTAAAACGCGCGGGCCTTGGCAAGGTCATTCGTGCCAACCGTGACATGCGTGAATATAGCCATCCGGTCCTCCCTTACGCTACACAGCTGATTAATCGACAAGGCGGCCTGCCGCCGCACAACAACCCGATCGCGGGCCCGGCAACTCATATCAGGTTCAGGATAACGCACCAAGAGGAGGTATCGGTTTTTCGCCCGGTAACAGCCGCGCGGAGCTGCAAGTCACGTCGAACTGAAGCGAAGCGCTTCGCGGCCCTGAAGCGCATCTCAAAGGTTCTCGCTATCGGTTGACATAAGGCGACCCGTGCGTCTAGCGTCGAAGGCGTAGAGAACAGATTGGAGGGACGGCCATGAAGTGGAAAACTCCTGTCATCATCGAGATCGCGGTCGGGCTGGAGATCAACGCTTACGCCTGCGCCGAGGTCTAAAAGCATCACCCGCCGCTGACGCCGGCGCACCCGGCGGGCAATGCAATGCTGCATGCGGTCGTGCTCGGTGCGGCGGCGGGCGGCGGCTTCCCGCAGTGGAATTCAAACGCGCCCGGGTGCCGCGCCGCGCGGCGCGGGGACAAGCGCGCAAGACCGCGTTTGCAAGCGTCGATCGCAGTTTCAGCGAACGAGCGCGATTGGTTTATCCTCAACGCATCGCCCGATCTTCGCTCGCAAATAGAGGCGACGCCACTGCTTCATCCGCGCGAAGGGCTGCGGTCGTCGCCAATTTCTGGGGTGGTGGTGACCGGCGGTGATGTCGATGCGATCGCGGGCCTGCTTCATCTGCGCGAGCGCCATCGGTTCACCCTCTACGCCCCGCGCCAGGTGCTGGGGGTCCTCAACACCAACCCGATTTTTGGCGTCCTCGCGCCGGAGTATGTCCGGCGGGTTGAATTACCGCTCGACCAAAGGGTGGATGTCGCCGGCGCATCGGGCGTTTCGGGCGTGGCGATGCGCGCCTTTGCGGTGCCGGGCAAGGTACCGTTATATTTGGAAGCGGGTGGGCAGGATCCGGGGCTGAGCGAGGCCGGCGATGCGATCGGGCTTGAACTGATCGACAGCGCCGACGGCACCGGCTTTTTCTTCATTCCCGGCTGCGCGGTCATGACCGAGGCGTTGCGCCGCCGGCTTGACCACAGCGCGCTCGTGTTTTTCGACGGCACACTGTGGCGCGACGACGAGATGATCCGCATGGGGGTCGGCGACAAGACCGGCCGGCGCATGGGCCACATCAGCATGTCGGGCGCCGGAGGGGCGATCGCGGCCTTTGAGGGTCTCGATGTCGGCCGGCGGGTTTTCATACACATCAACAATTCAAACCCGGTGCTGCTCGAAGACTCGCCAGAGCGGCGTGAAGCCGAATTGGCGGGGTGGGAGATCGCCTATGACGGGATGGAGTTGAGGCTGTGAGCCAAACCCTGCTGGCCCCCGATCAGCTCGAAGCCGAATTGCGCGCGATCGGCGCCGAGCGCTATCACGACCGCCATCCGTTTCACCATCTGATGCGCGATGGCAAGCTCAGCCGGGGTCAGCTCCAGGCCTGGGCGCTGAACCGCTATTACTACCAGGCGCGCATCCCGGCCAAGGACGCCTATCTCGTGGCGCGGCTGCCGACCCCGGCGCTACGGCGCGAATGGCGCCGCCGGATCCTTGACCATGACGGCGACGACGAGAACACCGGCGGCATCGCTCGCTGGCTGAAGCTGACCGATGGACTGGGGCTCGACCGCGACTATGTCATCTCCACCGCGGGCCTGTTGCCCGCGACCCGCTTTGCCGTGGACGCCTACGTCAATTTTGTGCGCGACCGGTCATTGCTGGAAGCGGTTGCCTCGTGCCTGACCGAGATGTTCTCGCCGGAGATTATCGCCGAGCGGGTCGAGGGCATGCTGCGAAATTACGATTTCGTCAGCCGTGATACTCTCGCCTACTTTACGCCGCGGCTGACCCAGGCGCCGACCGACGTCGCCTTTGCCCTTTCTTATGTCAAACAGCACGCCGACACCCCGGAAAAGCAAGCCCAGGTGCTCGACACCCTGCGCTTCAAGTGCGACGTGCTGTGGGTGCAACTCGACGCGCTTCATCTTGCTTACGTCGAGCCTGGCCTGATCCCGCCCGGTGCGTTTGCGCCGGAACGAGGCCGATGAGCGCCGGCCGGACTGTCGTCCGCGGCGCTTCGGTGCTGCGCTTTGCACTGCATGCGAAATTCCGTTTTGACGAGGTAAGGCAAGCCTGGGTGGTGCTGGCGCCCGAGCGGCTCTTGTTGCCCGACGAGCAGGCGGTCGCGGTGTTGAGGCTTGTCGATGGGGTGTTGGACGCCGACGCGATCATCGATGCATTGAGCCGAGAGTACGAGGCGCCGCCCGATGTGGTCGGCGCGGACGTGCTGCCGATGCTGCAGGATCTCGTCGACAAAAGGGTCCTGCGCGAATGACCGTAGAGCCGGCCGCGGCGACAATTGCGGTCGAGCCGCCCTTGGCGCTGCTCGCGGAACTGACCCATCGCTGCCCGCTGCGCTGCCCGTATTGCTCAAATCCGCTGAGCCTCGAGCGCGGCGGGGCCGAACTTGACGCAGCTGCCTGGAAGCGGGTGTTGAGCGAAGCGGCCGCGCTTGGCGTATTACAGGTGCATTTTTCCGGGGGTGAACCCCTGGTTCGCCGCGACCTCATCGGTCTTGTCGGCCATGCCGCACAAATCGGGCTCTACGGCAATCTGATCACATCGGGGATCGGGCTCGACGCCGCGCGCATCTCGGCGCTGGCCGAGGCCGGGCTCGAACATGTCCAACTCAGCCTGCAGGATTCCGAACAGGTTCGCGGTGATCGGGTTGCGGGGCTAGCCGGGGCGCAGGCACAAAAGCATCGGGCGGCTCAGATGGTGCGCGAAGCGGGGCTGCCGCTGACCATCAACGCAGTGGTTCATCGGCAAAATCTGGACCGGCTCAGCGAAATCGTCGAATTGGCGCTCGCGCTCGGTGCCGATCGGCTCGAAATCGCCCATGTCCAGTATTACGGTTGGGCGTTGCCAAACCGAGCCGCGTTGCTGCCGAGCCGCGACCAGCTCGACCGGGCGACCGCGCTTGTCGAGGCGGCGCGCGTTCGCCTCAAGGGCGTATTGACGATCGACTATGTCGTTCCCGACTATTACGCGCGCCGACCGAAGGCCTGTATGGGCGGCTGGGCGCGGCGCTTTCTGAATGTGACACCGGCGGGCAACGTCTTGCCGTGCCATGCCGCAGAGACCTTGCAGCATCTGCATTTCCCGAATGTCGCCGAGGCGAGCCTCGCCCACATCTGGTACAGTGACCCGGTCTTTGCCCGCTTCCGCGGGACCCGATGGATGCCCGAGCCGTGCCGGTCGTGCGAGCGTCGCGAGATCGATTGGGGCGGATGCCGCTGCCAAGCCTTCGCACTGACCGGCGACGACAGCCGCACCGATCCCGCGTGCGCCCTCGCCCCCGATCATGTGCTCCTTGCGGTTGCGCGCGACGACGCGACCCGCCCGACTCCCGACTTCATCTTTCGCCAGTTCGCCGGCAGATCGGGGCCGTCGCCCGAGTTCGCCTCGTAGCCGAAGGTGTACCCCTTCGTCGCAGTGATCCTGATTTGCCTTAATTCGGTCGCCCCCGGCGCCTGCAACGAGACGACCGCGGCCGATGTAATGTCGAACGGCGTCGAAACCGAGCTGAATTGCGTCATGGGCTGGCAGGACGTCGTCGCCCGCTCCACGCTGGCTCGCGAAATCGGCAAGACGGCCTATGTCAAAACACTGTGTCGGCGCGCGGCCGCCGGGACTGGAAAGCCAGCACCACCGCGCTAGCATCTGTCCCGGGCAGCCGGCAGCCGGATTTGGACGCCGCGCGCCTGCGATGGGAGGAGCATCTGCGAAAATTTCCCCCATGGTCGCTACCCGCGCTGATCCTGGCACTTCTCTTCGTGAGCGGATTGGCGTGCGGCAAACTATTGCCGCTGGCCGTCACAGAAATTGCGCCCGGCATCTTTGTCCATCAAGGGGTTCAGGAAGATGCGTCGCCGGAAAACGACGACGAGATCGCCAATATTGGATTTATCATCGGAAATGATGTCGTCGCGGTGATCGATCCGGGCGGCAGCTATCGCGAGGGAACCGAGCTGCGCGCGGCGATCCGTGCGCGAACCGGGCTGCCGATCCGCTATGTGATCATGACCCACGTCCATCCCGATCACATTTTCGGGGCCGCGGCGTTTCGCGACGATCATCCGGATTTTGTCGGCCATGCCAAGCTGCCTGGCGCACTGGCCCAGCGTGGCGCCTATTATTTGCGCCGGCTGCATGAAACCCTCGGCGATAATGCAAACGGCTCCGAGATCGTGCCTCCCAACGTCCTGGTGTCAGGCCGGCTTGACCTCGATCTCGGAGGCCGCCGGCTGGTCGTTTGGGCGCATGGACCGGCTCATACTGACACCGATCTGACGATCTTCGACGAACGGACGAGCACCTTTTGGGTCGCCGATCTGCTGTTTGTCGATCGCATTCCCGTAATTGACGGGAGCCTTGTCGGCTGGCTCGACGAGCTTAGACAGGTGACCGCGATTTCCGCGGCGCGAGCCGTTCCTGGCCACGGCCCGATCTCGGTGCCGTGGCCGCAAGCCGCGGCGCCCGAGCGGCGTTATCTCGAGGCCGTGGCGCGCGACACCCGGGCGGCGATTAAAGCCGGCATCGATATTGCCGACGCCTATCGTCATGTCGCACAGTCGGAACGCGGGCATTGGCTGCTTTTTGACGACTACCATCCGCGCAATGTGACGGCGAGTTACAAGGAGCTCGAATGGGAATGACCTCGACCATGTTCGTCCGAGCCCTACCGTTGGTCTTTCTGGCCTGCGCGGCGTTCGGCGGCACCGCACTCGCCGCCCCGACCGAGGCGGAGCGCGCGGCGCGCTGGGCGGATTTGCGCCATGCGATCTTTGGCGAACGCGCGGTCGAGGATGCGGGCGGCCTCGTTGCGATCGAGGCGCCCTATCGCGCCGAGGATGCGGCAATCGTGCCGGTGACGATCAAGGTTTCCGACAAGCTCGCGCCGCAAATCCGCGGGCTTTATCTTGTCATCGACTATAACCCCTCGCCCCTCGCCGCGCATTTTCAGCTCGGGCCGCTGGCGGATGCGAGGCGGATCGAGACGCGGGTGCGGATCGACGATTACACCTATTTGCACGCCGTCGCCGAGACGACAGACGGTCGCCTCTATGCGGCCGCGCGGTTCATCAAGGCCGCGGGCGGCTGCTCAGCCCCCGCCGGCAAGGACCAGGCGCTGGCGCTGAAGCGGCTCGGCAAGATGAAGCTGGTTCTAGCCGATCGGCCGAAGCCCAACCTGCCGTTGGACGTCAAGCTTCTGATCAGCCACCCCAACAATTCAGGAATGCAGGTAGACCAGCTGACGCATTATTACATACCCGCCGACTTTGTGCAGATGGTCAAGGTCATGTATAACGGCCAGCTGGTGTTCAAGCTCGATTCCGACATCGCGATCAGCGAGGATCCCACGTTCAATTTCAGCTTCCGGCCCCCGAATGCGCCGGGCGCCGGCGTGCTGACCGCCGAAATCCTCGACAGCAGCCAACGTCATTTTACCCAGAGCTGGCCGGTTCCGGCTCCCCCGCAAATTTAGCGGCGCGGAGGCGCTGGTTCAGCGGCACTGCAGGTTCGCTTCGGCCTGGGCGCGCCGAAGCTCTTCGATCACGGCTTTGATCTGCGGGGGATCGCGAAACAGACCGACCCTGCCCCCGACGCCGCCGCCAAGCTGCAAACTCAGCGCCGTTTCAGCCCTTTCGTAATGGGAAAACGGCATCAACCCGGCGATCGTGTCGATCGCACAGGAGCACTTCAGCAATGCCTCGCGGGTGTTGCCGTTCGCCGCCATGCAGCCGATCACGTAATCCGCTCGCGTTGCGGTCGGGTAATCGTTTTCTCCGGCCCGGGGCGTCTCGGCACCGGCGAGCATGAAGGATGCTGTCGAAATTGAACGAATGTCGGATTTGAGCAAATATTCATGAAAGGATTGTTTGCGGCGCGGGGGTTGGTCATTGGCGCGCCATGCGGGTCCCGCACCGGCCAACGAAGCGGCAAGCAGCATCGGAACAACCCGGATGCTAAAACCTGTCATTCCTTCCTCCCTCGGTCGTTAATCGGGTGAACAATCGGACTTGCTTGACGCTGCGGCTCTCTATCGTATCGGCGCGATTGGTGCGGCGCCTGCATCTTGAAGGATCACGAATGACCGCTCTTGTTCTCGTTTTCTGCCTCCAGTCCTCACCGGGTTGGTGCGTCGAACAGCGGCCAATCGACGAAATGGCCCCGCTCGCCTGCGTCATGCGCGCCGAGGAATATGCGGCGAACTGGTTGTCCGATCATCCGAAATGGGTGCTGTCACGGTGGCGGTGCGAGCGTAATGTGCCCCGCGAAAAACCGGCTTGAGCAGCCGATCCGTAGATTGACCGCGGGAGGGCGTTGCCCGGCTCACTCCAACGCTTGTCGCGAAACCGGAAGTGACATAGCATCTCCGTAACCAACATATGGACCGGCGCAAATGCCGGGCCTGTGATGCCGACGCGCGCCGGCGCGGTGGGTGTTTCGATCGAACCGAGAGTTAGGGAGGATGCACGATGAACTTGTCTCGTTTGTGGCTGCCGGCTCTTGCGTTCGTTCTGGGATCGAACGCGGCGAGCGCCAACGACCAGCTAATCCAGCTCTCAAAAGATCCCAACCAGTGGGTAATGCCGGCGGGCGACTACGCCAATACCCGCTACAGCGCGCTCGATCAGATCAATACCGACAATGTCAAGAACCTGCGTCCGGTCTGGACGTTCTCGACCGGCGTGCTGCGCGGCCACGAAGGCGGTCCGCTGGTTATCGGCGATGTCATGTATCTGAGTACGCCGTTCCCCAACAACGTCTTTGCGCTCGACCTGAATAACAACGGTCGAATACTGTGGAAATACGAGCCGAAGCAGGATCCGACGGTCATTCCGGTGATGTGCTGCGACACGGTCAATCGCGGTGTCGCCTATGGCGATGGCAAAATCTTCCTGCATCAGGCCGACACCACCCTCGTCGCGCTCGACGCCAAGACCGGCAGCGTCGTGTGGAGCGTCAAGGACGGCGACCCGCAAAAGGGCGAAAGCGGGACGAGCGCACCGTTGGTGGTCAAAGACAAGGTGCTGGTCGGCACCAGCGGCGGCGAGTTTGGCGTCCTCGGCCACGTCACCGCCTACAATATCAAAGACGGATCAAAAGCGTGGCGGGCCTACTCTGCCGGACCCGACGACCAGATGCTGTTCGACGCCAAGACGACCGCACTCGGTAAACCGGTCGGCCAAAATTCGTCGCTGAAGACGTGGCAGGGCGACCAGTGGAAGATCGGCGGCGGAGATACCTGGGGCTGGCTCTCCTACGACCCGGAGCTGAACCTGATCTACTACGGCTCGGGCAATCCCAGCACCTGGAACCCGGTGCAGCGGCCCGGCGACAACAAATGGTCGATGACGATCTTCGCCCGCAATCCCGACACCGGCGTCGCCAAATGGGTTTACCAAATGACGCCGCACGACCAGTGGGATTACGACGGCGTCAACGAGATGATCCTGGCCGACATCAATGTGAACGGACAACCGACCAAGGCGCTCGTGCATTTCGACCGCAACGGGTTTGCCTATACCCTCAATCGCGAAACCGGGCAGCTGCTAGTCGCCGAAAAATACGACCCCAAGGTCAATTGGGCGACCAAAGTCGATATGCAGACCGGCCGGCCACAGGTCGTCGCACAATATGCGCCGGGTTCCAAAGGTGAGGATGTAAACTACAAGAATGTCTGTCCGGCAGCGCTCGGCTCAAAAGACCAGCAGCCGGCAGCATTTTCGCCAAAGACCGGGATCTTTTATGTCCCGACCAACCACGTTTGCATGGATTACGAGCCGTTCAAGGTGTCCTACACCGCGGGACAGCCTTATGTCGGTGCGACATTGTCGATGTATCCGCCGCAAGGCGACGACAATCTCGGCAATTTCATCGCCTGGGATGCGGGCAGCGGCAAGGTCGTGTGGTCCGATCCGGAGCCGTTCTCGGTCTGGTCGGGCGTGCTCGCCACGGCGGGCGGCGTTGTGTTTTACGGTACCCTCGAGGGTTATCTGAAGGCCGTGGACATGCAGACCGGCAAGGAGCTCTACCGGTTTAAGACCCCCTCGGGCATCATCGGCAACGTCAACACCTTTACGCATAACGGCAAGCAATACATTGCGGTGCTGTCGGGTGTCGGCGGCTGGGCCGGGATCGGCATGGCGGCGGGCCTGACCAAGGACACCGAAGGGCTGGGCGCCGTCGGAGCGTATAAGACCTTGTCAAACTATACTCAGCTCGGTGGGGTTCTGACGGTCTTCGCTCTCCCCGACTGATCGCCGCGTTCTCCGACATTCGAAAGGCCGGCGCCTTGGCGTCGGCCTTTTGTCTCACAGCATCGCTTGCCCTGATGAATCTCAGAAATACGCTCGCCGTCTCGTTGTCCGTCGCTCTCGGTTCTCTTCTCGGCATGAGCCCGGTGCTTGCGGCTGAAAGCAACCAATCGGCGCAAAAGCCCTACACGATAGAGAATGGAAAGGTCGACAAGAAGACCTATAACGGCTGGCGCCGCTACACCGAGTCGTGCATGCGTTGTCACGGACCGGACGGCGCCGGCAGTTCTTACGCACCCGATCTCGTCGACTCGGCCAAGCACATGACCCAAGACCAGTTCAACGAGATCGTTGTCAACGGCAAGACCGACGTCAATACCGCCAGCCAAAATGTGATGCCGGCCTTTGGCACGGTCAAGGACGTCATGGATTATCTCGACGATATTTGGGCCTATTTGAAGGCCCGCGCCGACGGCGTTGTGGGCCGCGGCCGGCCGCCGCGGATCGGTGACTGAATGGCGCCTTGGCGTCCCCTATGGCTCGCAATCCTGTTCGTCGCGGCGCTGGGTTGCGGCAGCCGGCCGGCCGCCGCCCAGACCGCCGATATTGCCGACCGCAGCGTGCTCAAGGTCTGCGCCGATCCCGACGACCTGCCGTTCTCAAATGAAAAGAAACAGGGGTTCGAGAACAAGATTGCAGAACTGATCGGCGCCACTTTGGGCGTAAAAGTTGAATATACATGGTTTCCTCAGATCA
The DNA here is from genome assembly GCA_035570935.1 of Allostellaceae bacterium. Taxonomy (GTDB): domain Bacteria; phylum Pseudomonadota; class Alphaproteobacteria; order ATCC43930; family CGMCC-115725; genus AP-15. Next base: position 12,925 of record DATMKU010000289.1, read on the forward strand.
TCGGGTTTGCGCGCAACACGTTGCAGGCTTATCGCTGCGATCTGGTCGTAGGGACGGTCGCCGGTGACGAGATCATGCAGACTACAAACCCCTATTATTTCACGACCTATGTGATGATCTATCGGTCGGACAAGGGTCTCACCATCAAAGATTTGCACGATCCGCGGCTCGTCAGCTTGCTGCTCGGCGTCGTCAGCGCGACCCCTCCCTCGGATCTTTTGGTGCGCCACGATCTGATGGCACATGCCAAACCCTATCAGCTGACCGTCGACACGCGCGCCGAATCCCCGACGCATCAGATGGTCCGGGATATCGTCGACGGGACGATCGACGTCGGTTTTCTATGGGGGCCGATCGCGGGCTATTACCGCAAGCATGACGAGCTGCCGCTGACCTTGATTCCGCTCCAGGACGAGCCGGGTGCGGCTCGGATGAAATACCACATCGCGATGGGGGTGCGCGGGAACGAGCCGGAATGGCGCCGCCGTGTCAACGCCGCGATCCTGCAACAGCAACCGCAGATAACCGCCATCCTGCGCGAATATGGCGTCCCGCTGCTCGACGAACAGGGCAACCTGGTTGGCCCGTGACGATGACCGCGGTGAAACGAGGAATCGTCCTCCTTCTTAGCGTGCTCGGCATCTTTTCAGCTTCCGCCGATACCGACGCTCGCGCCGCGCCGCCGGAGCCGCAGGGTTATCGAATCGATAATTATCGCGCGCCGACGCCAGCGACCGTCGCCGGGGGCACCGCGCTCGATACCGCGGCGGCACGGCGGCTGTGGGACGACGGCAGCGCGGTGTGGATTGACGTGCTCGCCGCTCCGCAAAGGCCGGCGAATTTGCCGGCATCAGCCGTCTGGCTGCCGGTGCCGCGGCGCGATATTCCCGGCAGCTTGTGGCTGCCCGATGTCGGCCGCGGCGAACTCGCCGACAAACTCGCAGCTTATTTCCGCACCAACCTCGAACGGGCAACAAAAGGACATCGCGCCGCGCCCGTTGTTTTTTATTGCCTCGCCAATTGCTGGATGAGCTGGAACGCGGCGAAGCGGGCGGCGAATTTGGGGTATACGCGCGTCTACTGGTATCGTGACGGTACCGACGGCTGGCAAGCGGCGAACCTGCCCTCGGCAACCGCGGAACCGGTCCCCGGATACCGATGACCAAAGCGCTCGCGCTGGTGTGGCTGCTGGCGACATCCGCGACGCCAACCGCCTGGGCTGCCGATCTCACAGCCGAGCAGGTCCACGAAATTCTCAGCCGCGCCGCGCCCGATCAACCCGCCGATCTTTCGAGAAAATCGCTCGAAAATCTCGATTTGAGCAATTTCGATTTCAGATCGGCGAACCTATCGGGAGCGGACCTGTTTGGCGCGAAATTGGTCGGAGCTGATTTTTCGCATGCTGATTTGTCTGGTGCGAAGCTCGACCTCGCCTGGGTGATGCGGGCGAATTTTACCAATGCAAATCTGTCGAATGCGAGCCTCCTCAGCCTCGTGGTCTCGTCTGGTTTGGACTATTCCGCGGCGGAGGCCCCGATATTTAAAGGCGCCGATTTTTCAGGCGCGCATATCCTCGCCCGCCTCAGCCGATTCGACTTGAGTAACGCTAATTTCACGGCTGCGAGGCTGGGCGCGGATCTGAAGAACCAGTCGATGGGTTTGATGCGTAGCGATCTTTCGGGTGCCAACCTCGCCGGCGCCAACTTCTCGAAGGCTGATCTGAGCCTCGCGCTGCTGCGCTTTGCCAATCTGACTGCGGCCAACCTTGCGCACGCATACCTGTCCGGTGCGGATTTCTCGGGCGCCGACCTGACCGGCGCGGACCTGACCGGCGCCGACGCAACCGAGGCTGATTTTGGCGGAGCGGTACTGACAAGGGCGCGGGGTCTCGACACAATGAAAGGGTGGAAACCGCCCCGGCGATAGCTTGCGTTATTGCGAAGCCGCCTGCTCCAGGCCCCGCGCCCAAGCGCCGAGCCGCGCGTCGAGTGCCACCGGGGTCTCGCAGGCATAGCGGATCGTGTGTTGGATCTCCTCGAAATTGCGCGCGGTGAAGTCGTGACGTTGTTCCAGGTCGATGCGTTGCGCGGCGGCGTCACCGGTGGCGTTGGCGGGAATGGCGTTGAGCTTGATGGCGAGCTGGGCGACCAGATCGGCGAGTTCGCGCTGCCGCTTGCCGATCTCCTTCAATTCCTCGATCAAACCGGCACGCTCGTGGTTGCTTTCCTCCAACAGCCCACGAAAGGCGAGTGCCAGAGGGCGTTGACGATCGCTCGGCAAGGTCCGAGCGAAAGCAGCGATCTCGGTTAGCCCTTCTTCGGTAGAAACGCGGCGCGGCGCCAGACGCATAACCAGATCCGCGACCGCCGGGTCGGCACGCCAATCGCCGATCCTGTCCAACGACGGCCCGTCCCAATAGGCCGCCGCCGCGAGATTCGGGACGAGCCGTTGCTGGCAGGGCCAATCCAGGTCCTGTGCCGGCGGCGGAGATGAATGCGCCGCAACCGCACCGCCGAGCAGCGCCGTCGAAAACAGCATTGCCGAAACGGAGTATTCGCGGAACACGCTACTCGCCGCCGCGCCGCGCCATAAGCCCCTTGGCCGGATCGTAGCCGTAGACCGCCAATGCCAGAAAAACGACGGTCGCGGTTACCAACACGGCGGCCGACACCGGCTCAAGCCGGCCGTAGAGCGCGAACCGGATCAACTCGACGGCATGGGTAAAGGGGTTGATTTCGCAGATCCGGTAGAGCAACAGGCTGGCTTCCTTGACATGCCATAGCGGGTAGAGCGCCGACGACGCAAAGAACATCGGAAAGATCACGAAATTCATTACGCTGGCAAAATTCTCGAGCTGCCGGATCGCGGAGGAGAGCAAAAGTCCGAGCGCCCCGAGCATCAGCCCGGAGAGGACCAGTGCCGGCAGCACCGCGATGTAGCCGTACCACGGCGGCTCAATCTCCCAGATCAACGCGATCGCGAGAAACGCGTAGGCCTGCAGAACCGAAACGATGACCCCGGCGAACAGCTTGGCCGTCAGCAAAAACCAGCGCGGCAAGGGGCTCACCATCAGCACCCGCATGCTGCCCATCTCCCGATCGTAGACCATCGAGAGCGAGCTCAGCATGCCGTTGAACATCAGGATCATCGCGATCAGGCCGGGGGCGATATAGATCGAATAGGGGATGTAGGTGTCGTAAGGCGGGATGATCGATACACCGAGCACAAACTGAAAGCCGGTGGCGAAGATCGCGAGCCACACCAGCGGCCGCACCAACGCCGAAAAAAAGCGGCCGCGCTGGTTCAGAAAACGCAGCCATTCGCGGATCGCGACGCCGACGAGGCAGCGCAGATAATGGATCGACCTCATGCCGCCGCGCGCTCTTGCACCAAGGTTTCGAATGCGGCGCGCAACGAGGGCGCCCGCGTCTCGCCGATAAGCTCGGCGGCGCCGCCATCCGCCCGCACCTCGCCCTTGTGCAAGATGATAACCCGCGTGTCGTCGCCGGCCTCGTCGATCAGATGGGTGGCCCAGAGTGCCGCGAGCCCCTCTTCGCGGCACAGATGGCGAACGCGGTCGAGCATAAACTGCCGGCTCGCGATGTCGAGCCCGACCGTCGGCTCGTCGAGCAGCAGCATCCGCGGGCGATGCAGCAGCGCACGGGCGATCTCGATGCGTCGCCTTTGACCGCCACTGAGCAGCCGCACCTTGTCCCGACGCCGATCGTCGAGACCGACCCGCCCCACCTCCGCGGCGATCCGCTGCGCCGCCTCGCGACGCGAGAGCCCGTGCAAGGCGCAGTGGTAAAACAGGTTTTGCTCCAGCGACAGATCGAGGTCCAAGGTCGGCTGTTGGAAGACGACCCCCATCAGCGCCAGGCATTGCAACGCCTGTTCGCGGATGTCCATGCCGAAGACGCGGATCGTCCCCTCGCGCTGAGCGTAGAGCCTGGTCGCCAATGAAAACAGCGTCGTCTTGCCGGCGCCGTTCAGCCCGAGCAGCACGGTAAACTCGCCGGGTTCGATCGAAAACGAAACCTTGTTCAACACCCGCCGCTGGCCGAAGCGGTGTCCGAGCCCTTCGACGGCGAACGCGGGAGCACTCACGGAAGCCTCACGGCCGGGAAACCACACCCCAGGGCGATTGGCCGACAGGCACCGATTTAATCACCTTTTGGGCGGCCACGTCGATCACCGAAATGTCGTTGCTGACCCCGTTGGTCGTGTACAGCCGACTTTGATCCTGATTGAAGGCCAAACTCCACACCCGCTGGCCGACCAATAGGTAGCGCAGCACCTCGTAAGTCTGCGCGTCGATCACCGCGACCCGGTTGGCGGGTCCGAGAGCGACGAAAGCGAGCTTACGGTCCCTGGTGATCGCGACACCGACCGGCCCGATCGCTTCGCTTGGCACGCCGGGAACCGCGAAAGTGATGCGCTTGATGATTTTGAGTTTGGCGGCGTCAATGACGCTCACTGTCCCGCCGACTTCGGCGGAAACCCAGAATTGGGCGCCGTCGGCCGTCCACGTGGCGCGGCGCGGACGGCTGTCCACCAGGATGTTGGCAATGACCTTGCGTTTTGCCGTGTCGATGACATGCGCCATGTTGGTGGTTTCGGACGTATTGACGAGGTATTTCCCGTCCGGACTGACCCCCATTCCCTCCGGCTCGACGCCGACTGGGATTTCGGTCAGGACGTCGCCCTGTGCGATGTCGACGATGGTGACCAGACTGTCGTCCTCGTTGGCGACGTAGAGCAGCTTGCCCGTCGGGTCGAGCGCGAAGAATTCCGGATCGGTGCCGCTCGGCAACGTGCGGACCACTTTTTCCGACGCGAGATCGAGCACTTCGATGTGATCGCTGTCGCTGGCGCAGATATAGAGCGATTTTTGATCGCTGGAGAGTACGATGCCGCGCGGCCGCTGGCCCACCGGGATGGTCTTGACCGCGGTCAGGCTGTCGCCGTCGACGACGGTGATCGTGTTGTCCTTTTCGTTCGAGACATAGATCGTATCGGCCGCCGCGATCGGCCCAGCAAGCCGGACGAACACGAGCGCCCACACCGCCCAGAAAGCGCAGGTCAGTGGAGATGGCATTTCGTCTCGGGCTGATCGATCCCGAGGGTGTCGAGCTCGGAGAATTGATGCAGAAAGCCGGGCTGCGGCGACACCGAGACCAACGCGCGCGCATCGGCTAGCAGAACCGGCTGGCGCAGCTGGCCGTCCCAGGAGCGGAAACTGAGCGGCGCGCCCTTATACCCGGCAAGCTCGAAGCGATCGCCGCGCATATAGGCGGAAATGACGTTCGGATCGATCGATTGCGTCCGGGTCGTGGTCTCGCCGATCGCCCGCACGGCCATCCAGGCGGCGTAATCACGGTCGGTCAGCCAGCGCTTCGCCTGGCGCAAAAAGCGGTTCTGCAGCTGCGTGGCGCCCCACTGCTCATGCGCGCGGGCCCAGGCGCTCGGCACCAGCCCTTGGGTGCCCGCCACCGGACGAGGATCGAACGTATGATAGGGCAGATCGTCGCCAAACTCATCCTCCTCGTCGGCGACCACCAAAACGTCATAGGTGACGCCCTGGGTAAAACGGGCGACCTCGGCTTCGATCGCGAAATGTCCGGTATCGGTCCGCCGCGCCCCCGGGATGAAAGTCCACGGCTTGTCGGCGACGATATCGGCGCCGAATTTCTGCGCCGCATGACGGATATCGCCGGCAAATTCGCGGTCGCCGTCGGTGTGCCCGGTAACCAGGAAGAAGTCGCGCCAACGTTTGACGACGAGATATTGTACGAGTGCATCGGCCAACATCGCCCGGCTCGGTAGCAAGTGAAGAATATTGGCGCGGCAATCCGCGGCCCGGAGCCGGTCGTCGGGTGCCGCGGTGTTCAGGATCGTGGCATGGGCGGCGTCCGGAAGCGCGGCGACCGTCAGCAGCCGAGGCGCGTCGAGGTCGGTCACGATCAGCCGAATGCCCGTTGCCGCAAGGTCGCGAAAGGCGGCGGCGACATCGCCGCTCTCGGGCACGATGCTTTCGACGAGCTCGAAGGATTGGCCGGTGAACTGGCCGGTCGTATTGTTGTCGGCGATGCCCAGACGGGCGCCCTGAATCCCTTCATCGTCTGGCGGCTGGTCAAGGTAGGAAAGCGGCAATGTCCGCTTCACACTCTGCGACAACCAACCGATCTGCACGGTATTTCCTGCGGCGCGCGCCGGCGCCACTGGCAAAGCAATTCCGATGATCAAGATGCCCAGAAGTGCGGCGAGGCGGCGGTGAACAAACATCACCCGGACCCGCTATTTCAGTGTCTCAAGATAGGCAATCAAATTGGCGCGTTCGGCTTTGTCTTTGATCCCCGGGAAAATCATCTTGGTGCCCGGCACTTCCGCATGCGGGTCGGTCAAATAAATGTCCAGGGTCTGCGGGTCCCAGGTGTGTTTGAAATCTTTCATGGCATCAGAGTAATTATAGTTTGTCAGGCTCGCGGATTTCCGACCGACGATCCCAAACAGACTGGGTCCGACCTTATTCTTTCCCAGCTCGTCGGTGTGGCATAAGGCGCATTTTTTGAAGGTCTCTTTGCCAGCCTCGACATTGGCGGCTGAAGCCGGATTAGCGAGGGCTAAGGTTAGCAAAAATGCCGAGACGAGGGATCTGGCCGAGAACCGCATTCTTCCTCCCTAACGGATTGATGATTTCTAATCGGTCTCCGACGCAAATCGGGACCTGAGGCCCACGGTCTTGCTGTTTCGGTTATGGAAGGATCGCCCCGAAATCAGATGCCCCGGCGCTATCAATCAGAATAAGCGGGCGGACGCAAATGATGGCTTGCCGCAGCTTATCGGGCGAAGATCCGTAACATTGCACGATTGGGAGCAAGGGCGATCGGAACCCGACCAGCCGGCGCGCGCCTATCTTGCCGTGATTGCGCACCCGGAGGGCGTGCGCCGAGCCCTAGAAGCCAAACCAGGCTAAAGCCCCATGCCGCCGTCCGACGTCATTGAGACAATCGTCGCCGAGGTTACAGCCGAGTTGCTGCGCCAGGGCGTCGGTCCCGACGAGGCGGTGTCGATCATCATAGACCGGTCGAGGGGCCGGCCCTCGCGCGACTCCCGCGCGATCATCCCTTCATGAAGACGGCGGGCTGGGCCGCATCATCAACATCAGCCGCGGCAACGCCCGCAACGCCGGCAATCTCAGCGGCGCCGCCCGTAATGCGGGCCTCGTGCACATGACAAAGACGCTGGCCGTCCAGCTGGGCCGTCATGGGCTCACGGTCAATTGCATCCATCCCGGCACCACTGGCACCGAGCGCACGCCTAGCCTGCTCGCCGCCAGCTGGGCGTATCCCCGGAAGAGGCGGAGCGGGTGGGACTTCGCTCCAGACTCGCCGCGCGGCAATGCCATCTGCCGCATGGTGGACGCTTTGGAGGTCGCGTTCGTCGCGGTCTTCCTGGCCTCGGAAAAGGCCTGGGTGGTCTCCGGCGAGCTGGTGGCGCCACGCGGCGGGGCTGGACGGTCAGTGTATTACTGAGCAGAGAAACCGGGGTAGAGGTCGGTGTTAGCGCAGGACCAGCTGGGCTAAGGCGCGTCGCCGGCGCCATCGATCACCCCCCGGCTGCTCACTGCGCCTGCTCACTGCAAGGCCCTCCTGCCACAGCTCTAACGGACCGAGTTGTAGACGTCACGCCAACGCTTGATGGCTTCGATGTGGCCGTCCACCGTGTTGAGGTTCGCGCCCATCGTCACGACAGATATGTGGCTCCCCCCAGCCTTGCGCCACGCCGCAATATCGCCAG
>DATMKU010000290.1:0-2119 GCA_035570935.1 Allostellaceae bacterium
CCGCCCGGAGCCTCGCCGCCGATGCGCATCGCTGCATCATGGTCCAGGCCCACCCGAGGCCTACCGAATACAAGTGTGTTGGGCTGCAGCCCAATGGCGCGCTCCCCTCGGATCGTCAATCCTGCTCGGACCCACCCAAGCGTGCCGTTTGACCTCCCAAACCATGAGGCTTGACAACAGTTGCCCCATACAAGCCTGCCCCTGGCTGGAACAGGGGGCGCGCCGCGGAATGCCCGCGCGGTATCGGTAGAGCACGGCTTCGACGAAGCGGCGATTATCGCTGGCGGTGACACCGACGTCACCCGCTTTTCCGGGAAGCAGGTGCTTGATACGCTCCATTGATCATCGCGAAGTGCCTATCGGTTCATCGGTCAGCCTACTCTCAAGCCGACTCGCCATGAATCACATAATGTATTGCCGAGGTAGACTCTTTTGCCACATACGTCTTCAATCGAGACTCGTGTTGCGTATGGACCCACAATAATTGACAACAACCCTAGACCACATGTCCGCCTGAGTACGGGGCACCCCCGCCGGGTCCGGTCGGGGCGTTCAAACATCTGACTTAGCTGCCAAATATTCTGGCTGGGGGACTAGGATTCGAACCTAGACCGGCGGAGTCAGAGTCCGCTGTCCTACCGTTAGACGATCCCCCAAGCGCCGCGGCGCAGAAGCCCGGTGCGATCGGGCAAAATTGGTACCACAATGGAGCGGCGCTGGGTAGGGCTCGCCATCGCACCCGCGAACGGCTCCCGCCGGCGGGTGAAGGGTCAATCGCCGCTGCCCTCGGTTTTGCCAAAGGGCGCGGTGACGGAAATATCGTTTGGCGTGGGACCAGTCAGTTTGACGATAGCGGTAGCGCCGGTGGGTGCGGTGTAGGTTGCAGCATCGTCATCTGGGCTTTTTCCTATCCGCCCCGGCGAATATTTCGGCTGGCGCGGGGCGCTCTTTTCGCGAGCCGAGCCTGACGCGCGATTCGATCGCGTCTCGGGTTTTTCCGGAGCGTGGGCGAGCGGCATTTGCGGGGTTTTGAATCCGCTCTCTGCTGCGCTACGATAGCCGCTCGCGTTCAATGGGATGGGATGGCTTGTCGGCTGTGGAAAAGCCGCTCGACAGCGGGGAAGCGGTCGGGACCGGCGTCGCCGCTTCCGTGACGGCAAAACTTGCGCGCGGTTCTGTCGGATGCGCGCAACCAGCGGCCGGGGGCGAACCGACCGCGCGGTCGCTGCGCTACGCCGCACCTCGCTTTGGCGCCGCCGTCGCAGCACTCGATCTCGGCACCAACAATTGCCGACTGCTGGTGGCAAGGCCGGCCGGCATCGGTTTTCGCGTCGTTGACGCCTTTTCCCGCATCGTCCGGCTCGGCGAAGGGTTGGCCGCTACCGGAGCTTTGTCCGAGGAAGCAATCGCGCGCACGCTAGACGCGCTGCAAATCTGCGCCGGCAAGATCGCTTTTCGGCGCATCGCGGCCGGCCGTTACGTCGCCACCGAGGCGTGTCGGCGCGCCGCCAATTGCGACGAATTTCTGGCGCGCGTCCGCGCCGAGACCGGGCTCGAGATCGAGATCATCTCGACCCCGGAGGAGGCCCGGCTCGTCGTTTCCGGCTGTGCCCCGCTGCTCAATCCGCGCATCCCTTATGCCGTCGTGTTCGACATCGGCGGCGGTTCAACCGAAATCGTTTTGGTGCGGCTCGAAGGCGGTCGCGACCGCCGCCGACGGCACCCGCACATCCTCGGCTCGATGTCGTTGCCGCTTGGCGTCGTGACCTTGACCGACCGCTTTGGCGGCGAGGTTTCGCCGGCGACCTACCGCACGATGGTCGAGGAGGCGTCGTCGTCGCTCGCCGCCTTTGAACGCAGCTATCGCATTCGCCGCCATATCCGCACCGGCCGGGTTCAGATGCTGGGCAGCTCGGGCACGGTAACGACGCTCGCCGGGATTCACCTGGCGTTGCCGCGTTATATCCGAGCCCTGGTGGACGGCAGCAGCCTCACGTTCGACCAGATCGCCGCGGTGTCGGCGCATCTCGCCGGGTTGGACCTCGCCGGGCGCGCCGCCAGCCCCTGTGTCGGGCGCGAGCGCGCCGATCTGGTGTTGAGCGGCTGCGCGATCCTCGAC
>DATMKU010000291.1:0-2951 GCA_035570935.1 Allostellaceae bacterium
CGCCACACCCATGGATCGCGACACCGTCGGGCTGCCGCCCGGAGCCTTCGCCAAGCTCGACCCGGAGGAAGACGAAATCTTCTACGAGCCGGCGCGGCTCGTCTGCCATATCGACGACGGCGCCATCGCCGCCCTGACCGAATTCTACCGCGGGGTCTTGCCGGCGGGCGGCGTCTTGCTCGACCTGATGTCGAGCTGGGTCAGCCACCTGCCGGCGGAGGTAGCCTATGGCGAAGTCATCGGCCACGGGATGAATGCCGAGGAGCTGGCGGCCAACCCGCGCCTCAGCCGGTGGTTTGTGCAGAATTTCAACCGCGACCCGACCCTCCTGCTCGCCGACGACAGCATCGACGCGGCGATGATCTGCGTCTCGATCCAGTACCTGGAGCGCCCGGCCGAATTGCTGCGCGAGGTTGCGCGCGTGCTTCGTCCCAAGGCCCCGGTTGTCATCGGTTTTTCGAACCGCTGCTTTTGGACCAAGGCGGTGGCGGTTTGGCGCTCGCTCGACGACGACGGCCACGCCAAGCTCGTCGAGCATTACCTGCGCCACGCCGGCTTCGCCGACATCGCGATCCATCGCCTCGCCGAATGGGTCGAGGATCAGAGCGACCCGATGACCGCTGTGGTCGGCCGCGCGCCTGCCGTGTAATCTGGCGCCACGCGACTGAGAGGCTAGGGAGATCGGTCAATGGAGTTGGGCACGTTGTTGCCGTGGAGCGATATCGGCGGCGACCCTGCGGTCATCCGGGAATACGCGCAGGCGGCGGAGGCGGTCGGTTACCACTTCGTCGAGGCGCCCGACCATGTGCTCGGCGTCAACGCCGCGAGCCGGCCGGGCTGGGACCGCAACGACAACAACGATTTGTTCCACGACCCGTTCGTATTGTTCGGCTATCTCGCCGGCTGCACGCAAAAGCTCGGCTTTTCGACGGGTGTATTGATCCTGCCGCAGCGCCAGACTGTGCTCGTCGCCAAACAGGCGGCTTGTCTCGACGTGTTGTCGGGCGGCCGCTTCCGGCTCGGCATCGGCGTCGGCTGGAACGAGGTCGAGTTCACCGGCCTCAACGAGAATTTCCACAATCGCGGCCGCCGCTCGGAGGAGCAGGTCGAGGTCATGCAGAAATTGTGGGCCTCCCCGCACGTCAACTTCAAGGGCCGCTGGCACGCGATCGAGGATGCCGGCATCAACCCGCGCCCGGCCTCGGGCAAGGTGCCGGTGTGGTTCGGCGGCCATCACGAGCGCACCCTGGAGCGCATCGCCAAATGGGGCGACGGCTGGATGCCGAACGCCTATCCGCCCGGCCCGGAGGCGACCGCAATGCTCGACCGGTTGCGCCATTTGACCGAGGCCGCCGGCCGCGACCCGGCGCAGGTCGGTATCGAGGCTTGGGTGTCGATGGGCTCCGGCGATGAAGCCGACTGGGCGCGGGAGGCGCGCTTCTGGAAATCCGCCGGCGCCTCGCATCTCTGCCTGACGACAACCTTCAACCGCCGCCACCACCAGCGCCTCGCCGGCCACACCCTTTCAGATCACCTCGCAGCGCTGCGCCGCTACCACCGCGCTGTCGCCGACGCCCTGTAGGCGCTCGCGATGTCCGAAAATCCGCCGGTCAACCTCAACAAATACCGCAAACAACGCGAGCGCGCCGAAGCCGAGCGCCGTGCCGCCGAAAACCGCATCCGCTTCGGGCGCAGCAAACCGGCTCGCAATCAAGTTTTGCGCGAACGCGAGCGGGCGGCGAAATCCCTCGAAGACAAACGCCTCGATTAAGGCGCGGGCAATTGCCCCCTTCCCGCCTCTCAAGCCCTGACGAGCTTGCCGGGGTTCATGATGCCTTGCGGGTCGAGCGCGTGTTTGACGCGGCGCATCAGCTCGATCTCGATCGCCGGCTTATAATGGGTGATCTCGTCGCGCTTCATGATGCCCACACCATGCTCGGCGCTGATCGACCCGTGCAGGTCTCGGACGACGCCGTGGACCAGGTCGTTGAACTCCTGCCAGCGCGCGAGATAGGCCGCCTTGTCCATATCCTCGGGCTGGGTCAGGTTGAAGTGGATGTTGCCGTCGCCGACATGGCCAAAGGCAATCGGCCGGATGCCCGGCAACCTTCCGCAGACCGCGGCGCTGGCGCGGGTGACGAACTCGGCGACATGGCTGACCGGCACCGCAACATCGTGCTTGATCGAGCCCGCATAAAGCTGCGCCTCGACGATCGCCTCGCGGATCCGCCATAGCTCCTTGGCCTGCGCGCCGCTTTCGGCAATGGCGCCGTCGGCGACGAGGCCATCGGCGAGTGCGGTTTCGAGCAATCTCTCCAATAAGCCGCGGATGCCGCTGTCGCTCTGGCTCGACGACATTTCCAAGAGCACATACCAGGGATGACGCCGGGCGAGCGGGTCGATCGTGCCGGGAATGTGGGCCTGCGCCAAATCGAGCCCGGCGCGCGGGATCAGCTCGAACGCGGTCAATTGGTCGGCGCTGGCGGCGCGGGCATGGGCGAAGAGGCCCATCGCATCCTCGATCCGCCCGAGGGCGACAAACGCGGTCTCGATTTCGCGCAGTTTCGGGAACAATTTGACCGTCGCCGCGGTGATGACGCCGAGGGTGCCCTCGCCGCCGATAAACAGCTGCTTCAGATCGTAGCCCGTATTGTCCTTGCGCAGGCCGCGCAGCCCGTCCCAGACGCGGCCGTCGGGCAACACGACCTCGACGCCTAGAGTGAGCTCGCGGGTATTGCCGTAGCGCAATACTGCGATGCCGCCGGCATTGGTTGAGATTCCCGCCAATCTGGCAGCTGCCCTCGGCACCCAGGCTCAACGGAAACAGCCGGTCGGCCTCGGCCGCCGCCTCATGCAAATGGGCGAGGATGCAGCCAGCCTCGACGGTCATCGTGAAGTTGACCGGGTCGATCGCCCGGATCCGGTTCATGCGGCCGAGGGCGAGGACGATG
>DATMKU010000292.1:0-13511 GCA_035570935.1 Allostellaceae bacterium
GCCTTCGCCGCGATGGAGAGCATCTTTGCGCTGTGGGCGTTGCGCCAATTGGACTGGGGGCCGGAGAAGGTCGGCTATGTCTTTGCCTATCTCGGCCTGTTATCGGCGATCATGCAGGGCGGGCTGACCCGCCGGCTGACCAAGCGCTACGGCGAGGAGCGGCTGTTGTTGTGCGGCCTGGTGCTGCTCGCGATCGGGCTGGTGGTCGTGCCGTTCTCCCGCGATCTGGCGCTGCTGGGCGGCGCTTTCGCGGTGCTGGCGATCGGGCTCGGGCTGACCCAGCCGGCGCTGACCAGCCTGATCTCGCGCCGCGCCTGCGGCGGGGAGCAGGGCGAAGTGCTCGGGGTTACGCAATCGATCGGCAGCCTCGCGCGGGTGATCGGCCCGCCTTTGGCCGGCTACCTGTTTGCCGATCTCGGCCACAGCAGCCCGTTCCTGTGGGGCGCGATGCTGGTTGTCCTTGCCTTTCTGTTGGCGCTCAACCTGTTTGGCGGGTTCGGTGCGGCGCGGCTCGTCGAACCCGAGCCGCCGCTCGGTCCGGCGCGGTGAGCCGGCGCGGCCGGCCGATAACCCCGGGCCCGTTGCGCCAGAAGGGCCGTCTCAAGGACGAGGTGCGGGCGCTCCGCTCGCTCGCCCCGTATCTGTGGCCGAGCGGGTCGGCGGAATTGCGTGTGCGGGTCGTGCTCGCCGTCGGCTTTCTGATCGCGGGCCGGCTCCTCAACATCTCGGTCCCGTTTCTCTACAAACACGCCGTCGACGCGGTGGCGCCGGGCAAGGCGGTCATCGCCGTGCCGGTGGCGCTGATCGTCGCCTACGGCTTGGCGCGGGTCATGGCGCAGGGCTTCAACGAATTGCGCAACGCCGCCTTCGCCAAAGTCACGCAGCGCGCGGTGCGCCGCCTGGCGCTCTCGGCGTTTCGCCATGTTCACGCGCTGGCCTTGCGCTTTCATCTCGAGCGCCGCACCGGCGGATTGTCGCGGGCGATCGAGCGCGGCACCGCCGGCATCGAGTTCCTGCTGTCCTTTCTGCTGTTCAACATCGTCCCGACCTTTGTCGAAATCCTGCTGGCCTGCGCCATCCTGTGGCGGCTTTACAACTGGACTTTTGCCGCCGTCACCTTGGCGACGATCGTGCTCTACATCGGCTTTACGTTTCTGGTGACCGACTGGCGGGTGCGCTTTCGCCGCGACATGAACGAGCGCAACAGCGAGGCCAACACCCGCGCGATCGACAGCCTGTTGAACTTTGAGACCGTCAAATATTTCGCCAATGAGGAGCATGAGGCGCAGCGGTACGACGCCGCCCTGCGCGCCTACGAATATGCCGCGGTCAAAAGCGAAACCACCCTTGCCGCGCTCAATCTCGGTCAGGGGGTGATCATCGCCGTCGGGCTTGTCGGGGTCATGATCCTCGCGGGCAGGGGCGTGGCGGCGCGGGCAATGACGGTCGGCGACTTCGTGCTGGTCAACGCCTACCTGATTCAGCTTTACACGCCGCTCAACTTTCTCGGCGTCGTCTATCGCAACATCAAGCAGTCGCTGGCCGATCTCGAGCAGATGACGGCATTGATGGCGGTCGAGCCCGAGATCGTGGACCGCCCCGATGCCGCGGCGCTGTCGCTCGGCGCCGGGGAGCTCGCCTTTCGCCACGTCGAGTTCGGTTACGACGGCCGGCGGCCGATCCTGTTCGATGTCGATTTTCGGGTGCCGGCCGGCGCCAAGCTCGCGATCGTCGGTCCGAGCGGCGCCGGCAAATCGACGATCGCGCGGCTCTTGTTCCGCTTTTGGGATGTCGGCGGTGGTGCGATCGAGATCGACGGGCAAGACATCCGCGAGGTCACCCAGGACAGCCTCAGGCGCGCGATCGGCGTCGTCCCGCAAGACACCGTGCTGTTCAACGACACGATTTTTTACAACATCGCCTATGGCCGCCCCGGCGCCCCGCGCGCGGCGGTCGAGGAGGCGGCGCGCCTCGCTCATATCCATGACTTCGTCGCCTCGTTGCCCGACGGCTACGACACGATGGTCGGCGAGCGCGGCCTCAAACTGTCGGGCGGCGAAAAGCAGCGTGTCGCGATCGCGCGGGTTATTTTGAAGGCGCCGAAGATCCTGGTCTTTGACGAAGCGACCTCGGCGCTCGACACCAAAACCGAGCGCGATATCCAGATGAACCTCGCGGAGGTCTCGGCCGACCGCACGACCCTCGTCATCGCCCACCGGCTGTCGACGATCGTTGACGCCGACGAGATCCTGGTTGTCGATCGCGGGCATATCGTCGAGCGCGGTCATCACCGCGAGCTGTTGCGGCTGGACGGCGTCTATGCCGCGATGTGGACGCGCCAGCAGGAAGCGGCCCGGCGCGAGGCGATGCTGATGCCGGGATGAGTGTCGGAGAGAATGAGGCTAATGATCCCAGCACTTTACCGTCGCCCCCGCGAAAGCGGGAATGACGACTCACATTCTGATCTTTTTCGATTCTTTCCGGATCGGAGCTCTGAGCCGCGACCGGCACGAGTGGGCAAAATAAGCAGGAGAGCGAATGGCGCGAATCTGCAAGGTGTTGATTGTTGAAAATGACGATTACATCCGCGAGTTACTCGGAGAGGTCTTCGAGGAGGAAGGCTTTTCGTTTTCGAGCGTGGAAACCGGTGCCGAGATGGAGGACCAGCTCGACGAAGACGATTTCGACATTGTCATGATCGACGTCACGCAGCCCGGCGAAAAGGACGGCTTTACCTTAGCCGAGATTGCCCACCAGCAAGGCTGCGGCGTCATCTTGACGACCGGCGACCACCGCCATTCCGAGCGGCTCGAACAAAGCGGCCGTTATCATCTGCTCAAGCCGTTCCGGATGAGCGATCTGATGACGGTTGTCGAGCAGATCATGACGATCGCCTCGATGGAATGCGTGCGCCGCAAACGGCGCGACGGCTCCTATTTCCCTGATCGGGGCGAGTGACGGCGGCGCAACCTCTCGGGGAGGCGCTGCGGCGCGGCGACCGGCGCGCGCTCGCCCGCGCGATCACCCTTGTCGAATCGACCCGAGCCGACGATCGCGCCGCGGCCGAGGAATTGCTCGCCGGGGTATTGCCGCACACCGGCAACAGTGTGCGCATCGGGATTTCCGGACCGCCAGGCGCGGGGAAATCGACGTTTATCGAGTGCTTTGGCCTCGATGGGGTCGCCCGCGGACGGCATGTCGCGGTGCTCGCCGTCGATCCGGCCTCGAAGCGCGGCGGCGGCGCCATCCTCGCCGACAAGACCCGGATGGCCGAATTGGGCCGCTCGCCATGTGCCTTTATCCGCCCGTCATCGGCGGGCCCCGGCCATGGCGGTGCCGCACCGCGCACTCGCGAGGCGATCCTCTTGTGCGAGGCGGCCGGCTTTGACGCGGTCGTCGTCGAGACCGTCGGCGCCGGCCAGTCCGAAACCGCGGTCGCCGAGATGACTGACATGTTCGTCCTGACCCTGCCGCCTGGGGCCGGCGACGAATTGCAGGGGATCAAGCGCGGCATCGTCGAGCTGGCCCACCTCGTCCTCGTCAACAAGGCCGATGGCGAACTCGCCGCGGCGGCGCGGCGTACGGCGGCCGATTACGCGAGCGCGATGCGGCTCGTCCGCCCGCCGAGCCCGGAATGGCAGGTGCCGGTGCGCGCCATCTCGGCGCTCGAAGGCCGCGGCATCGCCGAGGTGTGGGACGACGTGGCGCGCTTTCGCGACGCCCTCGAAGCAACCGGGGCGTGGACGCGGCGCCGCCGCGAGCAGGCGCGCACCGCGTTGTGGTCGGAGATCGAAGTCGCCCTGATCGAGCATTTCCGCGCCGCACCCGCCGTCGCCCGCTGCCTCGCCAAGATCGAAGCCGAGGTGGTCGCCGGCGCACGCACCCCGGCCGATGGCACCCGCGCCTTGCTGACCGCGTTTCGCCGCGAGCGCTGACGCATTTCCATTTGCGGCAGTCTTGCGGCCGGCGGCGAGGACGGGCAAAAATGTCGGTCGGGGCAGAGCAGACGCCCCGTCAGACGGTCTTCCGTCCAAGTTCTGCGCCGCTCGCGGTGCGAGGAGCGCAGTGATGGAGGAAGTCAACTATAACCCGCGTCGAATTATCCCGTTCCTTGCTCTCTTATTCGCCTCTCTCGGTCTGGCCCGACCCGGTCAGGCCGAACCGGCTTTGGTGGTCGAGAGCAGGATCCCGCTTCTCGCTGTCTCCGGGCGGATCGACCACATGGCGGTGGACCCCGTCCGCAAACGCCTTTTCGTCGCCGAGATCGGCAACAATAGCCTCGATGTCGTCGACCTCGCCGCCGGGCGGCAGACCCAGCGGATTTCCGGGCTGAGCGAGCCGCAGGGTGTCGGCTACGCGCCGCAGGCCGACCTGGTCGCCGTCGCCAGTGGCGGTGACGGCTCGGTCCGCTTCTACCGCAGCGCGGCGCTGACGCCCGCTGGCGCGGTTATGCTCGGCAGCGACGCCGACGACGTTCGCATCGATCCCCGCACCGGCAACATCGTCGTCGGCTATGGCAGCGGCGCCCTCGCAATCATCGACCCGAACACGCGGGAGAGGATCGGCGATGTCCGGTTCGCCGCGCATCCCGAAGGCTTTTCGATCGATCCGGCCACCGGCCGCGCCTTTGTCAATGTGCCCGACGCCGGCCAAATCTCGGTCGTCGATCTGCCTTCCCGGAGGCAGACGGCCGCCTGGAAATTCTCGGAGTTGCGGGGAAATTTCCCGATCGCGCTCGACGCCGCCGGCATGGCCTTGGCCACCGTCTTTCGCCGCCCGCCGCAGCTCGTGCTGGTCGACACCAGGACCGGCGCGGCGACCGCGCAGCTCAGCGCGTGCGGTGATGCGGACGATGTTTTCTTCGACCCGAAGCGCCGGCGGATTTATGTCAGCTGCGGCGCCGGAGCGGTCGATGTGTTCGAAGCCGGGCCGACCGGCGCCTATTCCCGGCTGTCGCGCATTGAGACCGCGGCGGGCGCGCGCACGGCTTTGTTCGTGCCCGAGCTCGACCGGCTGTTCGTCGCCGCCCGCGCCGGGCTGTTGCGATCCGATGCTACGGTCCTGGTCTTGCGGCCGGTCCCCTGAAGCGGTGCGGAGAAGACGATGGCGACGGCCGACGCGTGGTGGCGGCCGATACCGCAAAAGGCGTCGCGCGACGCGATCCGGGTTTTGGCCGCGCGGCCCGCCCGATGAAGCCGGAGCGCCGGCGAATTGATCGATTGTGGGCAGGCGTCGATCGCAGCCGCGTCAGAGTAGGCCGAGGCCGCCGAGAGCGCCGCCCGCGAGGAGCAGCCACAGGGGATTGAGCCGTGTCCCGAGCATGATCGCGGCCGCCGCAATCGTGACGGCTGCCGCCCGCCCGCCGGCGTCCGCCGCGCGCGCCATCACCATGCCGCTGGCGATGACGAGGCCCATGGTTACCGGAACCAGGCCGAGACGCACGACCCGTTGCCACGGCGCGTTGCGAAACCGGTCCCACAGGTGGTAGGCGGCGAAATAGATGGCGCAGGCGGGCCCGAAGGTCGCGAACGCGCTGGCGACGGCCCCTGGAAATCCCCACACCTTCCATCCGACAAAACTCATCATCAAGATCATGTTCGGCCCGGGGATAGACTGCGCCATCGCGAAAAGGTCGGCGAATTCCCGGTCCGTCATCCAGCGATGGGTGGCGACGACGAAGTTTCGGACATCCGGCAGGACGGTCGGGAAGCCGCCAAAGCTGATCGACGACAGCAGGGCCAGATGCGCGGTCAGCGCGATCGGGGGGCTCGTCATCGTGCCCTCGCGGTTTCGATGCCCGCGACGGCAATGCTGAGCGGCACCAAGCTGAACAAAACGAGAAGCAGCGGCAGTTTGCTGAAGGCCATCAGACCAAGGCAAGCGCTGCAAAGAGCAAGGCTGCGGGGCGCTCGCGGTGCGGCATCAGCAGCCTTATTCCGGTGGCAACAAGGAGCCCGGCAGCGGCCGGGGCCACCCCGCCCAGGATGTTCCGGAGGACCGTCAGGTGAGCATATTTAAGGTATAGCAAGCCGAGCGAGAGGCCGATCCCCCATGGTATGACAAGAAAGCCCGAGGTCGCGGCGATGGTCCCGACAGCACCCCGCGTTCTCGCCCCGATGCAGACCGCGATGCCGACAATGTTCGGCCCGGGCATGAACTGGCAGAGGCTCACGATATCGCCGAATTCCTGCTCGGTTATCCACTGACGCTGGTCGACGGCGATGCGGCGAGACCAGACCAGTCCGCCGCCACCGCCGATCCCGCAGAGCGAGACCTTGAGAAACCCGGCGAAGAGCGCCGCGAGAGAAACCGGCTGCTCCAACGTCCGCTCTTGCGCCGGTTGAGCCATCCGTAACCGATCCCGACCGTTGAGGCGACGATTGTGCCGCAGAATCGTGCGGACGTTCTCAATTAGTGCAGTTTCCGACCGGCTGCCACCGGGTCATTGCGAGGAGCGGAGCGACGACGCAATCCCGACCCAAACGACGCTCCGCGGCCCGAGATTGCTTCGCGGAGCCTGTCCCCGGGCGGCGCTCCTGCGCCGACCCGCGGCTCGCAATGACACAGTCCGGGAGCGACGGTGTGAGCCGCGCCGGCCGGCGGTCAGAAGTCGACGGTGACGCGGATCCCGGCGACCAGGGCGTTCTTCAGCGGCGCCGGGCTTTGCGTCGTCGGGATCCTGGCCCCGGGGTTGATCACGTATTGCAAATCGGGCTGAATTTTGAACCACGGCGTCAGCCGCGCTCGGTAAGTGGCCTCGATGATCGGCTCGCCCTGCGCGTAGGGAGTGCCCAAACCGCTGTAGAAAACCACATCGCCGCTGAAATGGCGGGCCGCGGCGCCGATGCCGGCATAGGTCAGGGCGATGCCGGCTACGTCATGCGACCGGCCGGCAAGCGGCCCCTTCCAGTTAATCCCGCCCTCGATATACAAATCGTTGAGATTACGATCATCCGGACCGTGCATGATTTGCAGGAACACGCCGATGCCCTGCGCCTCGGTGTCCGGCTTGAGCCACAGCATCTGGTTGGCGATCGCGTAAAGCGCGTAGTCGCCGGAGTGGGTCAGCGGGATGCCGTTGCTCGCCGGATTGGCCAGCGACAGACCGTCGGCATCGCGCAGCGGGTCGGCAAACGGCCCGGTCGCGAACCACATGCCGAGCTTATAGGTGCCGGCCAGACCCTCGCTCGCCAGCGACGCCGGCGAATACCATAATTCGGTAAACGAGAGCGTGTGGTCATCGAGCCGGAACGCGGTGCCGTGGCGGTCGCGCAATTGCGGGTCGCCGTTGCCGGGCGGCGCCGGGTCGGCGGTGAAGACCGCTTCCACCAGCGAGATCTGTTCGGTAGGGGTGAAAATGAGGCGGACAAAAGGTGAGGCGAGCGGGTAATTGGGACCCCCCGACGGCAGATCGATCGCCAGCAACGCCGGAAATCCAAAGCTCGAATTCAAAAAAACGCCGGCATAGGGTGCCAGCATCAACTCGTCATTTGCTCCTTCCTGTCCGAAGCGGAGCAAGACTTTGCCATCGAACAATTGCTGCTCGAACCATAAATCGTAAAGTTTGGTGCTGGGGACAGCTTCGAGGCCGCTGATCAACTGAAGCGCGCCGACGAGCCGTACGGTGGGTCCCGGACCATAGACCTGTAAGCCGCTGGCGAATATCGTCGCTCCCTTCCATTGCACTGCCTTGGCGAGGTCGACGCATAGGCTCGGCGTTACCAGGCCGTCATACTTGACCCCCTGCTTGCGCCCGCCCGCCAGATTGGCCCACAGCTCGGTCTGGTCTTGCAACCCAATGCCGATGCCGTGATCGGCGAGACTGGAGCGCGTGCCGCTCCAGTCGCCCAGCAGGGTATTGGGCGAGCACGCCTCATTGGGACCGAGCCACGACTGGGCCCGCCCTTCCCTCGGTGCGCCGCCGAGCACCAGCGCCGCCAATATCGCCGCCGCCAGTCCAAGTCCGCACCTGCGGAAGATCGTTCGCTGCGCCGAAAGTCCAGCGCCAATCGCTCGCGAAGCCCGCGGCCGCCTCGCCGCGGCCGGACCAAGAGCCCGATGCGGTCCGCCGGTTATCGGCACGACTGCCCAGGCTCAGGCTTGGTGTATAACGGCAACTATTAAAGTCACGCTATCGTATTTCGTCGGCCATCAGGCGAACCGCCACCGCCGAAGACTGAGTTCTCCAATAGATGGTTGCGGTGTGGTGAAGACGATCATCGGCGATAAATATATCCTCGTCAAATAAGCATGGGTAGGGTGTTCCGACATTACGGCAAATCGCGCGAAAATTTACCAGAGAAAGGTTTTGAGGATAGTGCACGGCCCAGGCTACCTCGTAACCCTGAAAGCTCCGACAATGAGAACCGCAAGGCGCTGAATTCACCAGATGCTCGTCGGGCTGGGTCCACTCCCCGATGACCTGGCCTCCAGCGACGACGCAACCTGATGCCGGCAGCAATCCGAGCGCGGCGATCAAAAGCAAAGCCGGTTTTTGAATCACGAGGCCAGACCCTCAACGGGTAATGTCGGCGGTCAGTATTGGAGATGCAGCTGCAAGGCGAAAATCGACACAGGCCCGCGGTCGCGATTATAAGCCAGGTTGTTGATGAACTGGTAGTCGAACGCGAAATGGGCGAAGCTCAATACGGCGACGCGGTAATACGCTTCGAGGATTTGCTCGGGGCCGGCATTTGGCAGTTGGCCGTCGCCAATGATCCCGCCGAGACCGCCGGCGGCGAGATAGAGCTTGCCCTGATGCGAGATCCGGTTGGCTGCGCCAGCCAACCCCACGGTGTCGTCCGGCCGTCCCCAGCGCGACCCGGTCAATGACAGACCCGCCGAGATCGACTGGTTGATGTCGGTGAAATCGACCTCCTCGACGGTGCCTTGCGACAGGCTGGCGCGGGCAAAGACGCCGAGATCGGCGGCGATCTGCTGCTCGAAATTGAGCCCGACCCCGTCTTTGGTGCGAAGAGTACGCACACCGGCGGTCGACGGCGCCTGACCGACGGCCTCTCCCAGCGAAATCGCGTCAAGATAGGTTCCGAGATTGCCGCGACTGAGCCAATAGAGAAATTTGAGCTTGCCTGGCTGTTGCCACAGGTGATGCCGCTCCTCCAACTCGGTCACGAATTGCAGCTGCGCGAGGTTAGGGGAAAGCCCATCACTGTTCGGCTCGGCCGACAGATCGTACACACCAGTTCTGACCGTCCACCAGTCCTGATACCATTCGACGGCGCCGCCATAGCTATAGCCCCATGAATTCGCCGCGTAATCGAACGCGCCCTGGTCGATGATCGACCAATTCATAAAGTCGTTGCGCGGATCGTGGGCGTAGCTGTTGGTGTCGAAGATGTCGACGACCGAATACTTGCCGATGGTGAACACCAGGCGGTTGGCGGTCTGGGTGCCGCCGAGCTGGTTCAAATCGGGATCGAGCTTTTCGCTCTCGCCGCCCAAATTTATCGTCTGGCGAAGAAACCCGCGCTGGACCAGTACGTAGGGATCCGCCTTGCCTACTTTGTACGCTTCGCCGCTGGGGTATCCCGCCACCCCAAAGGTGTCGCTGAGCCCGAACCCTTGGTCGATTTCCGGATTGAGCCAGATTTCGCCGCCCGGCCACGGCCGGATGCCGGCATAGAGCGTCGTGTCGATGGTTTCCCTGCCATTGGCGTTCGGGATCAGGCTCTGCGGTCCGCTGTAGGGTGCCCGGAAGGCCGGCTGCAGCTGCCAGGTAATCGTAGCCTGGCCGTGAACGGCCCAGTTCTGCTGCGGTGTCTGCGCCGCCTGTTCCGGGGTGACCGGTGTTCCCTGTGGCTGCGGCGTCGGGCCAACCATTTGGGCAGCGCCCATCGTCGGCCAGCACAGACAGCCGAGCGCCGCCAGAACGGAGAGAGCTTGCAATCGACAGCGGAGCCCGGAGCCGGAGCGCCCGTTGAGACGCCGAGCGGGCTGGGGTTGCATAAGTCAGGCCTCGGGAAAAAGACAGCCTCGGCCGCGGCAAAACCGGCAAGCGAGGGCGTCGAAACGGCACCAGGCAAAAATCAAACCGAGAAAAGATGTTATGCGGCCTCACTCGGCCTGGTGTTCCGGCAAATCCGACGATAGTTCGGCGACGAGGAGATCTGCCGCACGACCCGATCAGCGAAACGCCAATCTGCTTGCCCGCTCCCGTGCCCGCGGCGAGCGCAGGCTGATTTCGGCGGCAATCCCGAAGCCGACGCCGAGAACCGCCCACAGCACCGCCTGAACGCCGATCGAAGCCATGCGAAAATGCCACAGAACGACGGCGGAAAATTTGTCCGGTACTTCGTTTACGGCGGGCAGCAGGTATTGCGCCGCGGCAACGACCAGCATGAACATCAGTATTGCCGCCATCGCGCCGTTCCAGGCGCCGAAGCGCCGGGTAAAGCGCCGCGCCAGCCCGATCGCCCAGACCGAGCTCGCGAGCGATATCGCGATCATGATGAAATAGAGCGCGGTGCGGCGACCGATCGTCTCGGGGTCGCCGACGGCCGGCGGGTTGGGCGGATATTTCAGCGCCGGCACTACGACGACCACCACAAACCCGGCGAGCGCCAGCAACGCGGCGGTGGCGCGCGGGCTCAGAGCGGCGACCCGGCCATAGACGGCGGCGAACGCCAGCGCGAACAGGCCACCCAAGGCGCCGCCGTAAACCACGACGCCGGTCAAAAGGCCAATCCCGGCTTGCGTTTGTCGGCTGACCAGCACTGGCTGCGGCGTCTCGCCCATGGCCTGCCTGGCGTGGTCTTCAAAGGCGATGGCGCGATCGACCTGCGGCTCTCCGAAAAGACGCGCAAAACCGAAGGCGAGGATGCCGGCCAGCAGCCCGACGAGCAGGCCGCGGACCAAGAGGCCGGTGACCATCGCGACGGCTCAGTGACAGGGAAAGCCGAGCAGATGACGGCCGTCGTGAACGAATTCGTGGATGTACATACCGCTGAACACGGACGTCGCCCCCTGCTCGGCGCCGACGAAATAAATCGCCAACAAGCAGAGCACACCGCCAAAGACCGCCCATGGCAGGACTTTGTCGAGCGGAATCGCAGCCGGTCGAGCGGCAGCAGGTGATGCGGCAGCAGGTGACAGTGTCGTGTCGGACATGGTTGCATCTCCCCGGGATGACGCGTCCCGTTACGGTCAATGGAAAACCACGGAGCGGGTCTGACTCCCGGCCCGAAACATTGGCGACGCTCGGACCGGATACAGTGGCGCGACCGTGCCGGATTGTCACCGGCTTCCGCCAACCGTGTTGCGCGCGCCAATTCTAGGGATCGGCCGCGCGTCGTGTCAACCGCCGGCTGGGAGCGGGAGGCTTTTCGGCGCCTTTTCGGTTTTTGCGGATGAGCAAGGCCGACGCGGGCATCAGGCCGCGCCGCCAAAGCCCTCCTCGCGCCAGCGCTGCATGCCGCCGCGCAGGACCATCACGTCGCCATACCCCGCCGCTGCCAGCGTCCCGGCCGCTTGCGCCGACCTTTTGTCGGTCAAGCAGACGCAAACGAGCGATCGGCGATCGGCCGTCAATTCCGCCAGCCGCGCCGGCAGTTCGCCAAGCGGCAGGTTGACCGCCCCGGCGATGTGCCCGAGCGGGCCGTTGAATTCGTCGGGGCCGCGGACATCCACAACCCGCAGCGGGTCGCCGGCATCGAGGCGTCGGTGCAGCTCGCCGGGCTCGATCCAACCCGGCTCGGGCCGGCGCGACCCTCCCCGCAGCCGATCCAGAAAACGCAGCATCGTCATAGACCTCCGACAGCCGGCGCGGCACCATACCGCGCTGCAAAGACCGGCCGCGGCCCGAGAAATTTGGCATTGACACCCCACTCGATCACGCCTACCTCCGGTAGCGGCCGCGGGCTTTGCCCCAAGGCCGAAATTCCGCAACAGCAAGCGAACAATGGGACCTCGATCTAAGCACGCTCCCGCGGAGCCTCCCAGTCGCCGTTGCGCGACCGGCTCTTCGGGCCACCTGCCCCGGGTGACGAGACGGGGTCCCTCGGCCGGACCGGCTTCGCGATCGCCGTAGCCACCGTCCGATAGGGGCCAGCCGCGCCTCCACCCGGGTCGGTTCACCACCACCTGGGAACGGAGGGAAGAGACATGGCTGCCCTGGTAAGGCACAACATCGGCACGGTCACAGCGACATTTTTGGCCACGGATGCCGGTACCGGCGCCGAAGCAAGCGAAATTGCGCGGCTCTACGACGCGCTCGACCGGGTGAACGAGCGCGACAACCCGCGCACCGCGCGCCTGCTCGCCGCCGGCTGCCCAAAGATGGCGCAAAAAGTGATGGAAGAGGCGGGCGAAGTCGCGCTCGAAGCGGTCCGGCATCGGCCGCGCGCGGTCATCCGCGAGAGTGCCGATCTCATCTATAATTTGGTCGTGCTGTGGCGCGCATGCGGCGTCGCCCCGGACGCGGTTTGGGCCGAGATGCGGCGCCGCGCCGACACGCTCGGCATCGCTGAAAAATTGCCGAAGGCCTTGGCGCGCGGCGCGCCCACCGCCGGCGGCGGCGCGTAAGGGGGGCGGCGATGGCCTCCATCGGCGAATTTGCCGCCCCGCCGCGCGCCGCCGTCCTCGACGACGCCCATCTTGGCGACATCAAGGGCGCGCTCGGCACCATCCTGCACGGCGATCACAATCCCCGCACCGGCTGGACGGCGCGGCTGCGCACCCTGCTCGCGATCCTCGGGCCGGGGCTGATCGTCATGGTCGGCGACAACGACGCCGGCGCCTTTGGCACCTACACGCAGGCCGGGCAGAATTACGGCACAAGCCTGTTGTGGACATTGCTGCTGCTGGTCCCGGTGCTCTACGTCAACCAAGAAATGGTCTTGCGGCTCGGCGCGGTGACCAGGGTCGGTCACGCCCGGCTGATCCTCGAACGCTTCGGCAAGTTCTGGGGCGCCTTCAGCGTCATCGACCTGTTTCTGCTCAATGCGCTGACCATCGTCACCGAATTCATCGGCATCAGCCTGGCGCTCGGCTATCTCGGCCTGCCGCGCGAGCTAGGGGTCGTCGCCTCGGCGGCGATCGTCATTGCCGCCGCCGGCACCGGCGATTTCCGGCGCTTCGAGCGGTTTGCGCTGTTGCTCGTCTTCGGCAGTCTGCTGCTCCTCCCCATTCTGCTGTGGGCGCATCCGCCGATCGGGCAGGTCGCGCGCGATCTCGTCGTGCCGCAGCTCCCCGCAGGCGGCAAGCTCGGCGACGTGATGCTGCTGATCATCGCGATCGTCGGCACGACGGTGGCGCCGTGGCAGCTCTTTTTCCAGCAGAGCTATGTCATCGACAAGCGCATCACTCCGCGCTTCATCCGCTATGAGCGCACCGATCTGTGGATCGGCATCGCTCTCGTGATCGTCGGCGCGGTGGCGATGATGGCGTTTACCGCCGCGACCTTTGCCGGGCGGCCGGAATTCGGCAATTTCCAGGACGCGGGTGCGGTCGCCGCCGGGCTCGGCCGATATGTCGGGCACATGGCCGGCGTTTTC
>DATMKU010000293.1:0-2073 GCA_035570935.1 Allostellaceae bacterium
ACGGTGCGCATCTGGCCGGGCCAGGAGCGCGCCAAGCAAAGATTTCCTTCGCCCGGGCCTTCGATTCGCCTGCCGTCATTGTCGACCAGAAGCGGCTCGATCCCGAAGAATGGACGGGTCGCGGAGCCCGGTTTGAGCGGGGTAGCGCCGGGGAGCGGGGTGATCAAAATGCCGCCGGTCTCGGTCTGCCACCAGGTGTCGACAATCGGGCAGCGGCGCTCGCCGACATGGTTGTAATACCACAGCCACGCCTCGGGGTTGATCGGCTCGCCGACCGTGCCAAGGATGCGCAGCGAGCGCCGGCTGGTGCGGCGGACATAGTCCTCGCCCTCGCGCATCAGCGCGCGGATCGCGGTGGGTGCCGTGTAAAAGATCGAGACCTGGTGCTTGTCAACGACCTGCCAAAAGCGCGACGGGTCGGGATAGTTGGGCACACCCTCGAACATCAGCGTCGTCGCACCGTTGGCAAGCGGTCCGTAAAGGATGTAGCTGTGCCCGGTCACCCAGCCGACATCGGCGGTGCACCAATAAACCTCGACCTCGCGGTAGTCGAAAACATATTCATGCGTCATCGACGCATAGACGAGATAGCCGCCCGTTGTATGCAGCACCCCTTTGGGCTGTCCGGTCGAGCCCGAGGTGTAAAGGATAAACAACGGGTCCTCGGCCGACATTTCGGTCGGCGGGCAGTCGGGCGAGGCCGCCGCGCAGGCCTCGTGATACCAGACGTCGCGGCCCGCAACCCAGTTGACGGGGGCGCCGGTGCGGCGGACCACGACGACGTCGCGCACGTCGGGGCAGCTTTCGAGGGCGGCATCGGCGTTGCGCTTGAGCGGCACGGTGCGGCCGCCGCGCAGTCCTTCATCGGCGGTCACCAAAAAGGTCGAGCGGCAGTCGCGGATGCGCCCGGCAAGGCTCTCCGGCGAAAACCCGCCGAACACGACCGAATGAACCGCACCGATCCGCGCGCAGGCGAGCACCGCGACAGCGATCTCCGGGATCATCGGCAAATAGATCGTGACGCGATCGCCTTTTTGGACGCCGCGCTCCTTCAGCACATTCGCAAAACGGCACACCGCCTCGTGCAACTCGCGATAGGTGATATGGCGGTCTTCGCTCGGATCGTCGCCCTCCCACAGGATCGCGGTCTGCTCGCCGCGCCGGGGCAAATGGCGGTCGACGCAGTTATAGCAGGCGTTCAGCGTCCCATCTTCGTACCAGGCGATGCGAACGTCGCCGTCGAACGAGGCATCTTTTACGCGGGTGTACGGTTTAATCCAGGTGAGCCGGTTGCCGTGCTCGCGCCAAAAGCCGTCGGGATCGTCGAGCGAATGCTGGTACAGCCGCAAGTAATCAGCTTCGCTGATTTTGCCGGCTCCCGGGTGGGCCGAGATCGGGATCATCGTCCGGCTGGACATGGCGCGCTTTGCTCCTCGGCTGGCAGCGCCCGGATGCAGCGCCGCGCACACTGTCGCCGAAGACTATTCTGCCAGGCCGGACGGTTACAATACCCCTTCCATGACCGGTGTGCGAACAGTGCTGCCGACGTGACGAGTGTTGCCAGTCGCAAGCAGTGCCGCCTGCGTGCGGTTTACCACGTGAAGGCGCCGAATGATCTGCTTGACGTGCGCCTTTACCGTACTCTCGGACATTCGAAGCGCGTCGCCGATGAGCTTGTTCGATCGGCCCTCCGAAATCAGCGCCAGCACGTCGCGTTGGCGCCTGGTGAGCGCCTGCCAGGGCAGACACGCGGCCTCGGGGGTCGCTCGGTCGTCGTCGGCTTCGCTCAGCACCAGTGGCACGAATGTCCCGCCCGCCCGCACCCGCTCGAGCGCCGCAACCAGAACCTTGAGCCCAAGGCTCACTGGCAGGAATCCTCGTGCGCCCGAGCGAAGAATCATCCGCGCCCTCGCCGGATCCTCACAATCGGCAATTGCGAGGATCGGCGTCTGCGGCGCCGCGGCCGCCAACAACACCAGATCGACCAGGTCGATCTGCCGGCAAGTCGCTCCGCCGAGAAGAATGACCGAAAATTCCGCACCTTGTCGCAATAGGCACACCAAATCAGCGGCC
>DATMKU010000294.1:0-9507 GCA_035570935.1 Allostellaceae bacterium
TTCAGCATCGACATCGCCGACTGGTAGGCGCCAGCCTTGCGCCTTTTGCTCTCTTCGGCCGAACGCTTTAGCGAGCGCGCAATGCGCGCGGGGTCGTTCTCGGCGAAGATTCCGGGTTTGAGGTCGAGGGCGTCGCTTTCCCGCGTTACCTTGCCCGACCAGTATTTGCTGTTGCTGGATCGGCGTCTCGTGTTGCGCGGCATTGCTTCTCCTAAGCCCTCGGTTCGGTACGCTCGTCCAATTTCGAGAACGCTCCGTGACACCGTTTGGGCCTTCGGGGAAGATGGATAAAACTGACTTAAGCCCGCTGCACCGCGCCCGATCGCCAAACCGAGGTTTCCATGCCCGACGACATCATGCCCGATGACATCAACGCCTTTGTCCCCGGCCCGCGTGTGCATATCGAGGGGCGGCCGGGCGGCCCGCTGTCCGGCCTGAGCTTTGCCGCCAAGGATCTGTTCGATGTCGCCGGCCATCCGACCGGCGGCGGCAACCCCGACTGGGCGAAGTACAACCCGGTCCCGACGCGGCATTCCTGGGCCGTGCAGCGGCTGCTCGACGCCGGGGCGAGCCTGATCGGCAAGACCATCACCGACGAGGTCTCGCTCGGCATCGTCGGCGAGAACGCGTTTTACGGCACGCCGGTCAATGTCCGCGCCCCGGGCCGGGTGCCCGGCGGCTCGTCCTCGGGCTCGGCGGCGGCGGTCGGGGCGGGGGTCTGCGACACCGCGATCGGTACCGACACTGGCGGTTCGGTGCGGGTGCCGGCAAGCTTTTGCGGGCTCTACGGCATCCGCCCGACCCACGGCCGGATCGACGTCACGGGCATGTTGCCGCAGGCACCGAGTTCGGACACGACCGGCTGGTTCGCCCGCGACGCCGCGACCTTTGCCCGCGTGTCGAGCGTCATGCTCGACGAGGCGATCCCGGCGGTGCTGCCGACCCGGCTGATCGTCGCGGTCGACGCCTTTGCTTTTGCCGATCCTGAAGTGACTGAAGCGCTGCAGCCGATGGTCGAGAAACTCAAGGCGCTGGTCGGCGAGGTCCGCAAGGAAATCATCGCGCCGGGGGGCCTCGTGCAGTGGGGGCGTGCCCAGCGCACGATCCAGCCCGCCGAGGCGTGGTTGACCTTCAAGGACTGGGTGGAGCGCTGCAACCCGCGTCTCGCCTACAATGTCGCGCGCAACATCTTTACCGGCTCGCAGATCCCGGAGGCCGAGCGCCACTGGGCTGAACTCGTGCGGCGCGAGGCGCGCGGGCGGATGCGCTACCTCTTGCCGTCAGGCACGATCCTATGCCTGCCGACGACCCCGTTCCCGGCGCCAAAGCGCGGCGAGCCGCTGTCGGTCGCGAGCGCCGAGCGCGACCGCATCCTGTGCTTGTGCGCCCATGGCGGGCTGACTGGGGTGCCGCAAATCAGTATTCCCGGCAACACCGTCGCCGGCCTGCCGGTCGGCCTGTCGATCATCGCCGGCCACGGCGCCGACGCCAGCCTCGTCACGGTGGCGAAGGCGCTCGCGGCAGGGTAAGGCCGACCACTGTCAGGCTGATCACCACGCCGCAGTCATGTGTGGACGGCCCATGCGGTGCAAGGGAAAAAGAAACCGTCGGGTCGGGTGCGGTCATGTGTCCGGCCTGTGTGCGCGGCGCTGTGGCCGCTGGCCCGGATGACGTCCGCGGATGGGCTTGCGTAATCATTGCGACGAGCTCGAAGCTCGATGACATGACGGGGTGGTCCGAACCTCGGTTCGACCGATCGGTGCTCATCATGATCCATCGCCCTCGCATTGGGTTGGCTGGCGGTTGGGGTGGCGCCCGCTGCGATCAAGCCGGATGAGCGGTTTCGATCGCAGCCGGCGCGCGGTAGGTCGTTTGTTTGGCGAGCCGCGCCCAGGCGACGGGCCATCTTGTTGGCGAGCGCCACGGTGGCCTTGCGCGGCGGCATCCTGGCGAGCAGCCGGGCGAACCAGGGAGAGATCTGGGGATTGGCGCGCACCCGGGGGATGAGGCCGGTAGCGGCGACCACCAGGAGCTGGCGCAGATGGCGGGCGCCCGCTTTGGTGACGCCGCCGCGTCGCTGTTTGCCGCCGGTCGAGTTCTGCGCCGGCACCAGTCCGACCCAGGCAGCGAACTGCCGGCCGCTGTCAAACCGCTTGGGCTCACCCGCGGTGGCGACCAGGGCGCTGGACAGATCGGGCCGAATTGGATGGTGGCGAGCCGCAAGTTGTCGGGGTTACTCTTGTGCCAGGCGATAATCTGCCGTTCGAGCGCGGCGATCTGCCGGCCGAGGCGGCGCCACTGCTGGGCCAGAACCGCGAGAATGGGGCGGACCTCGGCCGGCAGATGCCGGTCTTCCGGGTGCTCGATCATCGCCAGCAGGGCGGCGAACCCGGCGGGTCCACGGCGTGCGATGATCCCCCTCTCGGCCATCGGGGCGCGGATCGAGTTGCCCAATTGGGTGTACTGCTCGACCAACAGCGGGCGTGCTCGATGGGTCATCAGCGCCACCGGCTCGGGCACCCTCTTCAGCGGCACGAACTGCATGCTCGGCCGGCTCACCGCCTCGCAACAGGCCTGCGCGCCGGTTTGGTCGTTCTTGCGGCCCCATCTGACATAAGGCTTCACCCGGGTCGGCGGCATCAACCGCACCCGATGGCCGAGGGCGGCAATCTGGCGGCCCCGGTAATGCGCCGTGGCGCACGCCTCCAGCCCGACCAGACAGGGCGGCAGCTTGGCGAAGAACGTCACGATCTCGGCCCGCTGCAATTGGCGGCGAAAGACGATCGCGCCGGCGGCGTCGACACCGTGCACCTGAAACACCCGCTTCGCGGTATCCTATCCGATCGTGCCAACCTCGGCCATGGACGGCCTCCTCGATGTGGACGTTGCGACACGACCGCCGTGAGGCACTTCGATGCCGGGGAGCAGAGGCCGTCCACCTCATCATTGCGAGCGAAGCGAAGCAATCCCGTGCCGACCCGAGGACAGGCTCCGCGACGAAGCAATCGCGAACGGACGATCGCTGAGCGGCCCGGGATTGCTTCGCTTCGCTCGCAATGACGACACGGGAAGCGCTCGTTCGATCAGATCGGAAACTGCTCTGATACCGCGTCGACGCCGGTAGCGAGAGCGTCATCCCGACCGAGATCGCGCCTTTCGGTGGCAAGAAAGAGGGCGGCATCGGTCGCCTTCCTTGGGCTGGGCCGTTGCGGTCCCAAGACGTGGATGCCCGGATCAAGTCCGGGCAAAGCGTGCTCCAAGCTGCACACTGGTTAACCCGGCGAAAATTATCGCCTAATCATGGTCGGCGGCTACAGCAGGTCAGCGACGGCGTTCCAGTAATGCCGCATCGCGGCGATGTGATCGCCAAGCGAGCTTCCCGCGATGCGGTGCAGGTGGCCGCCTTCGTAGTAATTGGCCAAAGTCAGGTGGGTCACCCCGATCGATTTCCAAAACCGCGCCTGCTCGCGCCATTCGGCCTCGGTGCCAGCACCGGCCGAGACCCGCGTGTCGATGCCGATCGTCGCCGGGTCGCGCCCGGCTTCCTCGGCATAGCGATAGAGCGTGGCAAAGGCGGTTCGCGCTTCCTCGCCCGGCGGATAGGCGAGCGGCATCCAGCCGTCGCCCCATTTGGCGCAGCGCCGCAAGGTCACATCGGCGTGCCCGCCATACCACAACGGGACCTTGCGCCCGGTCGGCAGCGGGTTGATCCCGGCATCCTCGATCGTGTGCCATTTGCCCTTGAAGCCGATGTGCGGCTCCGCCCACAACGCCCGCATGACCTCGACCTGCTCTTCCGAGCGCCGGCCGCGATTGTGAAAATTTTCGTTGAGGCCGACAAACTCCACCTCGTTCCACCCGACCCCGATGCCGAGCCGGAAGCGCCCACCCGACAACACGTCGAGACAGGCCGCCTGCTTGGCGACGAGAACGGTCTGGCGCTGCGCCAGGATCAAGACCTGGGTGGAGAAATCGGCGATGCCGGTGCAGCCGGCGAGGAAACCAAACAGCACGAACGGGTCGTGATACAAATCGGTCGACCGGGCGCGAGGCTGGGTCCAGCCGGGCCGGCTGACGACATCGACACCCAGCACATGGTCGGGTGCGGCGATCCCGTGATAGCCGATCGCCTCCGCCGCCTGGGCAAATTCGCGCAAGGCCGCCGGTTCACCGCCGATATCGACAATCGGCAGAGCTACGCCGAGTTTCATCACCACCTCCGCCCGGTTGCCTGCACTGTGCTTTTTGTGCGCCGAGACGAACATAGCATGCGGATCCACGTTGACATGCTCCGCGCACCGCAGATAACGGACGCCAGCGCGCCGCTGGCCACGAACCCCGGCTGCCCGTCCCGGCGTCGACTAGGCCGTGCCTCTGGTTTCGGGGGCGCGGAAGCGCCCGGCCGCCTGGGCTCGAGCCCGCGATGCCACGACTGCGCGATCGCGCGGCGGAGCGCTGGTCACGAGAGACCGGAGCAACTCGTGCGCCGCCTCGGCCACCTGGTCCACGGCGTGGTCGAAGGCAGCCTGGTTGACCTTGGAGGGCCGCGTAAAGCCGCTCAGCTTGCGCACGAACTGCAGAGAAGACGCGCGAATCTCATCTTCTGTCGTCGGTGGTTTATAGTTATGGAGCGTTTTGATGTTGCGACACATGAGAGTCCTCCCTACCCGAAGACATTCGGCAAAACCGCATCCCGTGTCCCGACCTCTCACGGGATGGCTGGCGCTACAACGTCGCCGATCACGCCGGTCGGCGCAATCCATCGATCCGGCCGCGCCGTAGTTACCGGCCTTTGATCACGCCCGAGTTCGGCAGGACGGATCGATGCCACAGGATACTCAGAGATATCTCAGCCCAAGCGCGATCGAACGCATCTTTGGCCGCCTCCTTGTTGCCGTTATTTGGATTGGCCTCGTCCGCGGTCACTTCTACGTTCTCGAAGTCCGCGGCCGAAAGAGCGGCCGGACAATCTCGCTGCCGGTCGACCCGATCGAGATCGGCGGGCGGCGCTATCTGGTCTGCGCCCGCGGCAACTCCAACTGGGTGCGCAATGCCCGCGCCGCGGGCGAGGTTGCGCTGGTCCGCGCCCTGCGCCGCCGCCATTTTGCCCTGCGCGAACTGCCCCCGAGTCAGCGTCCGCCGGTTCTCAAGGCGTATCGACCATTTCGCCACCGAGGTCCAGCGCTTCTTCCCGGTGCCAAGGGGATCGCCGGAGGAGGCCTTCGAGTCTCTCGCGAAGCGCTACCCGGTCTTCGAGTTATTGGAGGCCGACGCGCAATGACAGCGTGGCAACTTGGTCGAAATCTGGTCGGGCGGAGGTGGAACGGCCCTTCGCCCGCCCTCTCCCCGCAAGCGGGGCGAGGGGAAGGCAAGCTTCCCGATAGGCAGGGTCAGGCCGGCTTAGCTCAGTAGACGCCCTTCAGCGGCGTCGTGGCGTGCTGGTCGACGGTGGCGCCGGCGTTGCCGGTGTCGCCGTAGTCGAGCAGCTTGTTCGACAGGCTCTGCGAGCCGACCGTTGCCGACGCGTCCGGCGCCTGGCTGCCGCTGCCGATGTTGGGCAGCCCGTTTTCATCGCTGTGGAGCCGCAAATCGGCCGCCTCCTTGCTGCCCGGCCCGCCGGGGCCCGCCTGCTCCATGATCTGCTCGGCCTGCTGTGCGCTGCTCTGCTCCTGGGGGCGCGCCGCACCCGGCTCCGGCGGGCGCAGGTTGAAGTCGGGTGGGATCGTCAGCGGCGCGCGCGATTCGACGGCGAACTCGTCCGGCATCGGCTCGTCGATTCCGACCATCTGCTTGAGGTCGGCGCACCCCGAAAGCAGCAACGCGCCAAACAGGCCGGCGGCGGACAATGCAACACGACCGCGGCTCGCGCCGCGAACCCGGCAGTATTCGATCATGGCAACAGTCCCTCCCGCGCGAAACTTAATTCACCTAGCGGCGAAGAAGCAAGCCGTCGAACAACATCATGGCGACGCCAAGACAAATCGCGCTGTCGGCTAAGTTGAACGCCGGCCAATGCCAATAGCCAATATGGAAATCGAGAAAATCGACAACCGCACCATGGCGAATCCGATCGACCACGTTGCCGATCGCGCCGCCGACGACGAGGCCGATCGCGATCCCGAGAACCGGGCTCGACACCCGCCTCAGCCAATAGATCAGGCAGGCGACGATGACCACGGCGGCGAGCGAGAACAGCAGCGCGTTGAGCGTGCCGCCTTCCTCCGGACCGGCGTTGAACAGGCCAAAGCTCATCCCGCGATTGAGGGTCAGGACCAGGTTGAAAAACGGGGTGACCCGGTCGGCGTCAAAGCCGTGCCCGGCGAAATGGGCGAGAACCGCGGCTTTGCTCAGCTGATCGAGGATCGCGACGATGATCGCCGTGGCGAGCCCCGGTATCAGCATTGCCCGGCGCTCGCCCGACCGGCTCAAGCGCCGCCCGGCCCGACCACCGCGGCGCAACGGCGGCAGAGATCGGGATGGGCCGCCACATGGCCGACCTCAGGCAATACGCGCCAGCAGCGCTCGCAGCGCTCGCCCAGCGCCGCCGTCACGCGGACGCCGATTTCGGGCACATCGGGAAGGGCGAAGGCGTCCGCGGGCGGCGGTTCGAGACGGATCGTGCCGGCCGAAGTAATGCAAAGCTCGGCCAAGTCGACGCCGCCGACCATTTCGGCGAGCCGCTCGGGGACGAAAACTTCGACCGCGGCCTGCAAACTCGACCCGAGCCGCTTGGCGCCGCGTTCGAGCTCCAAAGCGCCGGTGACGACGCGGCGCAGATCGCGCAAGCACGCCCAGCGTTCACCCAGCGCCGGGTCGAGCCAATCGGCTGGGATGTCGGCGAACAATTCGAGATGGACGCTGCGCCCAGGCGCGTCGTCATGGCGGGCGAGCCAGGCTTCCTCGGCGGTGAAACAGAGGACCGGGGCGAGCCAGCGCACGAGCGCGTCAAAGGTACGGTCGAGGGCGGTGCGCACCGCCCGCCGCCGGATGTCGTCGGGCGCCCCGCAATAGAGCCGGTCCTTACGGATGTCGAAATAGAACGCCGACAGATCGACGGCGCAAAAATTGTAGAGCGCGGTAAAGATGCCGTGGAAATCGAACTCCGCGACGGCGCGCCGCACCAGGGCGTCGAGTTCGCCCAGCCGATGCAATACCCAGCGTTCGAGTTCGGGCATCGCCTCGGGGGCGATCGACTCGTCCGGGGCGAACCCGTCGAGCGCGCCCAACAGATAGCGCAGCGTATTGCGCAGCCGGCGGTAGACATCGCTCTGATGCTTCAGGATCTCGGGGCCGATGCGCAAATCGTCGGAATAATCGGAGCCGACCACCCACAGACGCAGGATATCGGCGCCGCTCTCTCGCATGACGTCCTGCGGGGCGACGACGTTGCCGAGCGATTTGGACATCTTGCGGCCCTGCTCGTCGAGCACAAAGCCGTGGGTCAGCACCGCGTCGTAGGGGGCGCGGCCGCGCGTGCCGCAGGCTTCGATCAAGGACGAATTGAACCAGCCGCGATGCTGGTCCGAGCCTTCGAGGTAGAGCGAGGCAGGCCAGCGCAATTCCGGGCGCTGTTCGAGGACAAAGGCATGCGTCGAGCCCGAATCGAACCACACTTCGATGATGTCGGTGACCCTCTCCCATTCGGCCGGGTCGTAGGCATTGCCGAGAAACTGCGACGCGTCCGCGGCGAACCAGATGTCGGAGCCGTCGCGTTCGACCGCGTCGGCGACGCGCTCGACGACGGCCGGGTCGCGCAACGGCTCGCCGGTCTCGCGATGGGTGAAGACGGCGATCGGCACACCCCAGGCGCGCTGGCGCGAGACGCACCAATCGGGCTTGCCCTCGACCATCGCCTCGATCCGGTTGCGCGCCTGCGGCGGGACCCAACGGGTCTCGGCAATCGCGGCGAGCGCCTTTTCGCGCAACCCGTTCGCCGTCATGCTGATGAACCATTGCGGCGTGTTGCGGAAGATCAGCGGCGCCTTCGACCGCCACGAATGGGGATAGGAATGGACCAGCACATCGCGCGCCAACAGGCCACCGGCGGCGTCGATCGCCGCGATCACCGCGTCGTTGGCGTCGCCGGTCCTGCCGTCCGGGCGATAGACGGCACGGCCGGCGAACAGCGGCACCCCCGGCAGATAGACACCGTCGGGTCCGACCGTGTCGGGCACCGGCAACCCGTTCGCCTGGCCCAATTCGAAATCGTCGGCGCCGTGGCCCGGCGCGATGTGAACGAGACCCGTCCCCTGGTCGGCCTCGACAAAGCGCGCCGCCAACAATGGCACATCGAATTGGTAGCCCTGGCCGGCGAGCGGGTGGCGCGCGACGGTGCCG
The DNA here is from genome assembly GCA_035570935.1 of Allostellaceae bacterium. GTDB lineage: Bacteria > Pseudomonadota > Alphaproteobacteria > ATCC43930 > CGMCC-115725 > AP-15. The sequence goes on from DATMKU010000294.1 coordinate 8,338, forward strand.
GCGAGCGCCGTTCCCGGAAAGCGCACCTGCACCGAATACGCCTCGATGCCGCCGCGGGCGGCGACCTCGTCGGCGAGCGAGGCGGCGACCAGCAAAATCTCGCCGGACCGCGCGCGGCTGCCCTCGGCCGCGCGATCGACCCGTAGCGCGACGTAGTCGAGCGCGGCGCTGAACGCGATCGCGCGGTTGCCCGGCAAGGTCCACGGCGTCGTCGTCCAGATCAACGCCGCTGCATCAACCAATGCCGGCAGACCGGTCGTCACGATCGGGAACCGCACCCAAACGGTGGTCGAACGATGGTCGTGGTATTCGACCTCGGCCTCGGCGAGTGCCGTCTGTTCGACGACCGACCACAGCACCGGCTTTGACCCGCGGTAGAGCCCGCCATTGATCAGAAACTTGCCGATCTCGCGGACGATCTGCGCCTCGGCCGCATAGGCCATCGTCGTATAGGGGTTGTCCCAGTCGCCGACGACGCCCAGGCGCTCGAATTCGGCCTTCTGCACCTCGATCCAATGCGCGGCGAATTCACGGCACTCGCGGCGGAATTGCTCGGGCGGGACGCTGTCCTTGGACATCTTTCGCGCCCGGTATTTTTCTTCGATCATCCACTCGATCGGCAGCCCGTGGCAGTCCCAGCCGGGCACGTAAGGCGCGTCCTTGCCCAGCATCTGCTGCGAGCGGTTGACCACGTCCTTTAGGATCTTGTTCAGCGCGTGGCCGATATGGAGATGGCCGTTGGCGTAAGGCGGGCCGTCATGCAGCACGAATTTCTCGCGGCCGGCGGCGGCTTTGCGCAGCCGATGGTAAAGGTCCATCGCCGCCCAGCGCGCCAGGATCGCCGGCTCGCGCTTTGGCAGGTCGCCGCGCATCGGGAATTCGGTTTTGGGCAGAAAGACGGTCGGACGATAATCCGTTGGCATCGTGGATCCCTGGACGAGAGACGAAGAGCGAGCGCGTCCCCGATCCTCAGAAGAGGACCGGGCCGATAATTCGCACTATCCAGCCGCGATGCCGCACCATGGCGCTATATATAACAGCCGCCCCGGCAAATTCGAGGGGACAGTTGGCGCGCGGATTAGGGTACGCCGGCGAGGATTTCGCGGGCCCGGCGGGCGTCCTCGGCGATCTGCGCCTTCAGCGCCTCGAGCCCGGCGAATTTCTGCTCGG
>DATMKU010000295.1:0-39266 GCA_035570935.1 Allostellaceae bacterium
ACCCCGCCGCGACTGTTCAAGATCTGCGAGAATCAGACCTATGCGCTGTGCGCCGTCGCCAGCTGCTTTGTGTTCGACGGGCTCTCCTATTGCAAATGCGACGTGAAGTCGGGCGACAGCATCAGTCTGCCGTTCGATTACGGGCGCAACCAGGATGTCTGTACGGCCAATGCCGAGGGCAAGAAAAACGGCTATATGATCAGCACTTACAGTTTCCCCGAATCGGTGGTCGCGCCGGGCGGCGATCAGGCGCTGTATGATTGCCCGGCCGGCACCTCGAACGGCGCCTACGCCCAGTGCGACGGCGGCGTATGCTTTACCGGCAGCGAAGGCCAGTCTTTCCCCGGTTTCGACAAGCCGCTAAAGAAAAACGAGATCATTTGTTCGTGCCCGATCACCGAGGCGAGCCCGACGGCAATGACCGGCTATCAGATCGCCGGCCCCTACCCGTGCGAGCAATCGTACTTTCGAAATTGCAAGAAAGCCTTCGACAACAGCCAGACGGGAGCGCAGATCTATGTCGGCGCCCCAACCGGCAGTGCCCGCTTTTTGACCCGCCGGCTTTACGGCTATGTCCCGCCGCTCAACGAATGCCGACTCTCGTTTCGTCCGTGGGATGACCGGTAGGCGCGATCGCATCGGCGCCGGGTGCCGGTGGCAAATGCCCGCCGCCGATCAGCGCGCCCGTTGGCCGGAACCGGCGGTCGCGGCTGAGCGGCGTCGCCCCAGGCGTTGCGCGAGATCGTCAAGATAAAGATAGACGATCGGTGTCGTGTACAACGTCAGCCATTGCGAGACCAGGAGCCCGCCGACGATCGCGACGCCGAGCGGCCGGCGCAATTCCGATCCCGCACCCGATTCGAGCGCCAGCGGCAAACCGGCGACCAGCGCGCAGACGGTCGTCATCAAGATCGGGCGGAAGCGCTGCAGACAGGCCTGGTGGATCGCATCCTGCGGGCTCTTGCCTTCGGTCCGCTCGGCCTCGATCGCGAAATCGATCATCATGATCGCATTCTTTTTGACGATGCCCATCAACAGGATGATGCCGATGATCGCGATCAGGGTCAGCTCGTAGCCGAACAGCATCAAGATCGCGAGCGCGCCGACCCCCGCCGCCGGCAGCGACGACAGGATCGTCAGCGGGTGAACAAAGCTCTCGTACAGCACCCCCATGATCACGTAGATGGCGGCGATCGCGGCAAGGATTAACAGCGGGATCGTGACCAGCGATTGCTGATAGGCCTGGGCGGTGCCCTCAAACGCGCCAATCAGCGTTGCCGGGGCGCCGATCTCGGTGCGTAACGCGTCGATCGCGGCCACCGCCTGGCTCAACGCGGCACCCGGCGCCAGATTGAACGACAGTGTCACGGCGGGGAATAATCCCTGGTGATTGACCGTGAGCGGCTCGGCCTTGGTGGAAAAATGCGCCACCGCCGACAGCGGCACCTCGGCGCCGGTGGTGCTTTGTACGTAAATGTCCGATAAATTCGTCGGCTCCGACAAAAACCGCGGCTCGACCTCCAGGATTACCTTCGACTGGTAGGTCGGCGAATAAATCGTCGTGACCTGCGTCTGGCCGAACGCGTCGCCGAGCGTGGTGTCGACCGCCGACATCGACAGGCCGAGCTGCGAGGCGGTGTTGCGGTCGACCTCGACCGCCACGTTCGGCGAGGCGACCTGCAGATCGGACGCCACATCCGTCAGGAGCTTGAGCTTCGTCATGTCGGCGAGCAGGATTGGCGCCCAGTGGTCGAGCTCGGTCGAGCTGGCGTCGGTCAGCGTATATTGGTACTGCGCCTGTTCGAGCCGCCCGCCGATGTTGATGTCCTGGCCGGCCTGCATAAAGACGTCCGCGCCGATCACCGCGTTGAAGCGGGGCCGCAGCCGCGCCATGACCTGCTGCACGGCGGGTCGCTGAGCGAACGGCTTCAGCTGGACAAACATCCGCGCGGTGCTCTCGCTCGCGTTGGCGCCGGTCGCACCGGCAAAGCCGACCACTCCCGAAACCGCCGGGTCATGCCGGAAGATTTGGGCGCACTCGTTCTCGATCTTGGTCATCGCCGCGAACGAGGTGTCCTGCCGCGCCTGAACCGAGGCAAAGATGAAACCGGTGTCCTGCTCCGGCAGAAATCCCTTTGAAATCATCGCATAGAGCACGCCGGTCAGCACCATCAGCGCGAGCGTCAGCAACAGCATCGGAAAGCGGTGGCGGAAACCCCATTGCAGGCCGCGGTCATAACCGTCGCGCAGCCGCTCAAAGCCGCGCTCGAACAGGCTGCGCCGGCGTTTTTCCGGCTCGACCTCACGCGACAGAAACAGCGCGCACATCATCGGCGTCAGGGTCAGCGAGACGAGCGCCGAATAGAGCAGCGTCAGAGTCACAGTCATCGCGAATTCGTGAAACAACAGGCCGACCACCCCCGACATGAATAAGAGCGGGATGAACACCGCGATCAGCGACAATGTCATCGAGACGATCGTGAAGCCGATCTGTCCGGCGCCCTTGAGCGCGGCTTCGAGCGGCGGATCGCCGGCCTCGATATAGCGGACGATATTCTCGATCATGACGATCGCGTCGTCGACGAGAAAGCCGACCGAGATCGTCAGCGCCATCAGCGAGAGGTTGTCGACGCTGTAGCCGAGGAAATACATGCCGCTGAAGGTCGCGATGATAACCAGCGGCAGGGTGATGCCCGGGATGATCGTCGCCCACAGCTTGCGCAGGAACGCGAAGATCACCAGAACCACCAGCCCAATTGTCAGCAGCAGGGTGAACTCGACATCGGAGACCGAGGCGCGGATGTTGACGGAGCGGTCGGATACCAGATCGACATGCACGGCGCGCGGGATCGATTGCGTGAGCTGCGGCAGCATTGACTTGATCTGGTTGACGACCTGGATCGTATTCGCCCCCGGCTGGAGCTCGATCAGCAGCAGCTCGCAGGGTGTCGCGCCGTACCAGCTGCCGGTTCGCGGGCTGACCGATGAGTCGATCACTCGGCCGAGGTCCTTCAGCTCGACCGGCGCGCCGTTGCTGTAGGCGACGATGACGTTCTGGAATTGCTGCGCGTCGAACAGCTGGTCGTTGGTGTCGAGCGGGTATTCCTGCCGCGAACCCTCGAGATTGCCTTTCGCCGCGTCGAGCGTCGCGTCCGACAGCGCCGTCGCCACCTGACTGAGCGCGATGCCGCGCTCGGCGAGCGCCTGCGGGTTGACCTGGATGTGCACCGCGGGCTGCTGCTGGCCGGCGATGATCACCTGACCGACCCCGCTGACGGTCGAAAGCTGTTCGGCCAGCATCACATTCGCGTACTGGTCGATGGCATAGAGCGGCATCGCGCCCGAATAGATCGCGTAGATCAGCACCGGCGACTGCGCGGGATTGCTCTCGCGATAGGTCGGCGGGGTCGGCAGGTTTTTCGGTAGAACGCCTTCCGCCTCGTTGATCGCGGTCTGGACGAATTGCGCGTCGGCGTTGATGTCGCTGTTGAGATTGAACTGCAGGGTTATCGAGGTCGAAGACAGCCCGCTGGTCGACGACATAAAGGAGAGCCCCGGGATCGCGGTGAACTCCTCCTCGAGCGGCGTCGCCACGGTGTCGGCCATCGTCTCGGGGCTCGCCCCCGGCAGCTGCGCCGACACCGAGATCGTCGGAAATTGGACATTGGGCAGCGCCGAGACCGGCAGCAGCGTATAACAGATGGCGCCGAACGCCAGCAGAGCCGCCATCAGCAGCGCCGTCGCGATCGGCCGGCGGATAAAGGGTTCCGAAATGGTCATCAGGGATCAGCCGGCTGCCGCGACCTTGGGCGCCTGGATGCTGACCGCGACCCCGTTATCGAGCCGATATTGCCCGTTGGTGACGACCTCTTCGCCCGCTTTGAGGCCCTTGCCGATGACCGCGATATTATCCTGCGTCGCCGTCACTTCGACGTCGACTTGGCTGACCTTGTTCGCGGCCCCGATAACATAGACGTAGGGGCCGTTCGGGCCGGTCATGACGGCCGCGGCGGGAACGGTGATGACGTTGGGCCGGATGAACTCGATCAGCCGCGCGCCGACGAATTGGTTCGGCCACAGCCGCTCCTGTTGGTTGGCGAACGTGCCTTCGAGCATGATCGTGCCGGTTGCCGTGGCGACCTGGTTGCTGATCAGCGTCAGCTTGCCCTTGTCGATCAGCTTGCCGGCGGGCGAATAGGCATCGACCTCGAGCGCGCCCTTTGCCTGGTTCTCCCGGATCGTGTCGAGCTGCGTCTGCGGCACGCTGAAACTCACGTAGATCGGCTGCATCTGGGTGATCGTCACCAGCGGCGTGACGCCGCCCGATGGCGCGGCCGTGGTTGTCGATGGCTGCGCGCTGTTCGTCGACGGCTGCGCGCTGCTCGCCGCCTGCACATAATTGCCGAGATCGACCTGGAGTGCCCCGGTCAGGCCGGCAACCGGCGCATCGATATGGCAATAAGCGAGATTGATCGTGGCGGTGGCGACATTGGCCTCGTCAAGCTTCACGGTCCCCTGGTCTTGCCCGACGACATAGATCTGATCTTGCTCTGTCTGCGTCGCGATCGAGTTTTCCGCCGTGAGCCGTTGATAGCGGGCGAGATCCATCTTGGCCTCGGCGAGCGCCGCCTGATCGTGGGCGAGCTGCCCCTGCGCCTGATCGAGTATTGCTTGATAGGGGCGCGGATCGATCAGGAACAGCGGCTGCCCCGCCGTCACCTGATCTCCCTGCTTGAAATAGATCGCCATGATCCGGCCGTTGACCTGCGGCATCAAATTGACCGTGTCGATCGATTGCACGGTGCCCAGCGCCGGCACGGTCGCCGGCACATTCGCGATTCTGACCGGCGCGGCGTTTACCGGAACCGCCGGCGGGGGTGCGGCGGCCGGAGCCCGGGCGGACGCCAAATCGACGACTTTCCAACACCCCAATCCCACCGCCCCGGCGACGACGAGGACGAGGACGATGGCCTTTCCTCGCCGCAACGCTTTGAACTCCCTCTACGACGCACGACCTGTTTGCGGCTAACGGCCCGCGGGAAGATAAGTTCTGTAAAGCCCCGCGTAGCGTGATGACGAAACCGCTATTTCGGCGAAACCTCCTCCCTCGGGTCAGCGCGAAAATCGCATCAGCCCGGCGCCGCTCTTTGGCGGATGGGCGCGGATCGCGTCTTCATTGGGTTCGGTGCCCCAGCCCGGCGTGTCGGGGACGGCGATATGGCCCCCTTCGAATTGCGGCGCCACCGTGAACAGCTCGCGGTCCCAGGGCAGGCGGTCGATGTCGACCTCCATGATCCGCAGATTGGGGGTGGCGGCAGCGAAGTGGACATTCATCATCGTTGCCAGATGGCCGTAGAAATTGTGCGGCGCGATGTTGACCTCAAAGGCGTCTGCCGCGGCGGCGATCTTGATCGACTGCCACGCGCCGTTCCACACCGCGTCGATGATCGCGACATCCATCGACTGCTCGCGAAAATAGGGCAGGAATTCGCGCAGCCCGAGCAGGTCTCGCATGAGCTGATCGGGTGCGGGCTGTTGCGGCGGATATGGGCCAGCGCCGGGGCGCTGTAGCTGTCGATCTCGACCCAGAACATGTCGAAATCGGCGGTCGACTTCAGGATCTTCACATAACCCTCGGTCTTGGCGTTGAAATTGAGATCGTGGAGTAAATCCATATCCGCCCCGGCCCCGTCGAGGATCGCTTCCAAATGGGCGCGCAGATTGCGCAGCACGGTCTTGTCGACGTTGAGCTCGGGCAAAAACGGCACGCCAAAGCCGGGGCGCCAGCCGCGCGGCGCACCACCGTCATAAATGAAGACATTGGTCTTCAGCGCGCCAAACCCTTTGTCGCGGGCCTCGGCGCCGATCGCGCGGACGCCGTCAAGGCTGGTGATCGCCGGCTTGTAGAGAGTCGGGTGATTGATGCGCCAGGTCGCGCAATGCGACCAGTAGACCCGGACCCGGTCGCGGATCTTGCCGCCGAGGAGCGCATGGCACGGCACCCGCAGCGCCTTGGCCTTGGCGTCGAGCAAGGCGTTCTCGATCGCTCCCAAACCCTCGCCGACGACCCCTCCCGCCGCCGGCCGCGTCAGGCAATAAAGCTCGGCGTAAATCCGCTCATGGTCGAAGACGTTCTGGCCGAGGACCCGCGGCGACATGCGCTCGACAACCGCCCCGACCCCGGGCGAGCCAAAGCCCTCGTCGAACTCGCTCCATCCGACGATGCCGCTGTCGGTGGTAAGTTTCAGAAAGTGATAATTGCGCCATCCCGCGTCGCAGCGCAGGATTTCAAGACCGGCGACCTTCACAGCACTTCTCCTTCGCGAGGGGAATGGGCGAGCATAACCAAGCTGGGCACGAGCGCGCGAGCCGCCCATAAGAGAGCGCTTTATCGCTCCCGTCGCGCGGCGATCAGCTGAGAGCCATGGCGACGGCTTGACACGTGCGCGGCCGGCACGCATTGCTCTTTTCGGGCCGGGCAGCTCCTTTCGCCACCCCAAGGTTCGGCGAACCATAATCGACAGGGAGGACATTATGCGGACATCGCTGTTCGGGAAGATTTTTCTCGCATCGCTGTTGTTCCTCGCGGTGAGCCCGGCTCGCGCTTGGGATCGCGGGCAAACGGGGACATTCGCGGTGCTGCCGAAACTGCCGGGCAATGCGCCGGTTGCCATCGAAGGGCTGACGGTCGGCCCGGACGGCACAGTTTATACGCCGACCTTCGGCATCAACAGCAACGGCCCAGTCGCCGGCCCGCCCCACTTGTTCTCCTTCAAACCGGACGGTGCATTGCTCTACAACGTTGCTTTGGTCAACCCGACGCCGAGCCCGGCGCCGCAGCCGAGCACCACCCTCCTCGGGCTGGTCTTTCAGGCGTCGTCAAGGACATTGCTGATTTGCGATCTCGCCCAGGGGATCGTCTGGCAGGCCGATCCCAAGACCGGGAAGTCGAGCGTGTTCATGAATACCGGGCTCGGCTCGGCCTCGGGCCTCAACGGCCTCACGTTCGACAAGGCGGGCAATGTCTATGTCTCAGATTCGTTCCAGGGCGTCATTTGGATGACCCGTCCCGCCGGCGGGACGCCGGTGAAATTTGTCGACTCGCAAACCCTCTCGCCCGAGGCGGCCTCGGGTGTGATTCTGGTGCCGCCTTTTGGCGCCAACGGTGTCGAGTTCAACAACGAATACACCGAGATGTACGTCGCCAACACCGCCTACCATTCGATCGTCGAAATACCCGTGAGCATGAACGGCGACGGGTCGGTGTCGATCGCCGGATCGGCCGCGGTCCTGACTACCGGCATCAACGCGCCGGACGGCTTCGCTGTCGATCGCCACGACAACCTCTGGGTTGTCGCCAACCAGCAGGACGAAATCGACGTGATCGACCCGAACGCAATCGACGCGCTCGGGGTCCCGTTGGCGAAGGTCATCGCCAAACGCGGCGATTTCGAAGGTCTCAGCTCGAACGGCACGGTTCAGGGGTTGCTGTTCCCCGCGAGCCCGGCTTTCAGCCCCGACGGGAAAACCCTCTTCGTATCGAACCTGTCATTGTACCTGCCTTATGCCGGCGTACCGGAACCGGCAATCGATTCGCCGTGGACACTCGAGGTCAAGCATTACACCATCGCCGAAATCAGCGGCCAAATCCCGCCGTTTCCGGAACAGGGCGCTGACGGGAACCGCTAGGTCGCGGGACTGCTCGGTGCGCGCCTGTTCATGACCGGCCAGCTCGAACCGAGGGGACGATCCGGGGCGCAATGATCGACAAATAATCGCGTTAGGCGTTCAATCGAATTGACCCGCCCAACGAGTGGGCGGCGATTATGCAGTCCTAGCACGGCAGGGGGCGTGCGGATGCGTCAGGTGCGTCAACATCCGAGGGTCGGGCAGCCGTGACCGTCGCGCTCGCCTGGCGCATTTTGACCTATGACAAGGGGCGCACCGCGCTGGCGCTGGTCGGGATCTTCATGGCGATTCTGCTGGTCTTTATCCAGCTCGGTTTGTTCTTTGCGGTGCCGCAGGGAGGGATGCTGTTATACGACAACATGCGCTTCGACCTGCTGCTGGTCTCAAATCAGTACGAGTATCAGGCGCAGCCCGGCGCCTTTCCGTTGAGCCGGCTGGCCGCCGTCCGGGGCTCGCCCGATGTCGCCGAGGCGACGCCGCTCTATTTCGGCGTTGCGAAATGGAAGGGCGGCGTGGGTGGGGTATGGCCCGATCTGTTCGTGATCGGCTTCGATCCGGCGAGCGACGTCTTTACCCCCGACAGCATCGATCGACAGCGCGGCGTGCTGGCGCGAGCCGACACCATCCTCGTCGACACCACGACGCGGCCGATGTTCGGCCCGCTCGACACCGGCCGGGTTGTCGAGATCGGCGACCGCGACCAGACGATCGGCGGCCGGTATGTTCTCGGCACCGGCTTTATGGGGCTTGGGGTCGCCCTCGCCAGCGATAGCAATTTCGCCCGATTGTTTCCACGGCGCGGGCTGAGCGAGGCCAATATCGGCGCGATCCGGCTGAAGCCTGGGGTCGACCCGGAGCATGCCGCCGCGGATCTGCGGAAGCTGACCGGCCCCGGCACGCAGCTCTTCACCCGCGCCAGGCTGACCGCGCGGGAAACCTCGTACTGGACGACGCGGACCTCGGTCGGACTGATTTTCGGCTCGGGATTACTGATCTCGATCGTGGTCGGGATCATGGTCGTCTATCAGATCGTCTCGACCCAGGTCAGCCGCCAGCTGCCGCAATTCGCGACATTGAAAGCAATCGGTTACGCCGATGGCGCGCTCGCCGTCACGGTCGCGGCGATGTCGCTGATGATCGCCGTCGCCGGTTTTGCGCCGGCGCTCGCGGCGGCCTTGTGGCTTTACCGCGAGATCAGAGAGAAGACCTTGCTGCCGGTGACGATGTCAGCGAGCCATGTCGCGGCGGTGCTGATGGCCGCGCTGGCCATGGCCGCGGTTTCCGCGCTGCTCGCCGTCGGCGGGCTGCGGCGGGCCGACCCCGCCGACGTGTTTTGAGCGGAGCGGCCGGATTGGCGACCGCGTTTTTCTCCCTCGCCGGCCGCGCCGGGTGGCGCCCGGTCCCGCTTGCCTGGAGGAGCCTGACCGCAAACAAGCGGCGGCTGTTGCGATCGAGCGCGGGGATCGGCTTCGCGGTATTGCTGATGCTGATGCAGCTTGGCTTCGAGAAGGCGTTTTTCGACGCCGCGCTGGAGGTGCTCCGCGGGCTCGACGGCGACATCTTTTTGCAGAGCGCACACAAATACCAGTTCGCCACCCAGGATCCGTTCCCCGCTTCCATCCTCGCAACGGCCAAGACCGTGCCGGGGGTGGCGAGCGCGCGGCCGCTCTATGCCGACTGGTTCGATCTGTTCTGGAAGAGCCCGTTCGACGGCAAGTCCTACCTGGTCCGAGGCTTGGCTTTCGACCCCGACGAGCCGGTGCTTCTGTTCCCCGAGGTGGAGGCCCAGCGCGCGCGGTTGAAGACGCCTGGCACGGTTCTGGTCGACCGTCGCGCCCGCCGCTTTCTCGGCATGGACCAGCCGGCGGCACAGGCCGAATTAAACGGGACAAAGGTCGCTGTCGTCGGCAGCTTTGCCCTCGGCCCCGATTTTATGAGCGACGGCACGGTGGTTATGAGCGACCGCACCTTTGCCGATGTGCTGCACGGCGCTGCGGGCAGCCCGCCTGGCGTTGAGGCCGGGGTGATCAAGCTCGCCGCCGGCGCCGATCGCGGTGCGGTGCTGGCCGCACTCAAGAAGTCGCTGCCGGCGGGCATCGCGGTCATGACCAAGGATCAGCTGATCGCCTTTGAGCGCGCGTTCCAGGCCGACGTGTCGTCGGCCGGACCAATTTTTGCCATCGGCACGATCGTTGGCTTCGTCGTCGGAATCTTGATTTCCTATCAGATCATCTTTACCGAGGTTTCGGACCAGCTGCCGCAATATGCGACCTTGAAGGCGATCGGCTACCCCAATGTTTATCTCTTGCGCGTGGTGCTGGAGCAGGCGGCGTTGAACGGGATCGCGGGCTGGGTCCCGGCCTGGCTGCTCAGCCTCGGCCTTTACCGCCTGATCGGCCGCATCGCACTGTTGCCAATGCGGCTGAGCCTCGGCATCGCCTTGTTGAGCTTGGGCCTGACCCTCGGCATGTGCCTGATTTCGGCGGCGATCGCGGTGGGCCGGGTGATCCGCGCCGATCCGGCGGCGGTGTTCTGATGTGCGCGATGGTCGCCGACCCGCCGGCTGCGATGCCGGCCCCAGTCGCCGCGGCGGTCGCACCGCCGCCGGTCGTGGCGGTCGACGGGCTCGACCACTTTTACGGCGAGGGTGTGGCGCGCAACCAGGTGCTGTTCGACAACCGGATCGACGTTCCGCCGGGCCAGTTGGTCGTGATGACCGGTCCCTCGGGCGCCGGCAAGACGACGCTCCTGACCCTGATCGGCGCCTTACGCTCGGTGCAGGAAGGCAGCATCAAAATCCTCGGCCGCGATCTGTCGCGGCTGCCGGCGCGGGAACTCGTCGCGGTCCGGCGCGACATCGGCTTTGTCTTTCAGATGCATAACCTGTTCGACGCGCTGACCGCCTACGAAAACGTCAAGATGGCGATGCAACTCGGCCACGAACGGCCCGACGCGATGCGCCGGCGCGGCACCGAGATCCTCGAACGGCTCGGCCTTGGACATCGCATCGACTATAAGCCGCGGATGTTGTCGGGCGGCGAGCGCCAGCGGGTGGCGATCGCCCGCGCGCTTGTCAACGGGCCGCGCCTGGTTCTCGCCGACGAGCCGACGGCGGCGCTCGACCGGGAATCGGCCAAGAAGGTGATCGACCTGCTCAAGGCGACGACGATCGAGCATGACGCGGCGGTCATCATGGTGACCCACGATTACCGCATCATCGAATCCGCCGACCGGCTCGTGCATATGGTCGACGGCCGGATCGTGTCCGATGTGGTGCTGCACGACGCGCTGCGGATTTGCGAGTTCCTGCGCGCGGTCGATCTGTTCCGGACATTGACCCCGATCCAGCTGACGAACGTCGCCGAAAAAATGCAAAAGCGCCATTACGCCGTCGGCGAAACGATCATCCGCGAGGGCGAGGCGGGCGAGGAATTTTTCCTGATTTCGGATGGCGAGGTCGATGTGGTCCGCTCTGACCATGAGGTGGCGCGCCTCGGGCGCGGCGACTTCTTTGGCGAGGTCGCGCTGATCAGCGGCGAGCCACGCAATGCCACCGTGCTCGCCACCGAGCCGATCGACACCTTTGTCCTCGGCAAGTCCGATTTCCAGTCCGCGGTCGATACCAGCGCGCCGTTTCGCGACCAGCTGTATCGGGTGTATTTCACGCGCCATTGAACGGGCTTTGCGGGCGCGGCGGCGGGCGGCGAGCGGCGAACATACCGATCGCGCGCCGCGACCTTTGGGCGCGCTCCCGAGGAACCCCGCTCTTGCCAGCCGTGGTCAATGCGCCTATGCCGAGGTGCGTGGCCGAGATCGCATCCGCCGCCGGGAGAGAGGAAACCGAGCTTGCGGCCGCCGGCGCGCGCCGCGAGGCGCGACTGCGCGACAGCGAGCTGTTCGTGCTCGTTCTGGCGCTCGCCGTCGGCGTCGCCGCGGGTCTCGGCGTGGTGCTGATAAACTTGGCACTCGGTGTCGTCCGAAATCTGGCGTTCGGGATCCCGTTCGGCTCGCATCTCAGCGAGATCGTCGATGTCGCACCGCCGCGCTTGGCGTTGATGCCGATCGTCGGCGGTTTGCTCGTCGGGGTGAGCTCTCTTCTGCTGCGGCGCTGGCGCCCGCGCGAGGTTGTCGACGCGATCGAAGCCAACGCGCTGTTCGGCGGCCGGATGTCGATGGGCGACAGTATCGGCCTGGTCTGGGTGACGATCCTGTCGGGCGGCTTTGGCGCCTCGGTCGGGCTCGAAGCAGCCTATACCCAGCTGGGCGCGGCGCTGGCCTCGCGGATCGGCCGCAGCATCGGCTTGCGGCGCGACGATGTGCGCCTGCTGGTGGGCTGCGGTGCGGCCGGGGCGATCGCGGCGGCGTTCAACGCGCCGCTGAGCGGCTCCTTTTATGCCTTCGAGCTGATTATCGGCAGCTACACCCTACAGGCGCTCGCCCCCGTCGGCATCGCCGCGTTGACCGCCGTGCTGGTGGTCCGCGGTCTCGTCGGCTCGAACCCGATCTTTGTCGTGTGGCACGACATCGCGCTGACCCCACCGGATTACCTCGCGTTTTTTGGTATGGGCCTGGCCGCGGCCGGGCTCGGCATCATCACGATGAAAGGGGTGACATCGACCGAGAGCCTGTTCCGCGCCCAGGCGGTGCCGCGCTGGGCGCGCCCGGCGCTGGGCGGTTTGATTTTGGGGGTGATGGCGCTGCCATTCCCGCAGATGCTCGGCAGCGGCCACGGCGGCATCCTCGAAGTGCTGCACGGCGGGTTCGACCTGACTTTTCTAGCGGGGCTGGTCGTCGCCAAGATCATCGGCTCGGCGGTGTCGATCGGGTCCGGGTTTCGCGGCGGCCTGTTCAGCTCCTCGCTGTTTCTCGGCGCGCTGTTCGGCAGCTTTGTCGGCAGCTTGTTGACGCAGCTCGAACCGCATCTGGCCGCCGACCCGCTGATCTACGCGCTGGTCGGCATGGGGGCGGTCGCCGCGGCGATCGTCGGCGCCCCGATGACGATGATCATGCTGGTGTTGGAGACGACGGGCGACTTTTCGGCGACGATCGGGGTCATGGTCGGCGTCGTTACCGCGGCGATCGCGGTGCGGCATTGGTTCGGCTACTCCTTTGCAACCTGGCGCTTCCATCTGCGCGGCCTCGCGATCCGCAGCCCGGAAGATGTCGGCTGGATTAACGAGCTCTTGATCGGCCCGATGATGCGGCGCGACCCGGCGGTGATCTCGGCCGACCTCTCGCTCGACGAACTGCACCGGCGTTATCCGGCGGGCAGCACCAGGCAGGTGTTTGTCGTTGACGGTGACGGCCGGCTGTCCGGCATCGTCGATCCGGCTGAGACGCACGGCGCGGCAGACGCGGATGATCCGAAAATCGTCGGCGAGCTCGTCGCGGCACCGCCTGCCTATTTATTGCCAGGTGACGATTTGCGCACCGCTCTGAACCGCTTCAGCGACGCCGCGCAGGAGACTTTGCCGGTCATCGACAATCCCGAAGGCCGCCGGGTCATCGGCTATTTGAGCGAGGCCTATGCGCTGCGCCGCTATGCCCATGAACTCGAGCGCCATCGCGGCTCGCGGCCGGACGACGCCGGCATCTTCAGTCCGGCAAGCGGCGATGTGACGGTCGGGCCGCAGGAGCCGGAAAACTCGAGCGAATAAACACCGCGTGGGCGGCCCCGGTTTGAAGGCGGGGCCGATCGATGCCCCCGCGGCGAATCGAACCGTCGCCTGCCTCGGCGCGCGCCGTGCCCGGAGGCAACGTGCGGCGCCCGAACGGGCTTGTTGATCTATGCGTTTTTAATGGATTACTACATCGGCGGCTCGGCTCGGCTGCCGCAGGCGACAAAGGCCTTGACAGGGAAGGACTGGCAGGATGGCGCAGGTCGCGCTCCGCAACATCATCAAGATGTTCGACAAGACCCCGGCGGTACAGGGGATCGATCTCGACATCGCCGATCGCGAGTTCATCGTCCTGGTCGGCCCTTCAGGATGCGGCAAGACCACGACCCTGCGGATGATCGCCGGGCTCGAAGAAGCCACGTCGGGCGAAATCTATATCGGCGATCAATTGGTCAACGACGTGCCGCCCAAGGACCGGGACATCGCGATGGTGTTCCAGAACTATGCGCTTTATCCGCATATGACGGTGTTCGAGAACATGTCCTTCGGCCTGCGGCTGAAGAAGTTTCCAAAGCCCGAAATCAAGGAGCGCGTCGAAGCGGCGGCCCGCATCCTCGACATCACCAGCCTGCTCGACCGGCGGCCAAAGCAGCTCTCCGGCGGCCAGCGCCAGCGGGTGGCGATGGGCCGGGCGATCGTGCGCAACCCCAAGGTGTTTCTGTTCGACGAGCCGTTGTCCAATCTCGACGCCAAACTGCGCGTGCAGATGCGCACGGAAATCAAAAAAGTGCATCAGAAGGTCACGACGACCACGGTCTACGTCACTCACGACCAGGTCGAGGCGATGACCTTGGCGGACCGGGTCGTCGTCATGAATGCCGGGCGGATCGACCAAATCGGCACGCCGCAAGAGGTTTACCACCACCCTAAGACCCGCTTTGTCGCCGGCTTTATCGGCTCGCCGACGATGAATTTCCTGCCCTGCCGTCTGGTGGAGAACGGCGCTGGGCTGACGGTTCGGCTCGCCGACTGGCTGTCTTTCCCGGTGCCGCCGGCGCGCGAGGCCCACTATCGCCAATATGCCGGGAGCGAGCTGTTGTTTGGGTTGCGGCCGGAGCACATTACCGAATCGAGAAG
Organism: Allostellaceae bacterium; assembly: GCA_035570935.1. GTDB lineage: Bacteria > Pseudomonadota > Alphaproteobacteria > ATCC43930 > CGMCC-115725 > AP-15. Next base: position 14,445 of record DATMKU010000295.1, read on the forward strand.
CGACGCGCCGGCCGGCGTGGTGCCGTTTTCGGCGCGCCTCGATGTCGTCGAGCCGATGGGCATGGAGACGATGGTCTATTTCATCGTCGATGGGATCGAGGTGTGCGGCCGCGTCGATCCCGCCGCCCCCGGCAATGTCGGCGAGATGATGCCGCTGGTCGCCGATCTCAATCAGATGCATCTGATCGATCCGCGCACCGAACAGGTGATCTGATCCGCCGGTTCGCGGCCGTGTAGTGGAATTCGGCGGCGAAGTCGTCGTCGGACCATCGCGATCGAGGCGGTATGGCGAGGCGGTGACGAGCGAGGAGAAGCAAGCATGACGCTGGCCGGAAAGGCGGCGCTCGTCAGCGGTGCCGCGGGCGGCATCGGCCGGGCGATCGCGACCGCTTTCGCCGGGGCCGGTGCCGCGGTCGCGTGCTGCGACATCGACCTCGGGGGTGGGCAGGACGCGGCGCGGCTGATCGAAGCAGCGGGCGGCCGCGCCTTTGCCCAACGCTGCGATGTCGCGGTCGAAAGCGACACGCTGGCAGCGGTGGCGGCAGCCCGGGACGCGTTCGGCCGGCTCGACATCGTGGTCAGCGGCGCGGCTCCGCATGACGCCGGCGGCACGGTGGCCGAGACCAGCATCGCCGATTGGGAGCGGGTGGTGGCGGTCAATTTGACCGGCTCGTTTCTGCTGTGTCGCGCCGCATTGCCGTTGATGATCGCGAGCGGCGGCGGCTCGATCATCCTGATCGCCTCGCAGCTCGGGCGCGTCGGCAGCGCCGGGCGCGCCGCCTATTGCGCGACCAAAGGGGCATTGATCCAACTCGCCAAAGTGATGGCGATCGACCACGCCGCCGATCACATCCGCGTCAACGCGCTGTCGCCGGGAGCCGTCGAGACCGAGCGGCTCACCCGCCGCTACGGCAGTTTCGAGGCGGCGCGCACCGCACTGGGCCCCAAGCACGTGCTGGGGCGCCTCGGGCAGCCGGCGGAGATTGCCGCGGCGGCGGTGTTTCTCGCCGGCGACGATTCGCGCTTTGTCACCGGCAGCGATCTGCTGGTCGATGGCGGCTACACCGCGATCTGAGGCCCGCTTAAAACCGTCGGGTTGGCGCGATCAGGCTTCGAGGCGATCGACCACGCTCCCGTCCGCCGCGAAGCAGGCGGCGAGGAGACGCCCGCCGCGGCCGGCGCCGCCGTCGAGCGAGACCGCAAACGGGCGTTCGACAAACCCGCGCTGCTGATGGTCGATACCCCTGACGACGCGGCGGAACCCGCCAAACGGCGCCGCGAGATCGAGGATGTCTCGTGTCGCCCACCAAAACGCATCGCCCTGCGCCGTCAGCGGCCGCGCCGGATCGACCCCGGCATGGACGAACAACAGCCCGCCTTCTTCGGTAAAGGCGGCATGGCGCAGCGCCGACAGCAGCATCGTATGGCCCGGTGTGGCGTTGACGGCATCGCGCAATGTGCTTGTCCAGCGAGTGATCGTGCGCGGGCCGCCGCGGGTCGCGGCAAAGCCCTGTCGCAGATCGCCGCCATAGGCGCGCACCGTCGGCCCGATGCCGGCCTCGACCATCCAGGCCAGCACCTCTCCCGGGTTGGGTGCGAATTGCAGCTGCAGCAGCTTTTGCAGCATTTCCTCTTGCGCCCCGCGCAGAAACGTCACGTCGCAGGCAAAACCAAACCGCCGCGCCAACACCCGGCGGCGAAAATCGAGCAATTCGTCGATCGTCGCCCGGACCGCTTCGCCGTAGCCGAAATAGTTGCCGAGATAGACGACCTGATCGCCCTCGCGAAAGCGTTCGCTGATCTGGTCATGGACGGCGACGAGGTGTTGCGCCGCGCCGTGAATTGCCGCGACCGTCCATATCCGTCGGGCGCCGCGCAACCGTGCAAGGCGCGCCGGCCGCGTCGCGGTCACCCGGACCCGCTACTCCGGTTTGCGGCCGCCCAAGTCACGCCGTCAGCAGCTGCTCGACCCGCTGTGTCGCGGTGGTCTCGTCGATACGCTCGACCGCGGCGAATTCGCGCACAAACCGGTCGAGCGCCGCCTGGTAGATCTGCCGCTCGCTGTAGGACTGCTCGGGCTGGCCGACATTGCGATAAAGATCGCGCACGACCTCGGCGATCGAGGCGGGATCGCCCGATGCGATCTTGGCTTGATATTCCTGGGCGCGGCGGCTCCACATCGTGCGCTTGGCCCGCGAACGGCCGCGCAATTTGGCGAGTGCGGCGTCCATCTCCTTGCGGCTCGACAATTTGCGCAAACCCGACACCTTGGCCTTTGCCAACGGCACCCGCAGCGTCATTCTGTCCTTGTCGAAAGCGACCACAAAAACGCTCAGCGTGTGTCCGGCAATCTCCTGGGTCTCGATGCCGACGATCTTGCCGACGCCATGGGTCGGATAGACGACAAAGTCGCCGGTGGCAAACGGGGGTTTTTCCGACGTCATGTCCGTCTCTGCCAATCGATCCGAGTGATGATGCGGGGACGCTTCAACCCGCCGCACACCAGCACCGGCGACCGCCGACATTTCGACGAAGAGCACGGAACCGGAGAGGAACGCGTCAATAGCACTGTCAAACTAATATCATGAAAGCCCGATCGAAGGCCAGCAGGTCACGCATGCCGGCAACGCATATCACCGGGCGTCTCCGGCGCGCCGGCTTTAGTCGCTCAGCTGCCGCCGGGTTTGGGGCTGAAGAATTTGTCGTATTTGTCGGCGACATCCTTCCACTCGTCGGCGTCGGCAGGCTCCGGTTTTTTCCGGGTGATGTTGGGCCAGGCGGCCGCATATTCGCGGTTCGTTTCGACCCAGCGCTCGGCTTCCGGTTCGCTGTCGGGAATGATCGCATCGACCGGGCATTCCGGCTCGCACACTCCGCAATCGATGCATTCGTCGGGATGGATGACGAGCATGTTCTCGCCCTCGTAGAAGCAGTCGACCGGGCATACCTCGACGCAATCCATGTATTTGCAGCGGATGCACGCTTCGGTGACAACGTAGGTCATGGTACGGGCCTCTTCTCCTGAGCTTTGGCCGCTGGGCCGAAGCGGCGAGGGATCACGCGGTGTCGCCGAGCCCCAGCCGCCCGAGGACGCGCTGGCGCGCCATACCGCGCTCGCGATCGGGCACATAGATCAACCCGCCGACGCGGCGCAGCAGGCTGTCCTCGTACTGGTCGAGCACACCGTCGGCGTAGGCGACTTCCCACAGCATCTCGATCAGCTCGATCCGCTGCTCGAAGGAAAGACGCTCGTTGATGACCCGGGTGAAGCCGAACAGCTCGGCCGATTGTTCCGCCTCGCGCTCGCCGGCGGCGAGCAATGCGCGCGCATCGGCCGGCGGCAGCTTGAAATGCTGCTCGAGCAAATGCGCGATGACGTCGCGTTCGCGCTCGTCGAAATGGTCATGGCTATGCGCCGCCTCGACGAGAAGCGCCGTCAGCGCCAGCCTCGGTTCGTTCCGCGGCGCGCCCCCGCCATTCGCCGGAGCCCCGGTCAGCCATCCGATGATGCTGTCGATCATCGTGGTTGCCTAACATAGCGGGTCTGGAGCAGGCAACCCCACGCGATTTGGGGGCTTGCCGCGGCGCCGGCATCGGCGCCCTGCCGGCAGCCTCGGCGGTGCGGACGCCGCAGGGAAATGAATCGCCGCGCCGGCCGTTGTGCCGCCGGACATGACAACAGGTGCTGAACTTTGAGCAAGCGCGGCACGATCCTCGTTCTCCATTTCGTAGGCCAGATGCCGCTTGCCGGGATCGCCTGGCAGGCGATGCATTATCTGGTGGGTCTCGAACGGCTCGGCTATGACGTTTGGTATATCGAGGATGCCGGCGCCAATCCCTACGATCCCCGCGTCGCCAGCGTCATGATGGGATGCGACTACAACGTCGCCTGTCTGCGGCGCGCGATGGAGAGCCATGGCTTTGGCGGCCGCTGGGCGTATTGGGACGCAATCAACGACGAATGGCACGGGATGCCGCGCGACGCGGTGCAGCATCTCTATGCCAGGGCCGACGGCCTGATCAATCTGTGCGGGGCAACCCGGCTGCGCGAGGAGCACCTCGCCTGCCCGGTCCGCATCATGGTCGACAGCGACCCCGTCTACGAGCAAATCAAGTACGCTCAGGCCGATCCGGCGGCCCGCGCCTATCTCGACGCCCACACCCATTTTTTCAGCTATGGCGAGAATCTGGGGTCGGCGGATTGCCCGGTGCCGCTGTCCGGGATCGATTGGCGCCCGACCCGGCCGCCGGTCGCTCTCGACCTGTGGCCCGCAGCGGATGACGAAAGGCGCTGCTTTACGACGATTGCGACCTGGGAAAACAAGGGCAAGGACATCGAATTCGCCGGCACCCGCTACGTCTGGTCGAAACACCTCAATTTCCTGCGGTTTCTTGATTTGCCGCGCCGCCGGCCGGGCACTTGCTTTGCCTTGGCGATGGATCCGCCCGATGCCGCGGTGCGGGCAACGGTGACGCGCGCCGGCTGGAGCCTCGTCGATCCCGGCCCGATTTCGGCGAACATGGACGCCTATCGCGAGTTTGTCGCCCAGTCGCGGGGCGAGTTTACCGTCGCCAAAGATATCTACGTGCGCCCGAACAGCGGCTGGTTCAGCGATCGCAGCGCGTGCTACCTCGCAGCCGGGCGCCCGGTTGTGACGATGCGCACCGGGTTCGGCAATTTGTACCCGGTCGGCCGGGGCCTGCTCGACTTCGCCACCGAGGACGAGGCGCTTACCGGCATCGACGCGATCGCCGGCGATTACCGCGCCCATAGCCGGGCGGCGCGAGAGATCGCCCGCGAGTATTTCGCCGCCGACCGTGTTCTGGGGCCGTTGCTGGCGGCCGCCGGGTTATGATCCGGATGCGTCGCGAGCAGCAACGGTCTCTTTAGGCGGCGGCGTCTAGTTTCCGGACTTGCACGTAAGCGGGCGGTGTCTGACCGATGCGAGAATGGGCCTACTATGCGAGCCTGGCGGTATCGATCGTGCTCGGGATCGGCGGCCAGATCACGCTGAAAGCCGCGGCGAACGACTCGGCGACGGTCGCCGCCCAATTCCTGAATCCGATCACGCTTTTAGGCCTCGCGATCTACCTCTTCGCGGCGGTCTGCTACATCGTCGCGCTAAAGCGGATCCCGGTTTCGTTTGCCTTCTCGTCGGTCTCGATCAGCTACGTGATCGTCGCCCTGCTCGCCCATTTTCTGTGGGGCGAACCTTTCGGATGGCCGCAGCTCGGCGGCCTCGTGCTGATCGGCAGCGGGGTCGTGCTGATCCATCAGCATTAGCGGCTGGGCCGATCACCATCGGGCGGCAAACCCCTCGAACGGCTGGGGGACGCGGCGGATGTCGGACAACAGCTCGCGCTGCAGTCCCGCTGGAGCATCGGCCGGAAAGCTCAAATCGATCGAATCGGCGAGGCCCCCGTAACGCGCTTCGATCGCGCCCGCGATTTCGCGATAGGTGCCGCAGGCGGTGAACAGCCGCACGACCTCCTCCGGTATTTCATTGGGCATCTCGTCCCACCGTCCTTCGATCGACAGGCGATGCAGCCTATGCCCGAGATCGTCGAGCCCGTGCAGCGACAGGATCGGCAGGTAGGTGCGGGTCGACCCGTAAAAGGCGATGCGGCGGCGGACTCCGCCGATTGCTTCCGCCACCGCCGCCTGATCCGGCCCGGTGGCGACAAAACCGCCGCCGTGCAGGTCGAAATGCGCCCGGCTCCGCCCGCCGCGCCGCATTCCCTCGTGGATCTGTGGCAGGCAGACCTCGTCGAGATAGCGGCGCGTGCACAACGGATGCAGGCGCACCCCGTCGCAGACCTCGCCCGCGACCCGCAGCATCGCCTCGCCGACCGCGGCGATGGCCACCGGGATCGGTGGCAGCCCGGTCGGCTCGGGCGAAAAATCGGGGGTCATCAACGTCAGTTTGTAATGCGTTCCCTGATGGTTGAGCGGCTCTCTCGCCTCCCAGCACCGCCACAGGGCGCGCAACGCAAGGATGTAATCGCGCAGCCGCGGCGCGGGCGGGCTCCACGGTATGCCGAAGCGGCGTTCGTTGTGACCCTTCACCTGGCTGCCGAGGCCGAGAACAAAGCGGCCGTCGGAGTTGGCATGAAGGTCCCAGGCCTGGCTCGCGAGCACCGTCGGGCTGCGCGGAAAGGCGACGGCGACCGAAGTCGTCAGCTCCACCCGCTTTGTGGCGAGGGCGGCGAAGGCGAGCGGCGCGAACGGCTCGTGTCCGAGTTCGACGGTGGTCAGCGCGTCGAACCCCGCCGCTTCGGCGGCGGCAGCAAAGGGGCCGACCTCGCGCCAGCGGCGCATCGGCAAGCCGGTAAAGACCCGCATCAGCGCGGCGGCGCAGCGGCGATCGCGACCCGCGCCATCACCAGAGCCATGAACAACGAGAACGACAAGGTGCCGTCCCACCATTCCTGCCAAATGCCGTAGGTGGCGACCGACGCAACAAAAGCGGTGGCGAGACTGCCGCCGGCAGCCGCGGCGTAAAACCGCGGCCAGTCGGCGCTGCCGAAAGCAAGCCAAAGCCAAGCGCTCAACAAAGAGAGCAGCACCGGACCGGGCACGCCGAGCTCGAGCCACAGCTGCAGCGGGGCGTTGTGCGGATGGAGCGGCAGCCAAGTTTCGTCGGGACGGATCGAATCGCGGCCGCCGGGGATCGCCCGCGACGAATCGAGCCCCCAGCCGCGCAGCGGATGCTCGGCGATGCGGTCCCCGACAAACGACCAGATCAACAGTCGATGCCCGCCCGAAAGCTTGACCTCGTCAGCGGTATGGACGACCCCCGACACCCGATCGAGCCGGGCAAAGGTCAGCGGCGCGGTGACGACGACGAGGACCGACAATACCGCCGCGGCCCAAGCGACGGCGGGACGCCGCCACCAGCAAAGGAACGCAACCGGCAGCCCGGCGGCGAGCGCCGTCTTTGCCGCGGTTCCGGCGAGGATACAAATCGTGGCGGCGCCGAAAACCAGCAGCAGCACGCCCGGCAGTCTGTGCCCCGCCGCGATCACGGCCGCACCCGTCGGCAGCAGCAGGATCGCGAAGGCGACCGACGCCTGGTTCAGCCAAGCCGGCTGGTAGACCCGGTCGGAAAAAAGCTTGCTGAGCGCGCCGGAGGTGGCGAGGTCGACCACCGCCATGACGAGTGCCACGACAAAGCCGGCAAACAGAAACGATGCGAGCCGGCGCGGCGCAGAGACATGGCCGGCGGCCGCCATCATCGCCAGTGCCGCGACAAAAAGGCCGGCGAGCCTCGCCGCCTGGTCGAGCGAGCGCAACGGATCCGGCGACCACGCCGCCGAAATCGCTCCCCAGACCACCAGCATCGCGAAAATCGCCGCCGGCGCGCTGCGGGCGTGGCGCAAAACCGACCGGCGGTCTTGCAGCAAGACCAGACCGGCGCCGAACAAGCCCGCCGCCGCAGCGAGCGGAGCGATCCCGCGCGGCGCCAGCACGAGCAGCGCAAAGAACACCAGTGCCGCGATGTCGAGACCGGTCTCGCACGCGACGGCAAGGCGCCGCGGGACCGCCGCCGCCGGCGCGCGCGGCAGGGGCAGCGGGCCGGCAGCCGTCTCTGAACGCGTGCCGGCTCGCACTAGGAAACGATTTCGATCGCGGAAAAGAAGAAAGCGATCTCGTGCGCCGCGTTGTCGAGCGAGTCCGAGCCATGCACCGAATTGGCCTCGATCGATTCGGCGAAATCCTTGCGGATCGTCCCCGGTGCTGCCTTGGCCGGATCGGTGGCGCCCATGATCTCGCGGCTCAGCGCCACCGCGTCGGGCCCTTCCAGCACCTGGACGACAACCGGCTCCGAAGTCATGAAATCGACCAGGCCGCGGTAGAACGGCCGCTCGGCATGGACCGCGTAAAATTGCTCCGCCTGCTCGGTGGTGAGCCGGACGCGCTTTTGGGCGACCACGCGCAGCCCCCGTCGCTCGAAACGATCGTTGATCGCCCCGGTCAAGTTGCGCCGCGTGGCATCCGGCTTGAGGATCGACAGCGTCCGTTCTATGGCCATCGGCGCCCTTCGCGATCGGCGGAAGCGGCCGGGTTATAGCGCCTGGACGGTTTGGCGGCAATCGGGGCGAAACCGCTCGCGATCAAGCGCGGCGCTCCCAACCCGTAGCGGTCTGCTGCCAATACGTCAGGTCGTGGCCGGCCTCGCGCGCCCGGCGCCAGCGCTCGCGCGCGGCGGCGACCGCGTCGTCGTCGTTGCCGTTGAACATGTCGGCGCAGCGCGCAAAGGACGACAGGTCGCTCGCCTCGACCCCGTCGACGAGGACCAGCATTGTTGCCCGGTTCGGGTTTTCGTCGCGGTCGGTGAGCCAGATCGGCTGGATCGCCGCATCGTCGTCGCGGGCCGAACCATGCGGCAAAAAGCTTGCCTCCTCATAGGTCCACAAGACCGCGTCGAGCTGGGCCACCCGCTCGGTCGAGCCACACCTGACGACGATCGGATGGCCGTGCGCGCGCGCCCGTTCGAGGAGCTTTGGCAATGCTCGTTCGAGCGGAGTCGACAACAGATGATAAAAGCCGACCTCGGCCACAGGTGGCTATCCCTTCTCGTAGTAGTGGGCGACAAAACGGTCGAGCAGGCGCACGCCGAACGCGGTCGCACCCTTGGGGACGGTCGCCGCGTCCTTGCTCGACCACGCCATGCCGGCAATATCGAGATGAGCCCACGGGACCTTGTTGACAAAGCGCTGCAAAAACTGCGCGGCGGTGATGCTGCCGGCGGCTCGGCCGCCGCCGATATTTTTGACGTCGGCCGCGTCGCTGTCGATGTCGCGGTCGTAGGCATCGGCGAGCGGCAAGCGCCAGACCGCCTCGCCGACCGCCTTCCCGGCCTCGGTCAACCGCGCCGCCAGCTCGTCGTCATTGGTAAACAGCCCGGCATTGTGATGCCCGAGTGCGACGACGACGGCGCCGGTCAGGGTCGCCAGATCGACCATCAGCCGCGGCTTGAAGCGATCCTGGCAATACCACATCGCGTCGGCGAGGACGAGCCGGCCCTCGGCGTCGGTGTTCAACACCTCGATCGTTTGGCCCGACATCGAGGTGACGATGTCGCCTGGCCGCTGCGCCGTGCCGGAGGGCATGTTCTCGACCAGGCCGACGATGCCGACCGCGTCGACCTTGGCCTTGCGCGCCGCCAAGAGCCGCATCAGCCCGATGACGACGGCCGATCCCGCCATATCCCATTTCATCTCGCCCATGCCGGCGGCGGGCTTGATCGAGATGCCGCCGGTGTCGAAAGTGACCCCCTTGCCGATAAACGCGAGCGGTGCGGCCCGCCCAGCCGCCTTGCCGCCGCCGTGCCATTGCATGACGACGAGCCGCGGCGGCCGAGCGCTGCCCTGGGCGACGCCGAGCAAGGCGCCCATTCCGAGTTCGCGCATTGCCCTTTCGTCGAGCACCTCGACCTCGACCCCGAACTTTTCGAGCGAACGCGCCTCTTCGGCGAGCGTCTCGGGATAGATCACATTGGCCGGTTCGGACACCAGGTCGCGGGTGAAGAACACCGCCGCGACGGCCTGTTCGAGCGGCCGATAGGCGCGCTGCGCCGCATCCGCGGCGTCGCTTAGAACCGTCAGCTGTGCCAGGGAGGCTTTCTGTTCCGGCTTTTGCTTTGTCTTGTATTTGTCGAAGCGATAGGACCGCAGCGCCGCGCCGAAGGCGATCGCCGCCGCGGCGTCGGCAGCGGCGATCGGCATTCCCTCCGTCACGTCGACGGCGACTGTCGCCTCGCTTTCGCCGGCGCCGTTCAAATGGGCCGCGAGCGCCCCGCCCAACTCCTCGAAGATGCGGCCGTCGGCCTTCTCGGGCTTACCGAGGCCGGCCAGGACGATGCGGCCGAGCGGCAGCTTCGCCGGCGCCACGATCGGCAGCAACTCGCCCTTCTTGCCACTGAACCGGGCCGCGCCGGCGAGCGTGCGCGTGATCGCGCCGTCGGTCGCCTGGTCAAGCCGTCGGGCGGCGGGCGTCAATAGGCGTTCCTCGCAGATCCCGACGACGGCAGCGCCCGAGCGAGGCAGGTCTGGTTCGGCAAAGGCAATCTTCATCACGCGACCCTCGAATTGTTGCCGAGCGCGGCGCCGGCGCCGACCCAGCGCTCGGTGAGCTTAGGCGGTAGATATATCAATCCCGGCGGCCGGCGCCAGAGATCGGCAGAAGGATACGTCGAACGCCGCCAGCGGCGTTGACCGAAACGACGTAGAATGCGCTTCCGATCGCTAGTTGCGGCGGGTTCGCGCGGGCCAGATCCCATCGCCGCCGTTACGGGCGGTTCGGGTTCCCCACTGTGCCGCGAGATGATGCGCTGTGCGGATGCGGCAAGCGCACCGCGCTCGTCGAGTGGTCGGGGATGACCCGATAGAGCCGGTATGTTTCGATTGCGACGCCGTGGTGTTCGCGCGCCGCGGTCCCGATCTCCTCGAGCGCAGGCCAAATCGGGGTCGCATGGCGGTCGGGTTCGACCAGAATGCCGGTGGTGCCGTCGACCGCCGCCGGCGGCAAGTTGAAACTCGACCAGCGGGGTCCGATTGCGATCACCGGCACGGCCGCGGGTAAATAGCGCGCCAATTCGGCGGCAAGTCCATACTGGTCCGCCGCGACGAAGCTGGCACCACGGCGCCGCCACACATCTTCCACCATGGCGGCGAGACCCTGCCAGCCTCTCATCTGCAGCGCGATCGGATCGCGTTTGGATGGCAGCGACAACGGCGAGAAAGCCGCCTGGACGTAGACGGCGCCGGTAATCAACAGCCCGAGCGCGATCGCCGGGATTCGCAGCCGAAGCCAAAACCGGCCGCTCAGTCCTGCGGCGGCGACAGCGGCGGTGGGATAGCAGATCGCGGGCCAATTCGGCTGAACCCGATCTCCGATCGCATGCTGGGCGAATACCAGTGCTGGCAACAGGCTGAGGATCGCGAGCAAGGTCCAGGCGGGATCGCACTTGCGCCACGCGGAGCGCGCCGCGACGACCATGCCGGCGACGCAGAGCAGAAAAATCAGCGGCGTGGCGACGGCAATCTGGCCGCCGAGAAATTCGAGCAGATATTGCGCCGCCCGGCCCGGCGCCCACACGTCGAGCCGCACGCCCTGCCGCAGAAAGCTGACCCATTCATGGGTCGCGTTCCACCACATTACGGGCATGAAAACGAGCAAGGCCACCGCGCCGCCGGCGTAAGGCTCGCGCCGCCGCAGCCATGGCCGCCCGGCCGCCACGAGCCATAGCCCGATGCCGAGCGCCAGCAGCATCGCGGTGTATTTGCTTGCGAAGTCGAGGCCGGCGAACAGGCCGACCGCCAGCCACCAGATGCCCGAGCCGCCGGCGATGATTCGCGCCATCGCCCACAGGGCGAATACCCAGAACAGCAGCAACGGCGAATCGGGGGTCATGACGATCGCCCCGACGCCCACCAGGAGTGTCGCGTTCAGCAACGAGACCGCGACGATGCCGGCGTTCCGCCCGGGGAGCAGGCGGTCTGCGGCATCCCACAGCAGCACCGAGCCGAGGGCGACGGAAAGCGGCCCCAGCAACCGGATGCCGAGCGCGGTGTCGCCGGCGAGCCGGGTCCCGGCGAAAATCCACAGCGCGACCATCGGCGGATGGTCGAAATAACCCGGCGCCAGAGCGCGCGACCATGCCCAATAATAGGCTTCGTCGGGTGCCAGCGGCATTACGGCCGAGAGCGCGAGCCGCAAAATCGTCAGCAGCAGGAGTGCCGCCGCCACGGCGGCGACGGGCCAGGCCGAACGGATGTCGAAGAGGGTGCAGCGAGCGCGGCCGACGCCGGCTCGTCCCGGCAATCCTGTTTCCAAGCGTGTTCCCGAGAGCGCGGAACAAGTACCGGCGGAAACGGGATGCGCAGCGGTTTCGCGCGCGGATGACGTCGCCGGCCGGGCCTGGTCCGCAAAATCATCTGCAGATGACACGAAATTCTCGCCACTCATTTTGTGAACGAGAGGCTCTCAGCGGGTCCGGCTTGCAGCAAGCTGGTTCCCGGACCGAAGCCCTCGTTGCGCAGATGCTTCTGGCCGGCCTCGGATGGCCTCCCTATGATCCGAGCCCGATGGCCGGCCTCACCCGCTACATTCTGCGCCAATGTTTCGGTGTCATGGTGTTCGTAACCGCGGCGCTCAGCGCCGCGGTGTGGATCGCCCAGTCGCTTCGCCTGATCGACTTGATCGTCAATCGTGGATTGTCGATCGACCTGTTTCTTTATCTGGCGCTGCTGATCTTGCCGCGGTTTCTCGACATCGTGCTGCCGATCGGCGTCTTTATCGCCGTCCTGTTCACCTTCAACAAACTGACCGCTGAGAGCGAGCTCGTGGTCATGCGGGCGGCGGGACTGGGCCCGATGGCGCTCGCCCGGCCGGTGCTGATGCTCGCGGCAATCGCCTTTGCTTTCCTGATGAGCCTGTCGCTTTACATACTGCCGGTCTCGAGCCAGGCCTTCAAGGATTTGCAGTTCGAAATCCGCAACCGGTTTGTCTCCAGCCTGATCCAGGAAGGCACCTTTACGACGGTTTCCGACAAGCTGACAATCTACATCCGCGACCGTGACGCCGACGGCGATGTCGTCGGGCTTTTGATCAACGACAGCCGGGACCCGCAGCGGCCCGTCACGATCCTTGCCGAGCGCGCCGCGTTCGTCGACACCTCGGGCGGTTCGCGAATCGTCATGGAGAACGGCAACCGGCAGCAATACGACCCGCAGACCCGCAAGCTCTCGGTCCTGACCTTTCAGCGCTACACGCTCGACCTCGACAGCTTGCAGGACGCTCCGGTCGTGCGCTTTCGCGGCGCGCAGGAGCGCTTTCTCGGGGAGCTGATGTTTCCCCCCGCCGGGCTCGACCCGCTGGTGCGGCAAAGCTTTGTCACGGAGCTGCATCAACGGCTGCTGATCCCGCTGTCGGCGCTGAGCTTCGCGTTGATACCGCTCGCCTGCCTGCTGCCTGGGCAGTTCAGTCGGCGCGGGCAGGTCAAGCGCGTCGTCACGGCGATCGGCGCGGCGTTTTTGTTCCAAACGGCGAGCCTCGGCGTCAACGATCTCGCCGCCCGCTTTGACGAGGCGATCCCGCTGATGTACGTGGTTGATCTGTTGCCGTTTGCGGTTGGCGTGACGATCCTGTTGCATCGCGGGATCAGCTTCGGCTTTCGCTGGCCGGCCTACGCCGCCGCCCGCGCCCACTGACCATCGGTTCCGTTCGCAAGGCAACCCGCGTTGCACCTCGGAAAAACCCTCTCCGCCTACATTGCGCGCCACTTCTTCGGGTGGTTCTGCGGCGTCTTCGGGGCGATGGCGGTCATCACCTTTCTCGCCGACTATATCGAGCTGATCCGCCGTGGCGGATCGAGAATACAGGCCACACTCGGGTTGTTGCTGGAGATGGCGGCGCTGCAGTCGCCGCAGACCGCGCAAGAGGTGCTGCCCTTCGCGATCCTATTCGGAACCATGCTCGCCTTCTGGCGGCTGACCCGCAACAACGAACTGGTCATTGTCCGCGCCGCTGGCGTGTCGGTTTGGCAATTCTTGACCCCAGCGGTGCTTGTGGCGCTGCTTATCGGCGTTGTCGCGGTGACGATTTTCAATCCGATCGCCTCGGTCGCCGCGGCCGCCTACGAAAAGCTTGATGCCCGTATCCTGAGCGAGGGCTCGGACGAGACGCTGTTGTCGAACGCAGGCTTTTGGCTGCGGCAAAGCGATGCTACCGGCGACCAGATCATCATCCACGCCGACAAGTTTGCCTCGCCCGATCGGGTGCTCGACCGCGTGTCGATCTTCTTTTTCGACAACCGCACCCGTTTTACCTCGCGCATCGATGCGAAGACCGCGCGTCTCGAGACCGGCAACTGGCTGATCGAGGACGGTGTGCGCTGGCGTCTGGACAAGCCGGTGCAAGCCTTTGCCCTGTGGCAGCTGCCGACCCAGCTGACGCCGCGCAAGATCGAGGAAAGCTTCGCTTCGCCGGACACGATGTCGTTCTGGGATCTGCCGGGCTTTATCGAGTTGTTGGAGCGATCCGGCTTTCCGGCACAACGCCATCGCCTCCACTATGACGTGCTGCTCGCCCGCCCATTCCTGTTGTGTTCTATGGTGCTGGTCGCCGCTATTTTCAGCCTGCGGATGCAGCGCCGCGGTGGAACCACATTGATGATTGTCGGCGGCGTGGCGAGCGGGTTTGTTCTTTATGTCGTCTCCAATGTCGTTTTCGCCCTCGGCATCTCGGCAAAGGTCCCGGTGGCGCTCGCCGCCTGGACCCCGACCGGCATCAGCCTGATCTTTGGCGCCTCGACCTTGCTGCATCTGGAAGACGGGTGATGGCGGCGGGGCCGGGGCGCGACCGCCGGCAGCACAACATCGCCAGCGTGTCGCGGCAGCTCCTGGTCGCGGTGACGGTGCTCGGGTTGATCGTCGCCGTGAGCATCGCCAATCGCGCCGCCGCCCAGCTCGGCACCGGCCGAAATTCTCAGCAGAATCGGAATGCCCCGATCGTCCTGCGCGCCGACGAGATCGAGCACAACGACGATCTCGGGCTGACGATCGCCCGCGGGCATGTCGAAGTGTCGCAAAACGGCAACGTGCTGCTCGCCGATACGGTCACCTACAACCAGCGCACTGACACGATCACGGCTTCGGGATACGTCAGCCTGTCGCAACCGACCGGCGAGATCTTGTTTGCCGATTACCTCGAGCTGCGCAACGCGATGGGCGACGGATTCGCCCAGAATGTGCGGATGCTGCTCGCCGACCGTTCGCGCCTGGGCGGCAATACCGCGCGCCTGACCAACAACAACCGGACCGAGCTGCGGCGCGCCGTCTATTCGCCGTGCGACTTGTGCAAGAACGACCCGAGCGCGCCGCCGGCCTGGCAGTTTGTCGCGCAGCAGATCGACCACGACAAGGAGTTCCGGCTGATCGAGATGCGCGACGCCACGATGGAGATCAGCGGGTGGCCGGTGTTTTATACGCCCTATATCTCGATGCCGGACCCAACGGTCAAGCGCGCCAGCGGCTTTCTCGCCCCGTGGGTCGGAAGTTCCAATTCGACCGGCGTGCATATAACGGTCCCCTATTTCCTGGTGCTGGGGCCGGACAAGGACATAACTCTCGAGCCGCGTTTCACCAGCTTGGCGGGGCCGCAGTTCGGGACCGACTACCGGCAGGTATTTGGCAACGGCTCGCTCGATGCATTCGGCAGCATCAATTGGAGCAATCCCAACACCGCGACGACGAACGACGGCCAGCTTCGCGGCAACATCAACCTGCACAGCGTTTTCGACGTCAGCCAGGATTGGCGCACCGGTCTCGACTTGCAGCGCGTCTCCGATCAGAGCTACTTGCTCCAATTCGGTTATGGCAACCCGCCGCTCAACGCCGAAATCAGCCATGCATATGCCCAGGGCTTTGGGCTGAATTCGTCGACCGATGTCGATGCCTATGCGTTTCAGCCCCTGGTCACCGGCCTCGGGGTCTCGACCCAGCCGATCGTGCTGCCGGTCATCAACCAGGACTGGCAGAGCGAGCCCGACGCGCTCGGCGGCCGCTGGAACCTCAACGCCAATCTTCTCGACATTGTCCGCAGGGTGGGCACGCAGACCAAGCGGGTGTCGCTCGGCTCCGAATGGGAGCGCACCTTTCGCGACGGCATCGGCGGGCAATACGAGTTTTCCGCGAGCGCCCGCGGCGACAGCTATTGGGTCAACGACCTCAGCCAGCTGTCAAACCCCGATCTGCCGTCGGCCTTTTTCCCGATCAACGGCGCGCCGGCGGTTGCGCCGGTCAATCCCAATTTCATAACCGGCCGCGTCTTTCCGCAGGTCGGCCTCAAATGGAGCTACCCGCTGGTCCACCCCGGCTCGTCGCTGACGCCGCTGATCGAGCCGATCGTCGGGGTTTATGCCGGGCCGGATGGCGGCAACCAGCGCAGGATCCCGGACGAAGACAGCCTGTCCTTCGACTACGACGATTCGCAGCTGTTTCGCCCCGACCGCCTTGCCGGCTACGACGTTCTCGACACCGGCCAGCGGGTCGATTACGGGCTCAAGCTCGGTCTCTACGACAACAACGGCGGCAGTTACCGCGCGCTGATCGGCCAGAGCTACCGGGCGGAGCTCAACACCTTTTTGCCGCCTGCCTCGGGGGCATTCAACCGGCTGTCCGATGTCGTCGGCCGGGTCGTGCTCGAGCCCGTCTCCTACCTCGACCTGATCTACCGCTTCCGCCTCGACGGCGCTACTCTCGCCTACCGTGAGCAGCAAGCCTCGATCTCCACGGGACCGCAAAATCTGCGAGTTGGCGCCACTTACATATTGGTCCCGGCGCAAACCGCGAGCGACGTCGTCGTCAACTCGGACACCGGTCAGTCGGTGATTTACGGCAAGCAGGAGCAGCTCAGCTTCTCGGTGACGGCGAAGCTCACCCGGTATTGGTCGCTGCAAGGGAACGAAACCATCAACCTCACCGGAAGCAATAACATCATCAATGGGCTGGCGACGCCCGAATCGAGCAACAGCAGCCTTTACGCCTCGTTGTCCGCGATCTACCAGGACGAATGCATGGCTTTTGTCGGCGCCATCACCCAGTCGGGGATCACGAACGGCGCCGTGACGCCCGGTTACTCGGTGCTGTTCAGTGTGGTATTCAAGAACATCGGTGAATTCGGCGGCAACGTCGCTACCATCGGCGGGACCGGCGGCTGAACCGGAAGCGGGAAACGACCAAAGCTCCAGCCACCGCGCGCGGGCGACGGCGCGGCGGAAAAAAGTGTAGGATCGCGGGCGTCGGGGGATTTTGAGTCGGGCAGCTGAGCTATGACGGTAACCCGTTGGTTTTCGACCCTAGTGATCGTCCTTGCCGGGTTGTCGGCGGGGATCGCGGCTACGGATGCAGCCTCGCCGAGAGTGCTCGCGTCGCGCACCATCCCACCCCCGTCGCCGGCGGGCGAGCCAGGTCAGCAGCCGGCGCAATCGCCCTATCCGGAAACCCGCATCGCCGCCGTCGTCAACGACGAGGCGATCTCGGTCGGCGACCTCGACTCGCGCGTTCGCATGGTCATGCTGTCGACCGCCATGCCGGATACGCCCGATGCCCGCAAACGCATCGAGGCCCAGGTATTGCGCACTCTCGTCGATGAGAGGCTCGAGATCCAGGAGGCCAAGCACAAAAACATCGCCGCGACCAAGCAAGAGGTCGACAAGGCGATCGCGTCGATCGCCCAACAGAACAACCTGACGACCGACCAGCTCGACCAAGTGCTGAAATCAAATGGCATCGAGCACAGCGTCCTGGTCAGCCAGGTCACGGCGTCGGTCGTCTGGGCCAAGCTGATCCGGGAAATGGCGGCGGAAATCGACCCGGTCTCGGACGAAGAGATCGACGGCACCTTGAAGCGCCTCAAACAAGATGAAAATACGCCCCAGGCGCGAGTTGCTGAGATCTTTCTCGCGGTCGACAACCCGCAGCAGGACGGTGAAGTCCTGGCGCTCGCCGAGCGGCTGACCGAACAGATGAAGCAGGGCGCCCGTTTTTCCGCGGTCGCCCAGCAATTCTCGCAATCGGCGACGGCGGCGGTCGGCGGCGACATCGGCTGGGTCCACCCTGACGAGTTGAGCCCGCCCTTGGCGAAAGCGGTGGCCGACATGCGCCCGGGCGAGCTGTCCCCGCCGGTCCGCGCGCCCGGCGGCTATTATCTCTTGCTGGTCCTCGACCGGCGCAGCAGCGCTGGCGCCCCCACCGTCGACGACACGATGCTGCATATCGTGCAGGTGGTTTTCCCGCTGCCGCAGCAGGCGAGCGAAGAGGCGCGGCGCGCGGCGATCGCCCAAGCGGAAAACGTCAAAGCCGAGGCAAAAAATTGCAACGACATGCTGCGGATCGGGAAGACCGAGGCGCCGCAGCTGTCGAGCCAGGGCGATCTGCGGCTCAACCAGATCGCACCCGCGATGCGCAACATGGTCATGGGGCTGGGGGTCGGACAGCCGTCCCAGCCGATCCTGCAAAAAAACGGCGTCGGCGTGATCATGGTGTGCAACAAGATCGATAACAAACCGGTCATCCCGACGCGCGACGATGTCGCCGAAAGTCTGATGCGCAGCCGCCTCGATGCACTGGCGCGGCGCTATCTGCGCGACCTGCGGCGCGCGGCTTTTGTCGATGTCAGGGTATGAGCCCTGTGGCCTTGCCGCTTGCCTTGACGATGGGTGAGCCTGCCGGAATCGGCGGCGAAATCGCGCTACAGGCATGGCTCGGCCGAGGCGAAGGGGTGCCGCCGTTCTACCTGATCGACGACCCCGATCGGCTGGCGCAACTGGCGGCTCGGCTCGGCTGGACGGTGCCGATCCGGCCCATCGCCGAGCCGGCAGAGGCGCTGTGCAGCTTCAGCGCGGTACTCCCGGTGGCGCCGCTCGGCGCCACGGTGCATGGCCGGCCGGGACGGCCCGACCCCGCAGATGCGGCGGCGATCGTCGCGGCGATCGACAAGGCCGTCGCCGACGTGCGCGGCGGGCGCGCGGCGGCGCTTGTCACCAACCCGATCCACAAGGACAGCCTCTATCGCGCCGGGTTTCGCCATCCGGGGCACACCGAATATCTGGCCGAACTGGCCGGCGGCGGCGCGATCCCGGTCATGATGCTGGTCTGTGCGCAATTGCGCGTCGTTCCGGTCACGATCCATCTGGCATTGCGCCGCGCGGTCGACAGCCTCAGCGCCGATGCGATCGTCGCCGCCGGCCGCATCGCCGACGCGGCATTGCGGCGCGATTTCGCCATCGCCGCCCCGGTGCTCGCGGTCGCCGGGCTCAACCCGCATGCGGGCGAAGCGGGCGGGCTCGGCCGCGAGGAAATCGAGATCATCGAGCCGGCGATCGCCGCGCTGCGCCAGGCCGGCATCGACGCGCGCGGGCCTTTCGCCGCCGATACGATGTTCCACGCCGCGGCGCGGCGAACCTACGACGCGGCGCTGTGCATGTATCACGACCAGGCGCTGATCCCGATCAAGACGATCGATTTCGACGGCGGCGTCAACGTCACCTTGGGGCTGCCTTTTGTGCGCACCTCGCCCGACCACGGCACCGCCTTCGACATCGCCGGCACCGGCGTCGCCCGCGCCGCGAGCCTGATCGCGGCGTTGCGGCTCGCGGCCGAGATGGCGCTGGCCCGCCATGCGCGGCGCGGGGCTGCCGGCTGAGCCGAGGGCCCGGGCCGGCGGCGGCACTGCCGCCGTTGCGCGAGGTCATCGCCCGCCACGGCATCGCGGCGCAGCGCCGGCTCGGGCAAAATTTCCTTCTCGATCTGAACCTCACCGGCCGCATCGCGCGCGGCGCCGGCCCGCTGGGCGAGGCCAACGTCATCGAGATCGGCGCCGGGCCCGGCGGGCTGACCCGCGCGCTGCTGGCCGAAGGCGCCCCTCATGTCGTCGCGATCGAGCGCGACCGGGGCTGTCTCGCAGCACTCGGCGAGCTTGCGGCAGCCTATCCGGGCCGGCTGGAGATCGTCGCCGGCGATGCGCTCGAGCTCGACCTCGTCGCGCTGACCCCGGCGCCGCGAAAGATCGTCGCCAACCTGCCGTACAACATCGCGACGGTCCTGCTGCTCGGCTGGCTCGATCGGGTCGGCGCGTTCGACAGCCTGACCCTGATGTTTCAGCGCGAGGTGGCATTGCGCCTGATCGCGTCGCCGCGCAGCAAATCCTATGGCCGGCTGTCGGTCATGACCCAATGGCTGGCCGAGCCGCGCATCTTGTTCGACGTTCCGGCGCGCGCCTTTGTCCCGCCGCCCAAAGTCACCTCGAGCATCGTCGCGATCGTGCCGCGCGCCCAGCCGCTGGCGCCGGCGGCAAAGCCGCTGCTCGAACGCGTCACCGCCGCCGCCTTCGGTCAGCGCCGCAAGATGCTGCGCGCCAGCCTCGCCACCCTCGGCGTCCCGGTCGAGGCCCTGCTCAGCAGCACCGGGGTGGCGCCGACCGCGCGCGCCGAAGAACTCACCGTCGCCGAATTCTGTGCTCTCGCCCGCGCGCTCGCGGAAGGACCGCCGGGACCGGTCGATCGGAGCTGACTGAAACTAATCGCAGTGGCGGCGCTGGAGCCGCCGCGGGACAAACCGCATGACCGGCGTCCGGAGAATCACCCGTGGGTATCGATTACTCTCTCAATATCCGTTTACCCGTGCACACCGTAGTAACGCTCGAACTCCTGGGCGATGCCGGGGCTGATTTCGCGGGCGTGAAGCAGCCGGGGCGGGGCGTCGAATTTGCGAATGATCCAGCGGTGATTGTCGGATTCTCGCAAAATTCGGATCAGATCACGCCGCCGGTTCGCAATTCCGCAATCTCCGCGGCGGAGAGGCCGAGCCAGCCGCGGTAGATTTCGTCGTTGTGCTGGCCGATCGTCGGGCTCGGGCGGGTCTCGACCTTGGCGGTGCCGTGCAGGCGGAGCGGCGTTGTCGGGACGACGATCTCGCCCAATTCGGGATGGTCGATATGTTCCAGCATGCCGCGCTCGTGCATGTGCGGGTCGTTCATGACCTCGGGCGCGTTGCGCACCGGCGCGCACGGGATGCGGTATTGCTTGGTGCGGGCGAACACCTCCATCTTGCCGAGGGTTCGCGTCCAGTCGGCGACGAGGGCGTCGGTCTCGTCCATATGGGCGACGCGGCCGGCGTTGGTCGCAAAGCGCGGGTCTGCGGCGAGGTCCTCGCGCCCCATCGCCTTTAAGAGGTTCTGGAAATGCGCCTCGGTCACGATGTGGATTGCGACATGCCCGTCCGTCGTCGGAAACACATTGTAGGGCGCGCTGTTGAGCCCGGCCTGGCGGTTGCCGGTGCGCGGCGGGATTTGGCCGGTGCGGTGATAGTAATCGAAACTGCCGGCGAGGGTCGGATAGACCGCCTCCTGCATCGACACCTCGACGAGCCGCCCGACCCCGCTGCGGTCGCGATCGTAGAGTGCGGTCACGACGCCGGCATAGAGGTGGATGCCGCCCATGAAATCGACCAAGGTCGGGCCGGCCTTGACCGGCGGGCCGTCCGGAAAGCCGGTGACGCTCATGATCCCCGAGGCCGCCTGGATCGTCATGTCCATCGCCAGGTTGTCGCGGTTGGGGCCGCTGAGGCCAAACCCGGTGCCGGAGGCGTAGATCAGCCGCGGGTTGATTTCGTGCAACCGGCTCCAGCCGACGCCGAGGCTGTCCATCGTTCCGGGCGAGAAATTTTCGAGCAGCACGTCGGCGCGCCGTGCCATCCGGAACAGCAATTCGCGACCCTGCGGCTCCTTTAGATTGAGGGTCACCGCATGCTTGTTCTGGTTCAGCATCGCGAAAGGCAGGGTGGCGCTCTTGCCGGGATCGGCGCGGCGGCGGCCGGGCTCGCCGCGCGGCGGCTCGATTTTGATCACAAACGCGCCCGCCTTGGCCATCAGGAGGGTCGCATAGGGCCCCTGAAAGATCTGACCGAAATCGATGACCGTGACCCCCGCCAACGGCATGTTCGCCCGCGTCTCAACCATTGCTGTTTCGCGCCTTGTCACCGTGGAAATTTCAGTCGCATACACCCGCCGCGAGAGGCATGCTAATGCCTGGAGCGCCACGGAGGATATGCCGATGAAATACGATGTGATCTCGGCCGACTGCCATATCGATTTGATCTGGCTGCCGCCCGATTTGTTCACCGACAACGCGCCCTCGGCGATGAAGGACCGCATGCCGTATGTCGCCGACGGGGCGCGCGGCAAGGAATGGGTCACCAAGTCCGGCGCCTCGTTCGGGCTGATGAACGGCATGGGCTCGGCCGGCCGGCTCTACGAGCCGGGCAAGATCCACCGCTCCGACCGGATGGCGGCGCAAGGGGTCTACGATGACGGCAAAAAGGGCATCCGCCGCATGACCGACCCCGATCTGCGGCTCAAGGACCAAGACCGCGACGGCATCCAGGCCGAGGTGCTCTACGGTATCCTCGGCGCGACCAGCCGGATCAACGACGACGAAGCCGCCGGCGAGATGCTGCGCATCTACAACGAATGGCTGTCCGGTTTCTGCAACCGTCATCCCGACCGCTTTGCCGGGCTCGCCTGCATCCCGAACCACGACATCGACGCCGCGGTCGGCGAGATCGAGCGGGTGGCGCGGCGCGGTGGCGTACGCGGTCTCGAAATCTCGCGCCGAGGCGACATGACGCCGTTGTGGGACCCGTGGTGGAACCCGATGTGGGACGCGGTCGCGGCCTCCGGGCTGCCGGTGCATTTCCATACGATCGGCAGCGGGGTGCGCCGCGACTTTACCAAGCTCGCGCCAAAGGTGGCGCTCGCCGCCCGCGCCTCCGGCATCACCAGCTTCCAGATGTACATGTCGGAGGTATTGCTGTCGGTGATCTTTTCGGGCGTGCTCGAGCGTCACCCCGGTATCAAGCTCGTGATCGGCGAGGCCGGCACCGGCTGGATCCCCTACATCCTGCAGCGCATGGATGCGGAGTGGGAAGACCAGTTCAAGGAGCTCGACCTGAAGATGAGGCCCAGCGAATATTGGCGGCGGCAATGCTACGCCACCTACCAGACCGACCCGGTCGGGGTCAAATTGCTCGACGAGCTCGGCGAGGACAACATCATGTGGGGCTCGGACTTCCCGCATCCCGACGGCGTGTGGCCCGACTCGCAGGAATACATCGAGCGCGAGCTCGGCCAGCTACCGGCAGCGACCCGCAAAAAGATCGTATGCGACAACGCCGCCAAGCTCTACCGCTTCGTCAATTAGCCCCACTAGCGGCCGCAGCCTCCGGGAACCCCTCGCAAGCCCCACCCGGGATTGACGGCTATACGGCGCGGATGTCGCGGAACCGCGGGGCAACCTCGGTCATAAACAGGCGCAGGCTGCTTACGGCAGCCTCGTGCGGCAATGGGCCGAGGCGGAAGGTGGCGATCAGGCCGCCGACGCCGAGATCGTCGATTTTGGCGACCGCCGCGGCGACCGTTGCCGGCGAGCCGCAGATAAAGCCGTGCTCGACTCCGGCTCGGGCCGTCGGCAGGTCGCTCGCCGGCACCTCGATCCGCAGCCCGGTATCGCGGTAGATGCGGTTGCGCATTTCCGCGCGGGAGGCGACCATTGCTTCGAACGCGGGGACGCCGACGCGCTCGGCCTCGGCCTCGGTCTCGGCGACAAGGACATTGCGCCACACCCAGCATTGGTCGAGGTTGCGGGCAATCGTTGCGTGGTCGAAGCCCGCCTCGGCCATCGCTTCGAGGTAAAGCCCGAAGCGTCGCCGGGTCGTCGCGGCCGATTGCACATTCATCAAAAATGGCCGGCCCTGGCGCGCCAATTCGAGCATCGAGGCTTCGCCCGAGGCGGCGCGGACGATCGGTGGATGAGGCTTCGAATAGGGCCGCGGGCGCAGCATCGGCACGTCGAGTTTCCAGAACCGGCCATGGTGGGAGAATTCACCCTCGGTCCAGGCCCGGATCATGACCTCCTCGGCTTCGTCGAGCCGCGCCTGGGCTTCGTGATGGTCGATGCCAAAGCCCTGGTAATCATAGATGTTGTAGGACGAGCCGCGGCCGAGCCCGACGATCAGCCGCCCTTTAGCGAGGTTGTCGAGCACCGCGATCTGCTCGGCGAGGCGGATCGGATGGTGCAGCGCCATTTGCAATACCGCGAAGCCGAGCTTGGCGCGGCGGGTCGTGGCGGCGAGCGCGCCAGCAAAGCCGATCGGATCGGCGTAGGCGCAGATGCCGTCGAAATGGTGCTCGGCGAGCCAGATCACGTCAACGCCGAGTTCGTCCGAGAGCCACGCCTCGCGCAAGGTCTCGTCGATGACGGCGCCGTCATGCCCGGGATCGCGGCTGTCGGGAAACAGGAAATTGCCGAATTTCATTATCGCCCCCGCCCCGAGCCGGATCCGCCTGAGGCTAGCGGATACAAGCGCTCAGGCCTCGTGATAGCCGCAATCGAGGATGCGGGCGGGGCCCTCGACATCGGCTTCGAGAACTCGCACGCTCCAATCCCGCGGCCGGCCGCCATTGCCCTGCCATTTCGCGTTGGTCTCGTCAATCGCCATCTGCTTCGCCTGTTGCACGTCCTCGGCGACGAGCGTGGCGAAATAAATCTCCTCGCTGATCGATTTGGTGCAGCTGTATTTGATCATTGCCCGATCCCCTCTCGTTGCGCCGATCCTAGGGGAAAGCGGCCTGCCCGATCAACCGGCGCGCTGCCCCCGCCGGGCCAATCCGACCCGGCCCGCCGCGGTTGACACAGCCGTCAGGCAAACGCACCCGAATTCCCGTGGAACCGGGAAAAAACCGGGAATTTTTCTCTGCCAAAGCCGTTCGAACCGCCATAAACCCAGTATAATCAATAGACTATCGAAAAATGAGATGCCCGATAACCGGGAATTAATTCCGACATAATCGGGAATTATTTTCACCGAACCGGGAATTGACGGGAATTCGCCGCCGCCCGGTACATCCTTGGGTGCCGCACCCCCTGATACGGCGCCTGCCCGCGCCTTTTACCTCCGGATTGCTCTACCGCGAAAGCTCCCATCCGATCCAACCCACTCCGCCCGTCGTTTAGCGTGGCCGATGGTAGGATCAGAATATGGCAATTTAACCGCCCCGATTCGCCGGGCGATCGCCATGCGGCGAGCGCACTTCGACCACCGCAGTCGAGACTTCCGGGAAAATCCCTCGCCCGCCCGGTTCACCGTGTAGATATTCCGCTGGCCTGCGGCGTCCGATTCTGGTACAAAGGAGGAACAAGAAATACGGGGGTGCCAAATGTTGTTCAGCCTGAGCCGGATCGGTCAGATCGCGATGGCCGT
>DATMKU010000296.1:0-11136 GCA_035570935.1 Allostellaceae bacterium
GCCGAGCCCAATGCCCGCAGCGCGTCGGCGGTAGCGCGGTGCAATACCTGCGGAGCCGCCGCGGCCTCGCGCAGCATCAGGTATTGCGTGATAAATTCGAGATCGGTCAGCCCGCCGCGCCGGTTCTTCAGATCCCATGGCAAAGGGCGCGGGTGTTCCGCGGCGATCCGCCCTCGCATGTCGGCGACATCGGCCAAGAGGCGCCTCGGTTCGCGCGGCGCGCGCAACACCGCGCCGATCGTCTCGGCGATCCGCCCGCACAGCGCCCGGTCGCCGGCGACCGGGCGCGCCCGGGTCAGCGCCATATGCTCCCAGGTCCAGGCGGATTGGCGTTGATAACGGTCGAAGCTGTTAAAGCTCGACGCGATCGGCCCGGACGAGCCCGATGGCCGCAGCCGCATATCGACCGGGTAAAGCGGGCCTTCGGCGGTTGGCGCCGTGATCGCGCCGATCAGCCGCTGGCTCAAGCGGGCGTAATAGGCCGCGGCGGAAAGCGGCCGCGCGCCGTCGGAGCCCGCAGTGTCCGGCGGCGCGTCGTAGATCACAATCAGATCGAGATCGGAGGCGAGCGTCATCTCGCGGCTGCCGAGCCGTCCCATGCCGAGCACCGCAACGGCACCGCCGGCTAGCCGCCCATGATGCTGCGCGAAATCCGCCTCGACCGCCGGGACGAGGGCGGCGAGCGCGGTCTCGGCGATGTCGGCGAGCGCCTTGCCCGCCCCCTCGCCGTCCAGCGCCCGATGCAGCAATAGCACGCCGACCTGGAAGCGCTTTTCGCTCGCCCAACGCCGCAGCGCGTCCAACATGTCGGCGAAATCGGACACGCCCGAAAGCATCCGGTCGAGATCGGCGGCAAGAACCGGCTGCCCCGGCAGAGGAGCGAAGAATTCCCGGGTGAGCACCGCATCGAGCAATGCCGGCCGCTGGGCCAATTGCTCGGCGAGCCGCGGCGCCCCGGCCATCACATCGGCCACGAGCGCCAGCAATCCCGGATTCGCCTGGAACAGCAAGAACAGTTGCACGCCGGCTGGCAGCCGCGACAGAAACCGGTCGAAGCGGCGCAACGCCTCGTCGGGATGAGGCGTCGCACCAAAGATGCGCAATAGTTCGGGTACCAGCTCGGTCAGAATCTCACGGGCCCGCTGGCTGCGGGTGGCGCGCATCCGGCCGTGATGCCAACTCCGCACAAGCGCCGCGACCGCGGGGGGATTGGCAAAACCGAGCCGCGACAAGGTCCCGAGGGTCTCGGGGTCGTCCTCGGCGCCGGTGAAGACGAGGTTGCCGGGGCGCGCGAGACTCGGCGCCAGCTCGAACAACTCGGCATAATGTCGCTCGACCGAGCTCAGATGTGCGGTCAAGTCAGCGACGAAGGCGTCCGGACCGCGATAACCGAGAAAGGCGGCGATATGCGCGATCCCATCGCGGTCGTCGGGCAGGCGATGGGTCTGCGCGTCGTCGACCATCTGCAAACGGTGCTCGAGCCGGCGCAGAAACCGGTAATCGGCGGTCAGCACCGCCGCTGCCGCCGGATCGATGCGTCCCGCCTCGGCGAGCCGCCGCAAGGCGTCGCAGGTCGAGCGCACCCGCAATTCGGGCATACGTCCGCCCCAGATCAGCTGCTGCGTCTGGGCGAAAAATTCGATCTCGCGGATGCCGCCGCGCCCGATCTTGATGTCATGGCCCTCGACCGCGATGCGGCCGCCGCCGCGATAGGCGTTGATCTGGCGTTTGATCGAGTGGATGTCCTGAATCGCGGCGAAATCGAGGTGCTTGCGCCAGATGTACGGCCGCAATTCGCGCAGCAACCGCTCGCCGGCGTCCCGGTCGCCGGCGAGCGGGCGCGCCTTGATCAGCGCCGCGCGCTCCCAGTTTTGGCCGACGCTTTCGTAGTAGGCGATCGCCGCCGCAACCGACATTGCCGGCGGGGTCGAGCCCGGGTCGGGGCGCAGCCGCAGATCGGTGCGAAAGACATAGCCGTCGCCGGTGCGTTCTTCGAGGATGCGGACAAGATCGCGCGCGAGCCGGCTGAAAAAGGGTTGCGGCCCGTCGCGCGCCGTCACCCGCGATTTGGCCGGATCGAAAAACAGAATGAGGTCGATGTCGCTCGAATAATTCAGCTCACCGGCCCCGAGCTTGCCCATGCCCAGAGCGATCAGCCCGCTGTCCCGCTCCGGATCGGCGGGGTAAATGACTCCGATCAGGCTTTTCGCCGCCGCCTGGCGCAGCAGATGGCGGAGTGCCGCCCCGATCGCCGCCTCGGCGAAATGGCTCAGCGCCGCCATCTGCTGTTCGAGCGACCAGCTTCCGGCCAACTCGGCCACCGCCGCAAGCAGTGCGGTGCGCCGTTTGGCAAGGCGCAGCCGGCGCATTAGTGCTGTCGTGTCTTCGCCCGAGTCGGCGGGGTCCTCGACCGCCGCGGAAAGTCCGGCAAAGAGCGGCTCTGGACCCTCTTTTACGAGGCGCGTCAGGAATTGCCATTCCTTGACCGCGAGCCCGCTCAGAAACGGAGAGTTGCCAAAGATCGACGCGAGCAGCCGCCGGCCCGCCGGCGCCGTGCTCCAACCGCGGGCTGTCCGAGTGATCGGATTGGCGGCGGCCGCGGCAAGTGCCTCGTCCCACGCCTCGAAGCCGAGCGACAGCCGACGCTGATCGGCCGGCCGCGGCAGCCCTTCGCCATCGGCAGAGAGGTGTGCCAGAAGTCCCACGTCTACCAGGAACGCGGTGGAGCCGAAATCATCGCACGACGCGCGGTAATCCCCGCCCTCACCCTCCGCGGGCTGGACCCGGGGATCGCGGCGAGAGCGCCGGGGCGAGGGGCGAGCCGTCTAGCCCGCGGCGAGCCGGGAGAGGACGCCGATATCGGCGATGGCGTCGAGGCCGGCCACCGTCTCGCGCAACTCGCGGGCGCGCGGCGCGCCGAGCACCGGCTCGACCAGACCGTCGAATTTGTCGGCAAGGCGCCGGCCCTGATCGGCGATGTCGGCGGCCGGAATACCCGAATCGTGGCGTGCGCTGACTCGGCCGCCATCCGCCAATTCGACATCCAACTCGCTGACGGTCTGCGGCCAGTCGTTTTTGAAATCGATCGACATCAGCTCGCGCAACCGAACCAGCCTCGGATCGCATGCTGTCGCCTCGTCATAGGCGCCGAGGCTCGCGGTATCGACCCCGGAGAGCGCCATCGCCACGGTCTGGCGCAGGCTGAACTTGCTCTGCAAGCCGTCGACCGGTGCCCGAATATTGCAGACGCGGTCGGTGCTGGTGTCGATGCGCAGCGTGATGCCGGCGATCGTGTCGGGGGTCATCCGGTGCTGACGGCGCAGCGTGCGGGCGCATTCGATCGGCGCATGCGTGAAATAGCACGCGGCATGGTATTTGAAGAGATTGGCGAGGATATGAAACCCGCCGGCCGGCTCCTGCACCGCCGCCTCGGGCGAAAAATCGGGCCCGTGGGTCGCGGCAAAGCCCTGGACGCATTCGACGAGATCGGTGCGGCTCGAAAACCCGCGTGCCGCCAGCCGCGCCGCCAGCAACCCGTTCTGCGCCGCCTTGCCGGCGTGAAACGGCTTGCACATCGTCCCGAATTGCGATTTGAGCCCGGCCGCCTGGGTCCCGGCGATGCCGAGTGCCGTCGCGGTCTGTTCAGCGTCGAGCCCGAGCAGCCGGGCGCTGGCTGCGGCAGCGCCAAAGCAGCCGACCGTCGCGGTCGCATGAAAGCCGAGATTGTAATGCCCGGGCTGCAGCGCCATGCCGATGCGGCAGGCGGCCTCGTAGCCGGCGACAAACGCGGTCAAGACGTCATGCCCGGAACTGCCCTTTAGCTCGGCGAGCGCCAGTAGTGCCGGGAGGATCGCCACGGAGGGATGCCCGGGCATCGCGATGTTGACGTCGTCATAGTCGAGCGCGTGCGCCGCCGCCCCATTCAACAGCGCCGCCGACAATGCCGGCAACCGCTGCCGCTGCCCGACGACGCTCGCCTGCGCCGCCCCGCCGGCCTCCGTGATTTCGGCGAGCAATATCCCGACCAGCGGATCGCCCGCCCCGGCGATCGCGCAGCCGAGATAATCGAGCACGCATTGCCGTGCCACCTCGCGCACCGGGTCGGGCAAATCGTCGTAGCGCGGTTTTGTCGCCCGAAAAGCAAGGAATTCGGTAAGGTTTTCAGCCCGTGCGCTCTCGGTCATCATGCCCTCCGCCGTGTAACCGTTCCGCTTGTATCGCCCTTCGTCAAGGGTCGCAGTCTTGCATCTTCAGGCCGCCTCAGCGCCGCTCGGCACGGGAATCGGCCGCCCGTCCTCCTCGGCGGCCTCGATCCAGCACGCGATTGCATCCATGACACTCTCGACCGCTTCCTGAGGGGTCTCCCCATCGGACATGCAGCCGGCAAGCTCGGGGACCTCAGCGACCCATCCCCCACCTTCCTGAGCGTCGAGGGGACGCAGCATTATTCGATACCGATAGGTCATTGTCCGTCCTTCCCTTCGCCGACCTGCTCGGCAAGCACGACGAGCGCCCGAATGTAGATTGCTTTGATAGGCCGGCGTGCCGGAATTGTCAGCGTCGAGCCACCCCTTGGATCGCGCACCTTATAATGCGAGCCGCGGCGCGGCGAAGTTATCGTCAACCCGCGTGCTCGGCAGAGCCGCTCGATGTCGGCAATCGTCCAATTCGCCTGCGGGTTCGTCCGCATCCGCTCGAGAAGGTCAAACGCCCTCATCGCCCGACTTTGGCACAGAATCTCACAATCATGGTTTGGCAGCTCCCTTTCGATCTCCTGCTGCTACCCTCTTCTGATGCCTTCGCGCCCTGGTATCTCTAACGAACGACCGCCACAACGTCTCTCTGGTCTTCATATCCAGAAATCCTGAATGACGGTTCAGGGCGGCGCGCAACGCGGGACCGACGAGGTCTTGCGGCAAAGGTTCAAAGCCGAGCTTGCGAAACCACGGACTATTCCATCGGGGCTTCCTGAACGTCGTCAGAACGAGGCCCGACAAGCCGCTCGACAGTGCCTGGTTATCGGCCGTGTCGATCAGAGAGGTGCCAATCCCGTGGCCGGAATAGCTGATCGCGACCGAGATATTTGCAATATAGAGCATACCGTCCATCGCATTCGTCAGTATGAAGCCGATGACCCGGCCTTCCTCTTCCGCAAGCACGACGCCGCCTTGTTCAAGTCGAGTAGCCGCAATCGGCGGGGTTCCCACGGCGAACGAGAACCCTTCGACAGCGAGGTAGCGGGCTCGCGCGGCTTTCTCGATTTCCTGCAGTCTCGGAATGTCACGCAATTCCGCCCAACGGAGCAGCATGTAAGATCTCCATCCCGTTAACGGCTAGCGCCCATACCAATCGCCCAAGTCCGCGGGGTCGAGAACACGGAAAGGAATTATCGGCCTTTGAAATGCGGTTTGCGCTTTTCGTTGAACGAGGCGATGCCCTCGCGGCGGTCTTCGGTCGGGACCATGCGGTTGTAAGCTTCGATTTCCAGCATCATGCCGCTCGCCAAGTCCATCTGCAGCCCGTAATGGATCGCGTGCTTGGCCTGGCGCACCGAAATCGGTGCGTTGTCGGCGATCCGCCGGGCGGTTTCAAGGGCCTCATCGACGATCTTGCCCGGCGCGCTCAACCGATTGACCATCCCCCATTGACAGGCTTCGTGGGCGGTGAACGGACGGCCGGTCAGGATGATCTCCTTGGCGCGGCGCTCGCCGACCGCGCGCGGCAAATTCTGCGTGCCGCCCGCCCCCGGCATGATCCCAAGCGTCACCTCGGTCAGTGCAAAGCGCGCGCTCTCGGCGGCATAGATAAAGTCGCAGCACAGCGCCAATTCGCAGCCCCCGGCGTAGGCGGCACCGTTGACGGCACCGATCACCGGCACAGGGCAGGCGGTGAAGGCGCGGATCATGCGCTCGAACAGCAGGTGCTGGCCCTGCCACTCGTCGTCGGTCATGCCGTTGCGCTCCTTGAGGTCGCCGCCGGCGCAAAAGGCGCGCTCGCCCGCACCGGTCAGCACGATGCATCGAGCCTGACCCGGTGCTGCGTTGACTGCGTCGAAAAACGCGAGCAGGTCATGCCCCATCTGGGTGTTCAGCGCGTTTGCGACCTGCGGCCGGTTCAAGGTCAACAGGACGAGCCCATCGCCGCGGTCTTCCGCTCGAATCGTCCCAAATTCGCGGTTCATCGCTGCTCCTCCCGCGAGGTTGTCTCAACCCGCCGATCATAGCATGCGATTCGGCTGCCGGCGCCTCTTGGGCGGACGCTCGAAAGCGAGCCGCGGGCGCTCCGCAAGCCGCCAACCCGCGTTCTTGACAGCAGCTATCGACCGAACAGCCAAATAATCCCTCATTCGTTGGCGCAAGCTCGATTCGCCGGCGCTGACCTTGCGCCCGCCGCTCGCCTCGCAGCTCGGCGGCGACTGCCGGCAGACGATCGCGGTCGAGCTCGCCGATAACCGCCACGCCGCGGTGCTCCCCGCCGCTTCGCCCTGGTATGTCGACGAACACCGACACGTCATCAGACCCGTCGTCTTCGACATTGCCCGCTCGCTGGTCAAAATCGCATTGGCGGCGCCGCCGATTACGATCGAGCAGGCGGCGGCGGTCGCCGGCCGCTTCGCGCGCGATCTGCCGAGCCTCGTCTTGCCGGCGCCACGCGCCGACATGGTCGAGGAGCTGCGCGCCGAGCGGCCGGTTCCAATCCTCGTCCTCGGTCGGCGCAAGCGCAGCGGGGATTTTTGGGACTGGCGCGCCAACAGCATCTAGCAAACGATCGATGCGGCATTGCGTGGTGTCGCCTATGGCGGGGCGCCGATCGATCGAGGAGGGCTTTCACCATCGCGTCGTCGATGGCGGCGGCGAGTGGATGGCCGGGGTCGAGGAAGGCAGCGGGTGGTGGTTCTCGCTCGATCTCGGGGTCGAGATCGACGGCGCGACGGTGCCGTTGCTGGTCTTTGTTTACAAGCTCTTGGCTCAAGGCACCGTCGAGGAAAGTATGCTCGAATCGCAGCAGCGCAAAAAAGCGCTCGCAGCAGGGATCTACCAAGCGGGCGGCAATGCCGCCGCAGCACTCACCGCCGCCGATATCGAGCGCCTGTTCACGCCGCTCGGCTGAGGCCGGCAGCGCGCTGTTCGGTCAATCTGGGTGCTCAAGGGCTCTTCTTTTGCAGCCATGGTAGCGCCATTCTGATTGGAAACCGCTCCCGGCGGGCTGAGCCACCCCTCACCGACCCCCCGGATCATGATCCGGGGGGTCGGCACCCTCTCCCGCGTTGCGGGAGAGGGTGGGTGAGGGTGCGACGGACGCCGCCTAACCGTGGTTGGCGTGGTAGTAGGTGTTGCGCAATACCCGGCCGGGCAATGCGCCGGTGTGCTTGCCTTCGTTGTAAAGCACTTGGCCGTTGACGATGGTGGCGAAGACGCCCTCGGCCGGCTCCTTGATGCGCCAGGCGCCCTTCGGGAAGTCGCGCACGACGACCTCGTGGCCGCACTTCACGGTCGCCGGGTCGAAGATCACGACATCGGCCGCCATGCCGGGACGCAGCAAGCCGCGGTCGTGAAGCCCGAAGACCGAGGCTGAGTCGAACGTCAGCCGCCGCACTGCCTGCTCCAGGGTCATGACCTGCTTCTCGCGCACCCATTCGCCGAGGAGCTTGGTCAGGTAGCCGTAGCCGCCGTGGAACTGGACATGCGCACCGCCGTCGCCGAGTCCGATCACCGCGTTCGGATGGGTCAGGATCTTGGTCAGCGCGTCGTCGTCGACATTGTTCTCGGCCTGCAGAAAGCGGGTTTCAAGGTTTTCTTCGACGACGAGGTCGAGAAAGGCGTCGATCACCCGCTTGCCCTGCTTTTCGGCGATCTGGCCGATCGACTTGAACTGCATCCACTGGTTCTTTTCGAGCGCCGGCTCGTTGACCCACATATAGTTCCACCAGGTCTTCGAAAAGCCGACCGCGGTATCGGGCTTGTTGACGACCGCCTCCTCGTGGAGCTTGGCGCGGATTTCGGGATCGGCATACGCCTTCAACTTGGCCTCATCCGACGACAGCAGGATCGGATGCCAGGTCGGCAGGCCGCGGAACACCTGGCAATTCTTCATCGTGAAGTCTTGGGTGACCCGGTTCGGGCTGCACATCGGATAGGCGCGGATGCCCAGCGCCGCGGTCTCCTCGACCCGCGCCATGTGCGTCTTCCACTCGTCGGGCTTGCGCATCGTCTGGGATAGGCTGTTGTAGACGACGGTCCGCCCGGTCGCCTCGGCGAGGCGCCGGATCATGCCGTCCTTCAACTCGACATATTGGCCGCCGCCGGCCTGGATGGTGCCGGTGCCCATGTCGCGCAATACGTCGCCGAGCGCGAAAATCTCCTTTTCGTCGGCCCACAAGGCCGGGATGTGGCAGCCCTGCGGGTCGTAATGGCCCTGCTCGCGCGACACCGAAAGCCCCAGCGCCCCGGCCTTCATACCGTCGCGGACGACATCCTGCATCGCCTTGATCTGGTTGTCGGAAGCGCCCGGCTTCTGGCACTCGTCGCCCATCACATAATGGCGCACTGCGGTATGGCCGATCAGATTTCCGACATTGACGCCGAGGCGTTTGTCGAGATGGTCCATGTATTGGCCGGTCGTTTCCCAGTCGAAGTTGACGGTGCGCAACACCTCCATCGGGATCGCTTCGACATAGGACAGGAACTCGGCCAGCCGCTCCTCGGTGCCCTTGCGCACCGGCGCCAACGACAACGAGCAATTGCCAAAGATCACGGTGGTGGCGCCGTGCTCGGGCGAGAAGGTGCACAGCGGATCCCAGGTGACCTGGGCGTCGTAATGGCAGTGGTTGTCGATAAACCCGGGGGCGACGGCGCGGCCCTCGGCGTCGATCGTGCGCGCCGCGGTGCCAGTCAACTTGCCGATCTCGACGATCTTGCCGTTTTTGATGCCGACATCGCCGCGGAACGCCGGCAGTCCCGAGCCGTCGACAATCAGCCCGTTTTTGATCAACAGATCAAAGGCCATCGGTTCTTCCTTTCTGCAGAGGGTGGGCCGCCGGTCGCGGCCCCGAGAACTCGCGAGGAAGTGTACGCCCTCGGGACGCCGGCACAACGCCTGTGGCGCGCTCCCCAGCCCTCCAGCCATGTGCCGGGCGCGGGGGTGCCAATCGCAAATGCACGCAAGGGCCTGATCAGGCAAATGGTCGGCGGAGCACCGTCGTGTTAAAGCGTAGATCCCGCCCCGCCGCACCGGCGCCGATCCTTGACGGAGTGCCCTCAACATGAGCTTGTCGAGCGAAGAATATCGCGAGCATCTGCAATCGACTTCGGTGCGTGCCGGGTTCCGCTTTGACGAGGTGGTGCTGCCGGACGAGCGGCAGGTCGCGGTGAACGGCCTCGGCTTTCGCTATCTCGATTGGGGGACAGAGGGAAAACCGCCGATCCTGTTTCTGCATGGCGGGGCGTTGACCGCGCATACTTGGGATCTGTGCTGCCTGGCCCTGCGCGACGACTATCATTGCCTCGCACTCGACCAGCGCGGTCATGGCGACAGCGACTGGGCGCCCGACGCCAATTACACGATCGCGGCCCAGCGCGAGGACGTGAAGGGCTTTGCCGAGGCGCTCGGGCTCGACCGGTTTGTGCTGGTCGGCATGTCGATGGGTGCGATCAATGGGCTCGCCTATGCGATTGCCTATCCCGAAACCCTGTCGGCGCTGGTGCTGATCGACTCCGGCCCCAACGTCCGCCGGCCGGGGTCGAGCCGCATCCGCAATTTTGTCAATGGCGGGGCCGAGCCGGAAACTCTGGAGGCGATCATCGAGCGCGCGCTCGCCTTCAACCCGCGGCGCGATCCATTAGTCCTGCGGCGCAGCCTGATGCACAATCTGCGCCGGCAGGACGACGGCAACTGGGTGTGGAAATACGACCGGCAGCGGTTTCAAGCCATGGGCGGCGACCAGCACGCGGCCGAGCGGCGCGGTCTTGCCGACGGGCTGGCCAGCGTGACCTGTCCAACCCTGGTCGTGCGCGGCGGCGAAAGCGATGTGTTCCACGACGAGGACGCCGAGCTCCTCGCCGCCGGCCTCCCCGACGGGCGCTGGGTCAAGATCCCCAAGGCCGGCCACACCGTCCAAGGCGACAATCCAAAGGAGCTGGTCGCAGCGCTGCGCGAATTTCTCGGCTGACATCGTCGCACGCCGGTCTCCGGGCGGGCCGGCGCGGGGGTGCGGGCGACGAACGCGTCAATTGCGGGAGCAGTGGGCGTCACGCCATTTGCCGTGCTCGGCGTAGCCCTCGGGAACATAATGCCATCCCTGGCCGCAGCGGGCATCGACCAGCACGACTCTTGGCGGCGCGGCCGGTGAATGGCTGCCGGGCAAGGCCGGCGCGGCGACGGCGGCTGTGGCGATTACCGCCGCGCAAACGATCCCGCTGATCGTCGACGGCAAAAGCGTTCGCATCGCAACCTCGCTTCACCCCCTGCACGGATTTGTGCCGGCGGTCAACGCGCGGCCGGCTTGATCGTTGCCGAATTTTCGTCGGCGCGCTCGATGACGGTTCCCGTGACCGGTTCGACCCAGACAAGGCGGTCGGAGACCGCCTTGACCCCGGGCGCGTTTTCGGCGGCGACCCGCAAGGCCGCGCGCTCGTGTTCGTCGAGGATCACGCCGTCGAGTTCGACGATGCCGTCCGTTACGGTGATCGTCAGTCCGGCGCGCGGCGCCCAGTCGCGCTTGGCCAATTCGGCCAAAACCCGCGCGCGGATCTCGTCGTCGCTGCCGGCCGGGGCTTGCGGCGCGTCGAGCACGCGGGCGATGGCGGCGAGCAGATCGGCGCGGCTGACCATGCCCAGCAACGCGCCATTCTCGATCACCGGCACCCGCTTGATGCGGCGGCGCTCCATCAAGGCGACGATTTCGGCGAGCGGCGTGTCGGGGACAACCGAGATTACGTCATGCGACATCAGCTCGTCGCAGACGCGGCCGTGGGTCTTGACGTAGTCGCTGGCCATCCGCCCCGGACCCAGCAGAAAGTCGAGCCACGGCCAATGCCGCTTTTCGGTCGCGATCTCGCTGCGGCGCAATAGGTCGCCTTCGGTCAGGATGCCCTCGACCCTGCCGTCGGGGCCGACCACCGGCACACCGCTGATGTT
>DATMKU010000297.1:0-3036 GCA_035570935.1 Allostellaceae bacterium
CCTCGGCACCGGGCGCATCCACGGCCTGTGGCACATCATCGAAGGTGCGCTACAGGCATCAGGCCGCGCCGGGTCGCGCCAGGTCAAGGACGCCAACGTGTCGTTCGTCGGCGCCAGCGCCCCGATCGTGACCGGCACGACGTTTATCTTCGTGCGTGACCCCTACTGAGGCCCGCGCGCCAGCCTAACGGCTGGGATAGCAGCCGCCGTTATAATAGACGTATCCCGGGCCGCAGGCCGGTACTGAAGCGGCACCCGTGATCGCATTGGCGGTGCCGGCAACAGCACCCGTAGCGGTGCCAAGCGCCCCCCCAATAATCGCGCCGACGGGACCGGCTGCCGCGCCGCCGTTCGCGGCCCCGGCGGCACCCCCGGCGGCAGCCCCGGACAGCGGGCCCGGCGCATAGCCGGGTGCCGGGACCGGCTGGCAGACCCCGCCATAAGGGGCGTAGCCCGGCGGACAGGAATATTGCGCCATCGCCGCAACGGGCGCGCCCGCCGCCAAAGCGGCCGCGACCGCAAAAATCTTGAGCCTGCTTGGCATCGCTATCTCCGTAAAGCACACAAAAGAGTGGCAAAGCCGCGCCACCCCAGGTGAACGGTCTATCACGGAATCGCGTTCCGCACGCGGCGATGCTCGGTATCGCGGCGCGTCCGCCTCGATGATCCCGCCCAGACGCGCACGGACGACGCAGCGGGCATGCTGCGGCACGCTCGCACGGCAATCCTCGCCGCCGCCGCAAGCAAGCGCTGCGTGGGGGCGCTGGATCGAGCTGGTCTCAGAGTTCGACTTGGCCGCCGAGTTCGACGATGCGGTTGACCGGGATGCGGAAGAACTCGGTCGCGTCGAGCGCCAGGTTAGTCAACAGGACAAACAGCTTTTTGAACGGCAGCAAGAGTCGCGGCCGGCCCTTGGCGACAACCTTTTCGCGGCCGACGAAGAACGAGGTATCCATCAGGTTGAAGCGAAACCCGCCGACGCGGCACAGCGCCAGCGCGCGCGGGATGTCGGGCTCTTCGAGAAAGCCGTAATGGATCGTCACCGTGTGAAAATTCTGGCTCAGATGATCGATCTGCAGCCGGTCGGTTTCGGGCAGGCGCGGCACGTCCTCGGTGCGCACCGTCATCAATACGTTGCGCTCGTGCAGGATCTTGTTGTGCTTCATGTTGTGGAGCAACGCCGCGGGCACGTTGTCGACCCGTGCCGTCATGTAGACAGCGGTGCCGGGGACGCGCCCCGGATGGTCGGGCCGCAAATTCTCGATCAAGGTGACGAGC
This sequence comes from Allostellaceae bacterium, assembly GCA_035570935.1. Taxonomy (GTDB): domain Bacteria; phylum Pseudomonadota; class Alphaproteobacteria; order ATCC43930; family CGMCC-115725; genus AP-15. Next base: position 1,279 of record DATMKU010000297.1, read on the forward strand.
GGCAGGGCGCCGCTCGCGCGCTGCACCGCCATCCGCTCCCGGCCCCACAGCCAGGTCATCATCGCTGCGTAGATCGTCCCGGCGATCGCCAGCGGGAACCAGCCGCCATCGATGATCTTCAACAGGTTGGCGCCGAAAAACGACAGGTCGACGCCGAGAAACAACGCAAAGAGCGGGACCAGGCGCCACAAACGCCAACCCGCGCCCCACCGGAAATAGACAAAGGCGAGCACGGTCGTGACCGTCATCGTCCCGGTGACGGCGACACCGTAGGCGCCGCCGAGCGCGTCGGACGAGCGAAACCCGATCACGGTCACGACGACCGCCACCAGCAGCATGCCGTTCATCGCCGGCACATAGACCTGTCCGATCTCCTGTTCGGAGGTATGGCGCACCAGCATGCGTGGCAGATAGCCGAGCTGGACCGCCTGCCGGGTGATCGAGAACGCGCCCGAGATCACCGCCTGCGAGGCAATGACCGTGGCGGTCGAGGCGAGCGCCACCAGCGGGTAGAGCGCCCAGCCGGGGCTCAGCAGAAAAAATGGGTTTTCGATCGCGCCCGGGTGGGCGAGCAGCAATGAGCCTTGCCCAAAATAATTCAACAGCAGCGCCGGGAAGACCAGGCGCAGCCAGGCGCGACGGATCGGCGAGCGCCCGAAATGCCCCATATCGGCGTAAAGCGCTTCGGCGCCGGTCACCGCCAGCACGACCGAGCCGAGCAGGACAAAGCCGTGCCAGGGTTGGTGCAGCATCAGGTTGACGGCATAGCGCGGGTCGACGGCCAGCAGGATCGAGGGGCGGCGCGCGATCTCCCATCCGCCGAGAAGCCCGATCGCGCCGAACCACAGGATCATGACCGGGCCAAAATAGCGGCCCACGAGCCCGGTGCCGCGGCGCTGGACGATGAACAAGACGACGAGCAGCAGCAACGTCAGCGGCACGACATAGGGTTCGAAGGCCGGGGTCGCAACTTTCAGCCCCTCGACCGCGCTCAAGACCGAAATCGACGGTGTGATGACGCCGTCGCCGTAAAACAGCGCGGCGCCGAACAGCCCGGCCCACATGATCCAGCGGCTGCGCCTGGCGTTGGCGGCGCGCAGGGCGAGAACCATCAGCGCCAGGATGCCGCCCTCGCCGCGATTGTCCGCGCGCATCAGCACAATCACATATTTGACGGTGACGACCAATGTCAGCGCCCAGGCGATCAGCGACAAGACCCCGAAGACCCGCGACTGGCTGACGCCGGCGTTCTCGAAGCATTGCTTGACGGTATAGAGCGGCGAGGTGCCGATATCGCCATAGACAACGCCGAGTGCCGCGACCGCCAGGTTTTGTCCGATCCCGGAGTGCCGTTCGCTGTGAATGACTGCCGTATCCGGCATCTATGCGCTCGGTCCCTGTACCAAGCTAACGCCATATTCCTGGGTTTTGGGCCACCGCGTCACGCTATCCCTGCGGCGCGCCGGCGCGGCCGCGAGACGCGGCGTCGGAAACCGCCGGGCGCGGGTTATAGGCAGAAATTTCGTCCGCGAGCCAGCAATTCCACCAAGCCCGGTAAAAACTCGGTCCGCGCGCGGCAACCGCTAACCGAGGCGGGCGAGCGCCTCGCCGCCCGTGCGTGGCCGAGCGGCAGATCAGCGCTGGTAGGTTCCGGTCGGCTCGGCCTCTTGGATCACGTAGGGCCGTGCTGTCTGCACCAGGTCGGCGGCGCTGGCGGACGGGATCAGGTCGAGCGTCGAACCGATGACCGCAAGCAGG
>DATMKU010000298.1:0-9247 GCA_035570935.1 Allostellaceae bacterium
CGGCCGTAGAATGGCGGGCGCGGCACAGCCTTCGTCGGCGTCCGAACGGGCCCATTCCGGTGCGCCGTTCAAGGCGGTTTCGCTCGACGCGCTGAACTTCCTGCTCGCCGATGTGCGCGGCGCGCTCGGCCCCTATTTGAACGTTTTTCTTGTTACCCAGCAGCACTGGAGGCAGGAGGCGGTCGGGTTGGTGACGACCGTGGGCGGGCTTTTGGGTCTCGCAGTCCAGACGCCGATCGGGGGATTGATCGACGCGACCCGGGCCAAGCGCGCGCTCGTGGTGGCGGCGCTCGCCGCACTCGCGGTCGGCGCGGTGACGATATACGCCGCACCGTCTTTCTGGCCGGTCCTGATCGCCAACACCGTCATGGCGGCGGTGGGCGACGTGTTCGGGCCGGCGGTCGCGGCATTGACCCTGGGGCTCTACGCCCGCGCCGCGCTGGCCCGCCGCATGGGGAGAAATTCCGCCTGGGACCATGGCGGCAATGTCGCCATCGCCGCGGCCGCGGGCCTTGTCGGATGGGCCGTATCGCAGCGCGCGGTGTTTCTGCTCGTCCCGGTTTTTGCGGTGCTCGCCACCGTGGCTGTGCTGTCGATACCGGCCGCCGCCATCGACCATGTTCGCGCGCGCGGCGGCGAAAAACAAGACGACGGCGGGCCTCAACCTTCGCGTCTCAAGGTTTTGCTGACCTGTCGTCCGCTGTTGCTTTATGCCGGCTGCACGATGCTGTTCCATTTTGCCAATGCGCCGCTGCTGCCGCTGGTCGGCCAGAAATTGGCGTCCGCCCACAAGGAATGGGCGACCGCGATGATGTCGGCCTGCATTATCGCCGCCCAGATGATCATGCTGCCGATCGCGCTGATGGTCGGGTTGAACGCCGATCGCTGGGGGCGCAAGCCGATACTCTTGATCGGCTTTGGGATCCTCCCGTTGCGCGCGGTTCTCTATACCTTTTCCAACGCCAGCGCCTGGCTGATTGGGGTCCAGCTGCTCGATGGAGTGGGCGCCGGGATCTTTGGCGCAATCACGCCGCTGGTGCTGGCCGATCTGATGCGCGGCACCGGACGATACAACATAGCGCAAGGTGTCGTCGCCACCGCGCAAGGCATCGGGGCTTCGTTGAGCGGGCTCGCCGCCGGGGTGATCGTCGACCATTTCGGCTATCCGGCGGCGTTTCTGACTTCGGCGGCGGTCGCCGCGCTCGCTTTTGCCGCATTGGCGACAGCGATGCCGGAAACCGCGCGATCGGGGGATGGCTCTTCTCTCGCCGAACCGGCCCCCGCCAACGTCGCCGCGCTTCCCGTCCGGGATGACCCGGGGTGACCGAAGGGAGCCCTCGGGGTGCAAAGCGCGTTCGGCCGGCGCGCTGCTGGTCGCGGCGTGTCGGCGTCGCCGTCACCGCCGCCGTCGCAGCGGGGCTGATCGGGGCGATTCTGTTTGCCGCGGTGCAAGAGCCGGCGATTTTTTCCGCCGTCCGGCCCAATGGAGTGCGGGTCGCCGCGATCCTGGTCTTTGCCGCGACCTACATCGTCATCGCCCTCGGCAAATTGCCGGGGTTTTACTTGGACCGAGCGGGGGCGGCGCTGCTCGGCGCGGCGCTGATGGTCGGCCTCGGCGTGCTGGCGCTCGACCAGGCGCTGCGGGCGATCGACTTCGACACAATCGCCTTGCTGCTCGGCATGATGATCGTGGTCGGCAATCTGCGGCTTTCGGGCTTTTTCCGGCTCGCCACCAATTGGGTCGTGACGCACGCCCACCACCCGCTGTTGCTGCTCGCGGCAGTGATCGCGACCTCCGGCTTCTTTTCGGCTTTTCTCGTCAACGACACGATCTGCCTGGCGCTGACGCCGCTCGTTCTCGATCTGGTCATCAGACTGCGCCGCGACCCAGCCCCCTATTTGCTGGCAGTGGCGATGGCGTCGAATGTCGGCAGCGTCGCGACGATCACCGGCAACCCGCAGAACATCATGATCGGCAGCTTTTCGGCGATCCCTTATGTCGCGTTCGCCGCGGCGCTGACGCCGGTCGCCGTCATCGGGCTGGGCCTGACCTTTGCCCTGATCGCATTGTTTCACCCGTCCGAGTTTCGCGCCCGGGAGCGGCTGACCGGGGCTCCGATGCCGGCTCACGCCTATCGGCCTCTGGTCATCAAGTCGGCCCTGGTGACTTTGGCGATGATGGCGGGGTTTTTCGCGGGTCAACCGCCGGCCAAAGTGGCGCTGCTCGCGGGCGCCGTACTGCTGGTGACCCGCACCGTCAGAAGCGAAAAAATCTACCGCGAGATCGACTGGCCGCTCTTGCTGATGTTCGCCGGTCTGTTCGTCGTCGTCGCCGGATTTGAGAAGGCGCTGCTGTCGCCCGCAATCGTCGCCGAGATCAGCCGTCAACACCTCGACCGGATGCCGGTGCTGGCGTTGGTTACCGCGATATTGTCGAACCTCGTCAGCAACGTCCCGGCGGTGTTGGCGTTGAAACCGTTCGTCGCCGCCTTGCCCGACCCGCGGCGTGCCTGGCTCGTCGTCGCGATGTCGGCAACCCTGGCCGGCAATATGACGCTGCTGGGCTCGGTGGCCAATTTGATCGTCGTCCAGCGCGCCGCCCGTCGCGGCGTCGCGATAGCCTTCTGGCAATACTTTAGGGTTGGGGTGCCATTGACCGTGCTGACGATTGCCGTCGGCCTGTTATGGCTGTGACCTTCTCGCGCGACACTTTGAATTGTATCTAATGCGAGTGAGATGAGCGAACCGTATTACAACGAATTCGGCCAGCCGATCGGTGCGCCGTTGCCTGACTGGTCGGTCAGGCCGCATCCGCCGCGCACTGCGATCCAGGGGCGCTTTTGCCGGGTCGAGGCGCTCGACCCCGACCGCCATGCAGTCGAGCTTTTCGAGGCCAACAGCGAAGATCGCGAGGGCCGCAATTGGACCTATCTGCCGCACGGCCCGTATCCTTCGTTCAATCTCTACCGCGAATACCTGACGGCGGCGGCCGGGCGCGACGACCCCCTCATCCACGCGATTATCGATCCGGCGAATGGCGGCGCGGTCGGGGTCGCGAGCCTGATGCGCCTCGACGCCCCGGCTGGAGTCATCGAGGTCGGCGGCATCAATTACAGCCCGCGGCTGCAGCGCCGACCGGCGGCGACCGAGGCGATGTATCTGTTGATGCGCCGGGTCTTCGACGAGCTCGGCTATCGCCGCTACGAGTGGAAATGCGACGCGCTGAACGCACCGTCGCGCGCGGCGGCCCAGCGTCTCGGTTTTCGCTATGAGGGACTGTTTCGTCAGGCGACCGTCTATAAAGGCCGCAGCCGCGACACCGCCTGGTTCTCGATTATCGACCGCGAGTGGCCGGCGTTGCGCGCCGCTTTCGAGCAATGGCTCGACCCGGCGAATTTCGACATCGATGGTCGCCAGCGCCAAAGCCTCCAAGGTTTTCGGTCACCCGGTTAGCGCCATGGCCGAGTTGGAGCGCGCCGAACGACTTGCGACAGGGCGAAGCTTGCGGCATCCGGCGCACGTCGTCGCCCAAACGGTTGCGCCCTCTTGGCCGAGGGGCTAAGACCCGACGGGCACTTAGCGAGGGAGAAACGGCGTGGCGCGCGGAGAAGAGCAGCACAAAAATCCTAAATCGAACATCGAGATCGCCCAGGAAGCGGAGATGCGCCCGATCGGCGCGATCGCCGAAAAGCTCGGCATCCCCGCCTCGGCGATCGAGCCTTACGGCAAATACAAGGCCAAGATCGCGCTCGACTATGTCCGTTCCTTGCCCGAGCGGGCGAACGCTAAGCTGGTCCTCGTCACCGCGATCACCCCGACCCCGGCCGGCGAGGGCAAGACGACGACCACGGTCGGGCTTGGCGACGCGCTCAACCTGATCGGCAAAAAGGCGATGCTGTGCCTTCGCGAAGCGAGCATGGGTCCGTGCTTTGGCGTCAAGGGCGGAGCCGCTGGCGGCGGCTATGCCCAGGTCGTGCCGATGGAGGATATCAACCTCCATTTCACCGGTGATCTGCACGCCATCGGCGCCGCCAACAATCTGCTCGCCGCGATGGTCGATAACCACGTCTATTACGGGCTTGAGCCGCGGCTCGACCCGCGCCGGGTCACTTGGCGCCGGGCGATGGATATGAACGACCGCGCCTTGCGCACGACGATTTCCTCGCTCGGTGGCGTTGCCAATGGCTATCCGCGCGAGGACGGGTTCGACATCACCGCCGCCTCGCAGGTGATGGCGACCTTCTGCCTGGCGACGAGCTTGCAGGATCTGCAGCGCCGGCTGGGCAATATCCATGTCGGGCAGACGCGAGAGCGCAAGCCGGTCACCGCGGCCGACGTCAAGGCGGCGGGGTCGATGACTGCGCTGTTAAAGGACGCGCTCGCCCCCAATCTGGTGCAGACGATCGAGCACAACCCGGTCTTCATCCACGGCGGCCCGTTCGCCAATATCGCGCATGGCTGCAACTCGGTGATCGCGACGACCTCGGCGCTGAAACTCGCCGACTATGTCGTGACCGAAGCCGGTTTCGGCGCCGATCTCGGGGCCGAAAAGTTCATCGACATCAAATGCCGCAAGGCGGGGCTGCGCCCGGCCGCGGCGGTGGTGGTAACGACGGTGCGGGCCTTGAAGATGCACGGCGGGGTGGCGCTCAACGCACTGCGCGAGGAAAACGTCGAAGCCCTCGAAAAGGGCTTTGCCAATTTGCACCGGCACCTCGCCAATATCCGCCAGTTCGGTCTGCCGGCGGTGGTGTCGGTCAACCGCTTCAGCGCCGACACCGCGCGCGAGCACGCCCGGCTGAAGGAGCTGTGCGCGGCCGAGGGCGTCAAGGCAGTGATCGCCGACCATTGGGCGCAGGGCGGCGAGGGGGCGGTCGAGCTCGCCCGCGAGGTTGTCGACCTGGCCGAGAGCGGGGCCGCGAAGCTCAACTTTCTCTACCCCGACGAGATGCCGCTCCTCGAAAAAATCCGCACCATCGCCCAGCGCATCTACGGCGCCGCAGACATCGAGGCTGGCAAGCCGGTGCAGGACCAGTTGGCCCAACTGCAAGATCAGGGCTTCGGCCATTTCCCGGTATGCATTGCCAAGACTCAGCTCAGCTTCACCACCGATCCCAACGCCAAGGGCGCGCCGAGCGGTCACACGGTGGCAATCCGCGAGGTGCGGCTGTCGGCCGGCGCCGAATTTGTCGTCGCGGTCTGCGGCGATATCATGACGATGCCCGGCTTGCCGCGGGTGCCGGCAGCCAACAATATCGAGGTCGACGCCGAGGGCCGCATCACCGGCTTGTTCTGAGGACGAAGGATTGCCGCCGATGACGCTCGACGACATGGCAACTTTGGCCTACCCGCGCAAACTGGTCGAGCAGATCATCCTTGGGCTGTACGCTCCGGTAAACGAGCATCTGGTCAAATTGATCGGCTTCAATTTCGCGCCGGATCTGCGTCAGCATTTCCGCCGGGAGTTGCGAACCTGGCTGCGCAAGATTCAAGCGCTGCGCTTCAAACCGAGCAACCGAACCGGTTCATTCAAGTTCTATTTTGATCTGCTGTTCGATTATCCGTTTGGCGGGGTCGAGGTTCGCAACATTCGGCTGATCATGGATGAAATCGCCGACGAACACCGAGGTGAGCGTCCGACGAAGAGCGCGGAGGAGATGGTCGCATGGTTGCGAGACTTTCACACCACCTTGGCCGAGCGTCTGCACGCGGGCGAGGCCGTGCTCGATCTGATCCCGGATTGACGCGCTGGACATTGTGATCGCGTCTGAGGAGCACGGTACCGGCTGGGGTGCAGCGGGCGAGGCGGGCAGATGGATTTGGCCGCGGTAAAGATTTGGCGGCGGGAGGAGCGACGGCGCCTCTTGGCGCTGCGCACCGGAACGCCCGCGGTGCAGCGCCGGGTATGGGGCAATGCGATCGAAACCCGGCTGCGCGCCATATTGACGAAGCGGCCGGGGATAACCTTGGGCGTCTATTGGCCGTTTCAGGCTGAATTCGATCCGCGTCCGCTGGTTCTACAGTTGATCGAGGACGGATTTGCCGCAGCACTGCCGGTCGTCGTCGACAAGAAAGGGCCGCTCGAATATCGCCTTTGGAACCCGGGGGACCCGCTGATCGACGGGGTGTGGGGCATCCCGGTGCCCGAGCGGCGTGACCCGGCGGTACCACAGGCGGTGCTCGCCCCGGTTGTCGGCTTTGACCGGGAGTGCTATCGATTGGGCTATGGCGGCGGTTATTTCGACCGCACCCTGGCGGCGTTGGCGCCGAGGCCATTGGCGATCGGCGTCGGCTTTGAATTGGCTCGGCTCGAGACGATCCACCCGCAGGATTTCGATATCCCGATGGATCTCGTCGTGACCGAAGCCGGCATCGGTCGGCGCGCTGACGGCGCCGACCCTTCTTAGCTCAGGCAACCGACAATTCCGCTTGCAGCACCTTGCCCCGTGTCTCGGGACCGGCCAGAACCGCCAGGGCGACGCTGATGCAGCCCAAGATGGTGCCGACCGCCATCGGGACCGCAAAGCCCAAATGCCAGTTGATCGCGAAATAAGTGATTATCGGCGCGGTCAGACCGCCAAAGATCGCGCCCTGATGATAGACAAACCCGCTCGCCGTCGCCCGCACCTCGGTCGGGAATCTTTCAGCGAGATAGGCCGGGTAGAGCGTATGCATGCCACCGCCGCCGAAGGCGCCTTGGATTGTGAAAAACACGACGATCATCGCGTAGTTGCCGGTCATCAGATAAAGCGGCGTGATCGGGATTGTGAGGAGGGCGGGAAAGATGATGGCCCACCGGCGACCGATGCGGTCCGACAGCCCGCCCCAGAACGACCCCGACAAAAAGAATACGATGCTTTGCAGCATTACCGGCAACGCAACAAGCCCGGGACTGAGATGCAGATCCTTTTGCAGGTAAGTCGGGAACAGCCCGCCGACCGAATAGCCGACGACAAAAGCGCTGGCCATCCACCAGCACGCGGTCAGGGTGTTGGAAAGCAGGCCGCGCTTGAAGACCTTGAACAACGGGATGCGGACCTCGCGCTGCTGCAAGCGCTGCAATCGGCGGTTTTCTACCCAGATCGGCGGTTCTTGCACGAACTTGCGCACATAGACGATTGCCAGCGCTGGCAGCACGCCGAGCATCAACAGACCGCGCCAGCCGATCGAGCTGTAAAGCAGGCCGTAGGCGGCGCTCGACAGCAGGGCGCCGATACCCCACGAGGCTTGCAGCACGCCGGCCATAAAGCCGCGTGAGCGAACTGGCCAGGACTCCATCGCCAGGGACGCGCCGCACGGCCATTCGGCACCCATACCTATGCCGAGCAAGGCACGAAACAGAAACAGAAACCAAAATGCCGGGGAGAACGCAGCAATAAAGTTGCACGCCGAATACCACGCGATCGAAATCATCAGCGGCTTTTTGCGCCCGATCCGATCGGCGAGCCAGCCCGAGGCGGTCGCGCCGACCAGCCGCATCCATAGGGTCAGAGTGAAGACAGCGGTCACCGCGGTCAGCGGGACGTGAAATTCCTGCGAGATCGGCAGCATGATCAACAGGAAAATCGTGAAATCGAAAGCATCCAACGTCCAGCCCAGCCAAGCCGCCGACCAGGCCAGCCATTGCTCTTTGGTCGGCTCCTTCCACCACGGAACGGGCTTGCCGATGTCGACGGCGATGGCCATGAAATACCTCCCGTTTTGATGCAGCCCCGTTGAGCGGGGCCCTGATGTTCGTTGCGCTCGGCTTGCTGTCCTGCGGAATGTCAGAACAGGACGGCGCCGCAAAGAAAAAGGCCCCTCCCGGCGTGCCGGAAGAGGCCCTTGGCGGGGTTCGATCCAGAGTCCTTAGACCACGACCAGATCGGGCGACATCTCGGTTCCCCTGGTCTCCGGGCCGAACGCGACCGACAGGATGAAGTTGGCCAACCCGAATAGGGTTCCGATCGCCATCGGGATGGCAAAGCCGAGATTCCAGGTAATCGCGAAAAAAGTCAGAATCGGCGGCACCATCGCGCCTGGGATGGCGCCGACGTGGTAGCAGAAACCGGTCGCGGTGCCGCGGATTTCGGTCGGAAAGCGCTCGGTCAGATAGCTCGGCACTTGGCCGTACATGGCGCCGCCGGCGAACAGCCCTTGCGTGACAAAGGCGATCACCACCCAGGTGAAGTTCCCGGAGAACAGGTAGATCGGCACCAATGGGACCGCGCACAGCGCCGGGATGATCATCGCCGGGCGGCGGCCGATTTTGTCGGACACCCAGCCCCACCCCGAGCTGCCGAGAAACACCAGGATGTTGGCGAAGGCGATCGGCGTCGCGATCAGCGCCGGGCTCAAACCCAAATCCTTTTGCAGATGGGTCGCGAACAGCGCATTGATCGAATAATACGTGACAAAACCCGCCGCTTGGAACCAGCAAGTGGTGATCGTGTTGCCGAGCATTCCGGGCTTGAAGATCTTGAGCAGCGGCACCTTGACTTCGCGCTTTTGGGTGCGCTGGAGCCGGCGGTTCTCAAGCCAAACCGCGGGCTCCTTGACAAAATACCGAATATAGACGAGCGCCAGCGCCGGGGCGATGCCGACCCACAGCATGCCGCGCCAGCCGATATATTTGTAGAAGAGGCCGTAGACCAGGCTCGACAGCAGAAAGCCGAGCCCCCACGAACCTTGCAATACCCCGCTCATAAACCCGCGCGAGCGGATTGGCCAGGTCTCCATCGCCAAGGAGGCGCCGGCCGGCCATTCCGCCCCCATGAACAGACCGAGCAGCGCACGGAAGAACAACAAGAACAAGAAGGTCGGGGAAAACCCGGCGATGAAATTACACAGCGAATAGCCGAAGATCGAGATCATCAGCGGGACCTTGCGCCCGACTCGATCGGCGACCCAACCCGAGGCCGTGGCGCCGACCAGCCGCATCCACAAGGTGATGGTAAAGACGATCGTGACGGCGGTCAGCGGGACGTGAAACTCCTTCGAGATCGGCAACATGATCAATAGGAAGATCGTGAAGTCGAAGGCGTCCAAGGTCCAGCCCATCCAGGCGGCGCCAAAGGCGTACCACTGGTCCTTTGCCGGCTCTTTCCACCATGCAACGCCCCTTACGGTCTCCACCGCCGCCATCGCACCATCTCCTGTTCGGTACGGCTCCTGTTGCGGAGCCTTGCAGGAAGTGTAGAGCAGCAATGCGAGAATGTCGTTAGTTTTTTTCTGATGTTCTATTGCTCGGATTTTAGGCAGGATTTGG
>DATMKU010000299.1:0-26129 GCA_035570935.1 Allostellaceae bacterium
CCCGAATTTGGCGTGAACTGGCTGCGCTGCCGCCTGGTGAAGCTCGAACACCGGCCGAAGACGGCGCCACCCACATTGTGCTGTGGGAACCGCGCGACCGCTGACGACAATGCCCCGCCGCGGGTCACCACGGCGGGGCTCAACCTCCCTGTGTGGGGGTTTAGACCGCGGAGGTCCAGGCCCCCGCCCCCAGTCGCGAAGGCTTTGCGGCGGATCTGCTGTCCTGCATCGGGCGGCGCTTGCTCCGGCCGCGGGCGGAACCTACACCGTCGGTGTGGCCATGGTAGAAGCGAAGGATCAGAACAGGATGGACGCCAATCAACTGCGCGCGCTGCAGGCGCCCTTAAAGAAGCAGTATCGCGAGCAGCCGGAAACCGCACGTATTCCGACCCGCGCCAAAGCGGTGCTGGACCTGGACCATATCGCCTGCCGGGTGCGCTCCTGGGCCGGCGAGACCGCGGCCGGGCTGCATCCGGCCGCCGGCGGCGACGGCAGCCTCGCCTGCTCGGCCGACATGCTGCTCGAAGCGCTGGTCGCTTGCGCCGGTGTCACGATCGGCGCCGTCGCCACGGCGATTGGCGTCACGCTGCGCGGCGGGCGGGTGATCGCGGAGGGTCATTGGGACGCGCGCGGCACGCTCGGCGTCGACCGCGAGACCCCGATCGGTCTCACCGACATCGCGCTGACCTTCGAATTGGATACCGACGCCAATGCGGCGACGGTGCAGCGGCTCGTGGAGACCAGCGAACGGTTCTGCGTCATCTACCAGACGTTGCGGATACCGCCGCGACTGTCGGTTGCACATCGGATCGTCGCTGGCGCCTGACAACATCCCGCGTCCGGTCAGCTCACCAACCGTCCTGACCATCGGCCGCATCTCGTGAAGGCGAGACCGATCCCTATGCCTTCGAGCTTGGTCAGAGCACGTCCTTGAGCGGATGGTTGTGGCGCAATTCGTCGAGCTCGACATACTCCTCGAGGCTTTTGAGCGAGGCATGGCCGGAAAACTGCTTCAGGCGCGCGATATGCACGCCTTGCGCGACCCCGCTCGAGATGGCACCGCGGCGCAGGCTGTGGCCGGCGAACGCCGCACCATCGAGGCCGGCCGAGGCGGTCCATTTCTTGACGACGAGCGCGATCGAATCGGTGTCGATCGGGTTATTCCCAACCCGGTAATGGTCGGCGACAGGCTTTCGCTTCGCACCCTGACGCACCCGCGGCGGCGGCAGTCGCCACAACCGTCGGAACAGCGGGCCGTCGCTGATCCCGGCCGCAGCGAGCCAGGCTTCGAGGGCTCTGACCGGGCACAGATCGGTCTTGCCGGCGGGCAGCCACACGGTCGTTCCCCGCGCTTCCTGGTCGTTTTTGCGCCACGGCAGCAACAGGGCGATGCCGTCTTCGTGCCGGGTCAGGTGGTCGATCGTCAGAGCCGCAAGTTCACTTGGCCGCAGCGCCGCGGCAAAGCCGACGAGCAGCAAGCCGCGGTCGCGGAGCCCTGGCAGGGTGTCGGGGATTGCCCGCACCGCGGCGCGCAACGGGTCGAGCACCAGTGCCGTTTTCTTGCGCAACGGCCGGCGATGGGCGCGGCGGATGCCGGCAAAGGTGGCGCTGACCGTCGGCGATGCGGTCGGCGGCGGGTAGCCGGCCAACAGGTGCAGATAGCGGAGTGCGGCATGGCGCAGCCGCAAGGTGTTGACCGCGAGGCCCCTGCCCGCCTCGGCCGCAAGAAACGCGGCGACGGTTTCGGGCGAGGCCGGCAATGCCGCCTGCACATGTACCGCACACCATTCGGTAAAGGCGGCGACACCGGCGCGATAGGCGCGTCGCGTGTTCTCGGCGCGCGCGGCGCGCCGATAGTCGGCGGCGGCGGCCTCGGCTTCGGCGAAACTCAGCGCCGGCGCCGCCAGGTCGACGATGGTTTCGAGCTCGAACCAGTCGCGCACCGCGTCGGGGTCGGCCCCCGGGTCGAGACCCGAGGGAAAAGAGGCGGCCGCGGGCCGCGCCAGCGCAATTTCCGCGCCCGCGTCGGCGGCGGGCGGTGTCGTCGCGATGGCGGTCTTCGAGGCCGGTTCGCCATCCGGGGTCATCGGACCGCCGCCCTCGGTCGCGATCGCGCGATCATTAGGTGTCGCGGCGACCGCAAGATCACGCGCTGCGGCCCGGGGCGCACTCTCGTCGCCTGCTCCAGGTCGCTGCGGTGGTGCTGCTGCCGATAAGGGGGTGCAGCGGCGCCGCGCGAGGCGCGCCCCCACGGTGTTCTTGACAATCGCGCATCCCTGCCCCGCTCCGCTCCGACCGCGGCTTCCCTGGCTTTGAGCATCCCCCTCCCCTGCCCTGCTGCGGCACCATTGCCAGCCACCCGGTATTCGATCATTCCAGCTCCTAAGAGTATATTCACGTGGTCATGCCAGCAAACCGCCTCGGGCAACGTCAGATGTGCGGCAGCGTTCGTCACCGTGCTTCGTGATGCCAAGTCAGGCGTCAGAACATGCGGTTAGTCAATCGCACCCTTAGGGGCGGAAGGAGCAAGCATGCGGAATTGTACGGTAGCGTATTTCCCGCAATGTTAAGGGTCGGGATAGGTTTCGGTCGGCTCGGCGCTCATGCGAGGACCGGCTCGGCCGCCGGAGTCCGGTTTCGGGGCGAATGGAAATAGCTGCCGCTCGGCGTGATGTGCTGGCGGAACAGGGGCGAGACGCGGGCGAGATCCTCGTCACGGACGAGGTTTCCATTGGCACGGAGCTGGGTAACGATGTGGTCGATACGGACAGTGTTCCAGACCAGGACGGCGTTGGACAGCAGGCTGAGGCAGCTCACCTTGTTCATGATCTCCTCGTAATCGCCGGTGCGGAAGGCGCCGTGGTTGGCGAAGAACAGCCACTTGGCCAAGGCATGGCGGAATTCGCCGCGGTTGAGCTGAAGCTGGATCGCCCGGCGAAGCGGCTCCTCGTTGATATAGCGGAGGATGTGGACGGACTTGCCGAGGCGACCCAAGGCGATCAGCGCCTTGGCGAACGATCGGCCGGGCTGGCATTGGTGATCCGCTGCAGGACGACATGCGTGGGCGTCAGCCGATCCTTGAGCGAGGCGGCGATGCGGACGAGCTGGTCCCATTGCTCGACGATGACACCGATGTCGATGGCATTGCGGAGCAGCGGATCGAGTGGTCCGTAATCGGCGGTACGATCGACCCGGTACAGCACTTGGTCGGGAAGGTCCTTGAGCCGCGGCATAAAGTCGATGCCGAGCAGCACGCACAGTCCCCACAACGCTTCGGTGAAGCCCCCAGTGTCGGTCGTGTGCTCGCGGATCTTCAGAATGGTGTCGTTCTCGAGGATGCCGTCGAGGACGTAGTTGGCCTCCTTCGCGGCCTTGGGCGGAGTGCCCCGCCAGGTGCTTTACGACCGGATGAAGACCGCGGTGATCGGCGAGGACGACCAGGCCCATATCATCTACAACCGCGCGCTGATCGACTGTGCCGGGCATTACGGCTTCCACCCGAAGGCCTGCTGGAAAACAGCGTGGAAGAGTGACCCGGCTTTTGGGGTGATCAGCGTCGAATAGGGACCCACCCCGCGAATCATCGAATGCTCCCTTCTGGTTGTGCCGGGGGGAGCGTGGCCGGGGATGGTGACGGTGGAAACGATTGGCCGGATCAGGCGGGCGTTTTTGGTGGATCACAAACCGATCCGCCAGATCGTGCGCGAGCTGCGGATTTCGCGGAAGACGGTGCGCAAGGCGATCCGAGGATCGTCGACCGAGTTTCGCTACGAGCGCCAGGTTCAGCTGCAACCGCGGCTCGGGACATTTGTTGCACAGCTCGACGGATTGTTGGAAGCCAACAGCAAGCGGCCGGCGCGCGAGCGGCTGACGGCGCGGCGGCTATTCGAGCTGCTGCGGGCCGAAGGGTATCAGGGCGCCTATGACAGCGTGCAGCGCCACGTGCGGGATTGGCGCCGGGCGCACTCGCAGCGGGGACCGGTCTTCATCCCGCTGTGGTTCGCGCCGGGCGAGGCCTATCAGTTCGACTGGTCGCACGAGGTGGTCGTACTCGGCGGGGTGACGACGACGGTCAAGGTCGCCCATATCCGGCTCTGCCACAGCCGGATGTTCCTGGTGCGGGCCTATCCGCGCGAGACCCAGGAGATGGTGTTCGACGCGCACGACCACGCCTTCCGCCTGTTCGGCGGCATGTGCCGGCGTGGCATCTACGACAATATGACCACGGCGGTCGAAGCCGTATTCGTCGGCAAGGAGCGGCGCTTCAACCGCCGCTTTCTGGCGATGTGCTCGCACTACCTGGTCGAGCCGACCGCGTGCACGCCGGCGGCGGGGTGGGAAAAGGGTCAGGTCGAGAACCAGGTCGGCAACGCGCGCGAGCACCTGTTTACGCCGCGGCTGCACTTTGCCGACTACGCCGAGCTGAACGCCTGGCTGGAGGCGCGCTGCCTCGCCCAGGCGCGTGCGAGCGCTCATCCCGAGCACAGCGACAAGACCGTATGGGAGGCCTTCGAGGCCGAGCGGCAAAGCCTGATCGCGTATCGCGATCGGTTTGACGGTTTTCGCGAGGTCGAGGTCGCGTTGTCAAAGAGCAGCCTGGTGCGTTTCGACCGCAACCGTTACAGCGTCGCGGTCAAGGCGGCGCGGCGCACCGCGCAATTGCGCGTCTACGCCGAGAGGGTCGTCGTCTGGTGCGACGGCGAGATCGTCGGCGAACACGCCCGCCGCTTCGGCCGCGGCCAAACCGCCTACGATGCTTGGCATTACCTGCCGGTGCTGGCGCGAAAGCCCGGTGCGCTGAGGAACGGCGACCCGTTCCGCAACTGGGACCTGCCGCCGGCCCTGGCGCAGATCCGTCGACGGCTCGCCGGGCACAGCGACGGCGATCGCCAGTTCGTCGACATTCTGACGGCGGTTGCCGAGGCCGGTCTGGACGCGGTCGAGGCAGCGTGCGCCGAGGCGCTGTCGGTCCAGCTGTTTGACTGCGACGTCGTGCTCAACATCCTGGCGCGGCGACGTGAGGCCGACCCGCCCCGGCCGGTGGCAACCCCGACGGCATTGGCGCTGGCGATCGAGCCGGAGGCCGATTGCGCCCGCTATGACCGGCTGCGCCATCCGCTGCCGGCCGAGGAAGCGTATCGTGGAGCGGCATGAAATCGTCGAGCTGCTCGGTCAGCTAAAGCTGGCCGGAATACGCGCGGCTTACGACGAGGTGGTCGCGGCGGGAGTGCGCACCCAGCATCCCTTTCAGCGCATCTTCGGCGAGTTGCTGCTCGCCCAACTCGCTGACCATCGTGCCCGCTCGATCGCCTACCGGATGGGGGTGGCACGCTTCCCGGTGATGAAAAACCTTGCTGAGTTCGACTTCGCGGGCTCACCGGTCAATCAGGGGCTGGTGCGCGAACTGCACGAGGGCGGCTTTCTCGCCACTCAGCGCAACGCCGTGCTGATCGGCGGAACCGGCACCGGCAAGTCGCATTTGGCGATTGCGATCGGCGCCAATTGCGTGCGCAACGACGCCCGCGCGCGGTTCTTCACCGCTGTCGATTTGGTCAATCAACTCGAGGCTGAGGCCCGTGCCGGAAAGCCCGGACGGCTCGCCGATCAGCTCGTCCGCGTCGATCTCGTCATTCTCGACGAGCTTGGTTATCTGCCGTTCCCGATCAGTGGCGGCCAGATGCTGTTCCACCTCGTCAGCCGGCTTTACGAGCGCACCTCGATCATCCTATCGACCAATCTCGCCTTTTCCGAATGGCCGAGTGTCTTTGGCGACGCCAAAATGACCACGGCGCTGCTCGACCGGCTGACCCATCACTGTGACATTCTCGAAACCGGCAACGAAAGCTGGCGCTTCAAAAACCGCACCTGACCTCGCGGATCCGAGCCCCGCGGATCGCCCCCGGGGGCCCACAGCGCCTCCCCACGCGCGCCGCTTCGTCGCTCGTGAGGGCACTACGCGACGCGCGCGGGTCCCCTCCGTGGACTCCGGGGACGACCGCTTCCTCAACCGCCGGTGTGGGTCCCAATTGGGCGCTGATCCCGGGTCCCGCTTCCGCGCTGATTGACACTCGGTGATCTCATACGCCGGCCTATCCTCATCCAACGCAGCTTTTTTCAATTCCCTGATTAGGTCTGGATGGAGATAGACCAGGAGCGATTTGCGGCCGTCGGCTCTTGTCCGAGCCGGGTTCTTCGATCGGGGTTGCCTGGCCACTGGATATCTAGATAGCTAACGAGTTAGCTATCTCTAGCCCTAACAACTAAGTGGGACAAGATATCTGATAATGTCTTAGGTTCGCTCATGGCTACCCGCCACCCCTGCCCCCAGACCGGCTGCCCCCATTCTGACCGTCGAACAGATGCGTCGCCCGATTGAGCGGCTGCGAAAATATATCGACGACCTTGAAGCGTTCGATCCCCAGACCGTGCAGCCCGCCGAGAAGGGCGGTAAGCGCCACGCGATGCCGTGCCACCACAATCTCGACGAATACCTCATCGCTTATCTGGACGGCGCCGACCTGCGCGACGATCCGAGCTCACCCGTACGGTTGCTGCCGCAGGCGAACGCCGACGCGATGATCCGTCGCCGCGTCGCCGCAGCCAGGATCGAAACAAAGCTCGGCAATCATATTTCGGGCGACGGGGATCACTGCCTATCTAAAGAACGGAGGCACGTTGGAAAAAGCTGCGGCGATGGCGAACCATGCATCGACGTGCCCAACGCAACTCTACGATCGCCGGCGCGACGAGGTCAGCCTCGATGAGGTCGAGCGGAGTGATTTGAATCATCGGCCTATAGGACTTCGAAAAGAGGATAAATCCATGGAAGTTATTCTCAATAGCGCGATCAAAGCCCAAATTTCTACCCTTCCGGTGTCGGATCAGGCTAAGCTTAATAGCAAGTTACAAAAACTTTCCCCTGAACTTCGGCCCAGTCGCAATATTATACGAGCAGCTGGTTCAAATAACATGTGGGTGTTACGAGTCACGCCCGATCTGCGTGCTCTTTTACAAGTTCAGAACGATAAAATCACAGTTATTGCCGTGTCACGAAACGAGCAAATAGAACGTTACCAGAATCAGGCGGCTAGTTAGGTTAGTGCCGCTTTTACGCGAGATTCATCCTGATGGGACACGACTACTTGAAGAGATCGAGGAGTTTCGGCGGTTTCTGGCTACGAACCCACGCGGAGAGCGTAGTCACTTTCTCCCGTTCTTCGCCGGGCATCTGCAGCTCTGCGCCTATCTCGGAACACTAAACGACCGGGTGCGCGTGGCGACGCATGTCGGGACAGAGGTCTCCCTCTGGGGAGATTTTTCCTGCGATGTCGTTGCCGGCAATCCTCAAGACCGCGCCTTCGTATTCATCGAATTCGAAGACGCATCACAAAACAGCCTCTTCCGGCGTCAAGCGGGCCGTAGGAACAGTCATTGGGGCTCGCGCGTCGAGCACGGCATATCGCAGGTGATTGATTGGCTATTCCGGATCACCAGCGAAGGTCCTTCGGCCAGCATGGAGCGCGACTTCGGTACGCGGCACATTACGCCGATGGGCTTAGTAGTGGCGGGGCGAAGCGAGGAGGTAACCCCATATGATCGCGAGCGCCTTGATTGGCGCTCCAGACATAGCATCGTGGGAGGCGCCAAGTTGGCTATTGTGACTTACGATGACCTGCTTGCTTGGCTCGACGGTCGTGCCACTCTGCTGCGCTTCAACGAGCCTCCCGCTGATGGCGGTTAATACGCCACCTTGAAAGTGGGGCTATCCTCGGGCCGCGTCTTGCGGTGATCATAGATTCGGGTGGTGGCGATATTGGCGTGGCCGAGCCATTCCTGGACCTTGGCGATATCCGCCTGGTGGTCGAGCGCGTTGGTGGCGGCGGTTGCTCTGAGCGCGTGGGCGCCGATCTCGAAGCCGAGCGCCGCCGAATAAGCGCGCACCAGCTTGTAGACCGCATCGGGGGTCAGCGCCTTGTCGAGCCGGCGGGTACGGTTGTTGCGAACGGGCCGGAAGAGGGCGCCGTTGTCGTCGGTGCCGTGCCCGGCCTTCTCGAGGTAGTCGTGGATCAGCGTGTTGGTGCCGGGGTGCAGCGGCAGGTACCGGGTCTTTTCGCCCTTGCCGCTGACCCGCAGGTGCGGGACGCCGCGCCGCGCGTGCCGGAAATCCCGCACCTTCAGCTTGCACAGCTCGTCGCGCCGCAGCGCGTGGAAGAGCAGGATCGCGCGGTCGCGCTTTTCCTTGATCGTTTCCTCACCGGCCTCGGTTTCCTTGCCGGGCGCGGCGAGCAGGTCGCGGGCCTGGTGGTCGCCGAGCGCCGGCGTCCGGCCTTCGCCGCTCTCGGCCCGCGGCCGCTTTACGCCTTTGACCGGGTTATGAGTGACGGCGTATTTTTCGCACAGATATTCGAACAGCTCGACGACAGCGCCGCGAGCCGGTGCCGCACGGTGCTGCCGTCGAGCTGGCGCCGCGCGAGATCGTCGCGCCAGGCGATGACGTGCGCCCGGGTCACGGTGCGAAATTCTTCCGGCCGCACGATGCCAGCGAAGCGCATGAAATCGCCGACCGCCTTTTCGTAAGCGCGCTTGGTGCTGGGGTTGGTGAGATTGGCGAACCACTCGAATTCGGGTGGGACCTCGGCCAGGCGGTGAAACTCGGCGGCGGTCAGCAGCCGCTCGGCGGGGGTGATTTGGTTCGGGATCGCAACGCCCGGCATCGTCATATTCTATTATTGATAATAATCTGTTATCACAGAATAGAGTGTCCATGAATATCAATGCGATAGGACAAAATTTTAGTTCGACCGGATGAGACTACGTCGAGGAGGGCAGGGGAGGTTAGCGTTGACGCCTTCCCCGCCGGCGGGCTATTGACCCTGACCCTCATGCGAAGTGCGGCATGACGTCCGACGCGAATAGTTCGTGAGTCTCGCTGTCGTTCCTGTAGTCGCTGTTGATCAGCAGCTGCACCCCGGCGTCCTGATATTGGCCGATCAGATCAATGGCCGTAGACACCGTGCCGACAAAACCCCGCAACGGCCCACGCGCAGCGAGTCGCTCACGCTTCGCCGCAACAGCGGCCTCGTCGCGGCCGAGCAGCCAGCTGTTATTGTGGGTCGTTTCAATTGTAGCGTAGTCACGCTGTGCGGCATCGCAATGGGCGCGGAGCACCGCAAGCTTGTGCTTCACCATGTCCGGATCGCCGCCGACGTTGCAGGCATCACCCAGGCGGGCGACCGCGCGCAATGTGAGCTGCTCGCCACCGCCGGCGATCATCACCGGCGGACGTGGCTTTTGGACCGGCTTCGGCTCGAGGATTGCGTCCTCGACATGGAAATATCTACCGTGAAAGGTCGTTCGCTTCTCCGTCCACATCGCGAGGATGAGCCGGACCGCCTCCTCCATTTGCCGGATGCGCACCGCAGGACGTGCCGGGAATTCCCAGCCATATTGGCGGTACTCGGTCTCGAGATATCCGGCGCCGATGCCGAGCGTCAGCCGCCCCCGGCTGATCAAATCGACACTTGCGGCGATCTTGGCGAGATGCGCGGGATTGCGGTAGCCGACCGACGTGGCGAGCGTGGCGAGGCGAATACGGCTGGTGACCGCGGCCAGCGCCGACAAGACGGTCCAGCCTTCGATGAAAGGTTCGTCGGGCGCGCCGACGCCGCCGATCTGGATCAGGTGGTCCATCACCGAGAACCAGACGAAGCCGTGGTTCTCGGCCCATTGCGCTTTCGCTTTGACCGCCTCGAACGCGTCCGCCGGGTCGGGACCGTACACCCACGACGGGTTGTGAATGCCAAACTTCATCGAAAATTCTCCTGCTCTTTCTGATTAGGCTCAGGCTTATGCTCAAGATAGAGGACAACGCAGGCTCGGTACGCGACTTTGGCAGCCGCGGGCACAAGCACCGGCGATCGCCGGAACAACCCGCGACGGGTCATCGACGACGGCCTCACTTATCCGCGAGCCGGCCTGTTGCCGGCGGCGGGGGCTTTTGGCTCCGCCGTGGCGCTGCAGGCTTGGCTGATCTGCGCCTGGGCACGCTCACGGCGCAGCTCTTGGAGACGCGCGCGGATAGCCGCAAAATCATCGGCAGCTCGGGGACGAGCATGTTCGCAACGCAGCTCGTGGAGGCGAGCGCGGATCACCGCAAAATCATCGGCCGCACGGGGTCGGGTCACATTTCCTCTCCGCTTTCGGTAGTGTCGGGCTCTTGAGCGATTTGATCGTTAATGCCGCTATATCGAATTGCCCATAACGTAGCTAGGGGTTCTGCCGCAGATCGCGGGATCTCATAATCGCGACAAACTCACGGACCCGCCGGTCGACGCACCGATGTTATCGATGGAGGATGAGGATGGCCGTAGCACAAAGGCAACTCGGACGGACAGGACTGCATGTCACGACGTTGGGTTACGGCGCGATGGAACTGCGAGGGGCTCCGCGCGCCCGCGACATAACCGAGGCTCAGGCGGAAACCATTCTGAACGCGGTGCTCGACGCAGGCATCAATTACATCGACACGTCGATCGATTACGGGCTTAGCGAGGAACGGATCGGCCGCTATATCGCGCATCGCCGCGCCGAATATTCCCTCGCTAGCAAATGCGGCTGCCTTGTCGGCGCGCCATCGGCGCCACGCGGGCAACGGAGCACGCATGTTTTCACTCGCGACAACGTCATCGCCGGTGTCGAGCAAAGCCTCGCACGAATGAAAACCGATTATCTCGACATCGTCCAATTCCATCAGTCGCCATCCCGCGAGACCCTCGAGGAGCACGGCGCGCTCGAAGCGCTATTGGAGCTCAGAGAGTCGGGCAAGGTGCGGTTCATCGGGATGTCAGGAACGTTGCCCCATCTAATGGATCACATCACGATGGGAGTTTTCGAAGTCTTTCAGATTCCGTATTCGGCGGTCGAGCGCGAACACGAAGCGGCGATCGCCGCGGCTGCTCGGAGCGGTGCCGGCATCGTGGTTCGTGGGGGTGCCGCAAAGGGGGCCCCGACCGAAGGGAAACAGGCCGGGCTGCAATGGGAACGCTGGCAGCGGGCGCATCTCGATGATTTGCTCGAGGGCATGACCGCGATGGAGTTCATTCTCCGTTTCACCTTCTCGAACCCGGATTTGGACACCACCATCGTCGGCACGATCAACCCGGCACACCTGCAAAACAATCTCGACATCTTGCAACATGGCCCGTTGCCGCCGGCTCTCTATGAGGAAGCGAAGCAGCGCCTTGCCGCAGCCGGTTCGGCGCCCGCAAGCCAGCGGAGGTAATCGAGCCCGATGCGGTTGCCCGAGTGAGCCGTCCCTTCGCCAGGTCGTAAAAAACCCGGCGGCGCGCGGCCGTTTGATCAATGCAGGTCGATCCGCACCACATCGCGGACGCTGCGACCGCCGTGGCGGTCACCCGGAACCACCAACCGCAGCGAGTGTCCATCCATCGGCTGACCGTCGCGGCGATAAGCCAGCAATACCTGTTTACCCTCAAATTCGGGATCGATCTCGGCGAGCGCGAGCACGGCAACATAGCCATCGCGTCCCGTCACCACGATGGTGCGGCGCAGGTGCGCCCGGCGATCGCCGCCCAACATTTCTGCGTGTTCGAGCACGGACCAGAGCAGCGCACCGGTATAGGTGGCCTGCTCGGGGCCATGGCCGGTCAGGAACGATACCTTCTGTTCAATCACCGGCAACTGCCTGACCATCGCCGGATCGATCGTGCGCGTCTGCTCGACGGACGTTGCGACAACGATACCTTGATCAGCTGCTGTCGCACTATTGCCCGCAAGCGCCAGCGCTGCGGCGATGAGCGCCGCCGCGACGAGAGATCGAGGCTGCACTACTTGGCGACCATCACGTCGGAGGCCTTGATAACGGCGATGGCTTCCTCGCCCACCTGAAGGGCGAGATCATCGATGGCCTCATTTGTGATCGACGAGGTGATGATCACTCCATTGCCGATGTCGATGCGCACATGGCCGGTCGTCTGGCCCTTCTGCACACCGATGATCTTGCCTTTGATTTGATTGCGCGCGCTGAGCCTCATCTCTCTCATCTCCGTTTGCGTGGTCAGACGGCTCTATATAAGGCAGCCCCGGATATAATGGTCATCCCATTGGGCATTTTCGGCTTCGGCATGGCGATCGGTTCGCGCCAGCGTTCTTTACGCTCGCGGCACGATGCCGCGCGCGGCCCAAGCGGTCGCCGCCATCGAGCGTGAGCCGTCCGGCGCGCCGACGAGATAAGCTCGTCACACGGCCGCAGCGAGAGCGGCCAGTCGATCCGGCGCTAAACCCTTTATGTAATCGCCGACCGGGCCCTGGCCGTTTGCGATCGGCTCCCAATAATCGGGAAAGTCACGGTACTTCATGCGGATCGTCAGCGAGCAGCCTTCGACCAGATCGAGGCCAGCGGCGGCGAAAGCGGCGGTGAGCTGCCCAGGTCCGGTCAATGGGCTCGAATAGTGTCGCGCCCGAGCCCGTTCCGCCGCAAGGTCGAGGGCCGCGGCGGTGTCCCAGAACATTCGCTGATAGACGAGGCCGCCCGAAAAATCCCAGACCGCGGCGGCGACCACCCCACCGGCCCGTACGACCCGCCGCATGCCGGCCAACGCACCGCCCGGATCGGACATAAAGTTCAGCGCCAACAGCGAATACGCGCCATCAAAACTTTCGGCAGGAAAAGCGAGTGCGGTGGCGTCGCCGGTTAAACCGGCATTTCGTTCCCCCACGCGCTTGATCAACTCGCTATATTCATAGGAATATATCCTGGACGCAAGGGGCCGCGTTGGGGTCGCAGGCCGAGCGGCGCAGTTAGCTCCAGCGAGCCAATTGACCGTTATATGCAGATCGATATCGCGATGGTACGCTGCGCACCCGAAGCCCGGACAGCCTGGAGAAGCGCATGTCATCCGTTGCCAGCAAGGAAGAGTTCAGGGTCGTCGGCACCCGGCCGATCCGCCCTGACGGGGTGGACAAGGTAACCGGACGGGCCAATTTCGGCGCCGACATGGCGATGCCGGGCATGCTCTGGGGCAAGGTCAAGCGCAGCCCGCATGCCCATGCCCGGATTGTGCGCATCGACGGTAGCAAAGCATTGGCGCTGCCGGGCGTGCGAGCGGTCGTCAGCGCGGCCGATTTCCCCGAGATCTGCGCCGAAGAGGCCTTTGTCGGCGAAGGGCCGATGAATTTCCGCGACCTTTCGCGCAACGTCATGGCGCGCGGCAAGGTGCTTTATGAGGGGCATGCGGTCGCTGCGGTAGCGGCAATCTCGCCTATCATCGCCGCGGAAGCACTCGATCTGATCGAGGTCGAGTACGAGGTATTGCCGCATGTCATCGACGTCGAGGCGGCAATGGCGCCGGGAGCGCCTTTACTGCACGACGATCTCTACACTCAAGGGATAGAGCCGAAGCCGGAACGGCCATCCAACATCTCCAAACGCGTCACTTTTTCAAAGGGCGACGCCGAGGCTGGGTTCCGGCAGGCGGATGTCGTCGTGTCGCGACGCTACACGACGCAGCCGGTGCACCAGGGCTATATCGAGCCGCATGCGTGTGTCGTCTCGGCTGCGGCTGACGGGCAAGTACAGATCTGGGCCAGCAGCCAGGGCCAGTTCATGATCCGCGCCTATTGCGCCAAATTGCTTGGCATCGACATTGCCAACATCCGGGTGATGCCGGCCGAGATCGGCGGCGGGTTTGGCGGCAAGACGTTAATCTACCTCGAACCGGTCGCGCTGGCGCTGTCGCGAAAGACGGGCCGGCCAGTGAAGATCGTAATGACCCGCGAGGAGGTATTCCGGGCCACGGGTCCGACTTCGGGCGGCGTCATCGAGGTCAAGCTCGGCGCCAAGCGCGACGGCACGATCGTCGCCGCCGACCTTGTGCTCAAATATCAGGCCGGCGCTTTCCCGGGCTCGCCGGTGCAGCCGGGGTGCATGTGCGCGTTCGCGATGTACGACCTGCCGAACGTCAACATCGTCGGCTACGACGTCGTCTCGAACCGACCCAAGGTGGCGGCCTATCGCGCGCCGGGCGCACCAATCTCGTCGTTTGGCGTCAAAGCCTGCCTTGACGAACTCGCCGGCGAGCTTCGCCTCGACCCGCTAATGTTGCGTGTGAAGAACGCGGCCAAGGAAGGCACCAAGGCGGTGCACGGCCCGACCTGGACCAATATCGGTTATCTCGACACCTTGGCCGCGGCCAAGAACCATCCGAACTACCGGATCCCACTCGGCCCCAATCAGGGGCGCGGCATCGCCTGCGGCTTCTGGTTCAATGTCGGCGGCGAATCGAGTGCCGCTGTGCATGTCAACGAGGACGGCTCGGTCAGCGTCGCCTCCGGCAGCCCCGATATCGGCGGATCGCGCGCCTCGATGGCGATGATGGCGGCCGAGACCCTCGGCGTCCCGATCGAGCGGGTCAAGCCGATCGTCGCCGACACCGCCTCGATCGGCTTTACCCATGTCACCGGCGGCAGCCGCGTGACCTTCGCCACCGGCATGGCGACGGTGCAGGCGGCGGAAAAGGTCATCGACCAGCTCAAGCGGCGCGCCGCAATGATCTGGGACATCAGCCCAGAGGCGGTCGACTGGAAAGATGGCTGCGCCGTGCCGGCCGGCGCCAATGCCGGCAGCTTCGATCCGTTGTCGTTGGCTGAGATCGCGATCAAGGCAGCGCGCACCGGAGGACCGATCGGTGCCGAAGTGCAATTGAACGCGCAGGGGGCAGGCCCGGCATTCGCGACACATGTCTGCGATGTCGAGGTCGATCCCGAGACCGGCCACGTCACGGTGTTGCGCTACACCGCAACACAGGATGTCGGACGTGCGATTCACCCGTCCTATGTCGAGGGTCAGATTCAGGGCGGTGTGACCCAGGGGATCGGCTGGGCGCTCAACGAAGAATACATCTACGACAAGCAGGGCCGCATGGATAATCCCGGCTTTCTCGACTACCGCGTGCCGGTCGCCTCCGACATGCCGATGATCGACGCGGTCATCGTCGAGGTGCCGAACCCGCGGCATCCATTCGGCGTTCGCGGCGTCGGCGAGGTGCCGATCGTGCCGCCGATGGCGGCGGTCGCCAATGCGATCCATGCTGCGACCGGCGCACGGCTGCGCGACCTGCCGATGGCGCCGCCAAAGATCCTCGCCGCCCTCGATGCCGAGGAGCCGCAACGCCTCGCCGCCGAGTAAGGGGTCGGGCCGGCTGGTTTCGGGCTCGTTGGTGCTTCGACTGGCGATGACCTGAAAGCCAACCCTCAGGTTGGGCTCAGCGTCATTCGCCGCGTCTTACGTGCGGACGTTTGCCGCGGCTCATCCGGCCCCTCGGCGAGTGCGGCCGCTAGCGCCTCGATGTGAGTGGCACCTGCCTTCTGTGCCGCGGTCTCGACCGCCCGGTAATGCTGGACGACCGCGTACCCGAAATCGGTCAAGGAGGCGCCGCCGCCATGCTGGCCGCCCGTCTGCGACGCGACAACCGGCGTGCGAAAGCAGTGGTTCAGATTATCGACGAGGACCCAGGCGCGGCGGTACGACATCCCCATCTGGCGGCCGGCTTCGGAAATCGAGCCGTGCTTGTCGATCAGCTCTAGCAATCTCATTTTGCCCGGACCGATGGCGCGGTCTTCGTCGAAATCGATGCGCAATGTGAGCCTGGGCATGGGGTGACCTGGCGCCAGTTGGAGGGCGGCGGCTTTACCGGGAAAACCGCCGCCGTCTTTAGTCTATGCGGTCTTGATCCAGACCGCCTTGACGTTCAAGTACTCTTCCATTTGCTGGATCCCGGATTCGCGGCCGTAGCCACTCATCTTGTAGCCGCCGAACGGCACGGCGGGGTCCATTGCCTGATAACAGTTGATCCACACCGACCCGGCGCGCAGCCCTTTTGCCAGCCGGTGCGCCTTAGAGACGTCGCGCGTCCACACGCCGCTGCCAAGCCCGAAGGTGGTGGCGTTGCCGCGGCGGATGACCTCGTCAACATCGGTGAAGGGGATCGCCGAAATGACCGGGCCAAAGATTTCTTCCTGAGCGATGCGCATGTCGTCGCGCACATCGGCAAACACCGTCGGCGGCACGAAAAAGCCCTTGGCATAGGCGCCCTCGGTCAATGGCTGGCCGCCGGTCAGCGGCCTCGCCCCTTCCTGACGGCCGGTCGACAAATAGCCGGTGACACGCTCCATCTGTTGCTGGGAAACCAGCGGGCCGATCTGAGTATCCGTGTCAATCCCGTTGCCCACCTTGAGGCCTTTGCCGAAATCGGCAACGCGGCCGACAAACTCGTCATACACTTTGCGCTCGACAAAGAGCCGTGTGCCGGCGCTGCAAATCTGGCCGGAATTGGCAAAGACAGCCATGCCGGCACCGGGCACCGCAGTCTCGAGGTCGGCATCGGCAAAGACGATGTCGGGCGACTTGCCGCCGAGCTCGAGCGAAACACGTTTCAGATTGCCGGCCGAGGCCTGAACAATCAGCTGCCCGGTTAGGTGCGAGCCGGTGAAGGCCACCTTGGCGACGCCGGGATGGGCGGCGAGTGCGGCGCCAGCAGTTTCGCCGTACCCGGGCACGATGTTGACGACGCCCGGCGGCACCCCGGCATCCATCAAGAGCTCGCCGAGCCGCAGCGGGGTCAGCGGCGCTTCCTCGGCCGGCTTCAATATCACCGTGCAGCCGGTGGCGAGCGCCGGGCCGATCTTCCAGATCGACGCGCCGAGCGGCCCGTTCCATGGGATGATCGCGCCGACGACGCCAATCGGTTCCTTCAAGGTGTAGGAGAAATATTCGCCCGGCAGCGAATTCTCGATCGTCTCACCGTGGATTGAGGTTGCCATCCCGGCATACCAGCGCAGCATGCCAAGCACCCGTTGCTTGGTGCCGCGGGTACGGTTGACCGGAGCCCCCATGTCGAGCGTGTCGAGTATGCTGAGCTCGTCATAATGCTTCTCGACGAGGTCGGCGATCTTGAGCAGTAACGCCTGCCGCTCATAAGGCTTGAACTTGCTCCACGGCCCTTCAAACGCGGCCCGCGCCGCGGCGACGGCGCGGTCGATGTCCTCCTTGTCGCCCTCGGCGACCGTCGCCAGAAGTTCGCCGGTCGCCGGGTTGCGGCTCTCGAAGGTCTTGCCGGAAGCGGCGCGGACCCATTCGCCGTTGATCAGCATCCGCTTTACCTCGCCGTTGGCATAGGGGTGCCGAACGGCTTCGATGGTTTGTAGCATGGCCATAGTTCAGCTCCTGTTGCTGGTGTCTGGAAGCCGACGGCGTCAGAGCGCCGCCGCGACTGCTTTGACTTCGGTGTAGAGTTCGATCGCCTCGCAGCCCATCTCGCGGCCCCAGCCCGATTGCTTAAAGCCGCCAAAGGGCAGGGCCGGATCGCCAAAATTGTGGGTGTTGATCCACACCGTGCCGGCCTTGATGCGACGGGCGAGCTTGTGGGCGATGCCGAGGTCGCGCGTCCAGATGCTCGCGGCGAGGCCGTAGCTCGTATCGTTGGCGGTGCGCGCAACGCGGTCGAGATCGTCATCGTCAAACGGGATCGCACACACGACCGGCCCGAAGATCTCCTCGCGGACGACCGACATCTCCGGATTGGTGTTGGTCAGCACCGTCGGCTGGACAAAATACCCCGCATCACCGACCCGGCTGCCGCCGGTGACGATTTCGGCGCCTTGCTGGCGTCCGGCAGCGAGATAGCCAGTGACACGCCGGAACTGCTCGTCGGAAACCAGCGGCCCGAGCTGGGTTTCGGGGTCGAGACCATGGCCCACGCGGATCTTGCCGGCATTGTCGGCAACCCCCTGCATCAGCCGGTCGAACACGCGCTTATGCGCATAAAGACGCGAGCCGGCGGTGCAGCACTGTCCCATGTTGAAGAAGATTGCGCTCGAGGTGCCTCGGATCGCGACCTCCATATCGGCATCGGGAAAGACAATCGCCGGCGATTTGCCGCCGAGCTCGAGCGAGACCTTCTTCAGATTGCCGGCTGCGGCCTGCACGATCAATTTGCCGACCTCGGTCGAGCCGGTGAAGGCCACCTTGTCGACATCAGGATGAACGGCGAGCGCGGCACCGGCGGTTTCGCCAAATCCCGTCAGGATGTTGACGACCCCGTCGGGGAATCTAGCCTCCTGGATCAACTGGCCGAGGCGGATCGCCGAGAGCGGTGTTTGTTCGGCCGGCTTCAGCACGATCGTGCAGCCGGCGGCGAGCGCCGGCGCAATCTTCCACGCCGCCATCATCAACGGAAAATTCCACGGAATGATCTGGCCGACGACACCGACCGGCTCGCGCAAGGTGTAGGCGTGCCAGTCCCCGGGTGCCGAGACCGTTATCGTCTCGCCGTTGATCTTGGTTGCCCAGCCGGCCATGTAGCGCAGGATTTCATAGGAGCCTGGCAGATCGACATTGCGCGCGTCGCGGATCGGCTTGCCGTTGTCGAGCGACTCGATCTCGGCGATTTCGTCGGCATGAGCTTCGAGCAGATCGGCCAGCTTCCAGATCAGCTTGCAACGGTCCTGCGGCGAGGTTTTCGACCACGGCCCGGTTTCAAAGGCGCGGCGCGCGGCCTTCACCGCCGCGTCGACATCGGCGGCATCGGCCTCGGCCACCGCGGCGATCGCCTGACCGGTTGCCGGGTCGTAGACGTCGAACCGCTTGCCGGATTTTGCATCGACCCATTTGCCATCGATCAGCAGCTGATGCTTGGCGGCTAGAAAAGCCGAAGCCGCATTACCCAGGCGCGTATGTGCAGTTGCTATGTCCATCGTTTGTCTCCTCTGATATGGTCACCAAGAGATAACGATGATCGCGAAACCACCCCCTTTACCGGGCACGTCAGACCTCGCGCACTTCGCGCGCGGCTCGGATTGCCTGCCAGACTTTGAACGGGGTTGCCGGCATGTCGATGTGGCGGATGCCGTATCCCGACAAGGCGTCGACCACCGCGTTCATCACTGCCGGTAACGATCCGGCGCAGCCGGCCTCGCCGCAACCCTTGGCGCCCAACGGGTTGGTCTTTGCCGGAACTGGGTGCATGCCGATCGCAAACAGCAGCGCATCCGATGCGCGCGGCAGCGCATAGTCGGTCAACGACCCGGTGAGCAATTGGCCGTCTTCATCAAAGACGGTGCGCTCCATCAGTGCCTGTCCGATCCCCTGGACGACCCCGCCATGCGCTTGCCCGGCCACGAGGAGCGGGTTCACGATCACGCCGAAATCGTTGACCATCGAATATTTGACGACCGCGATGACCCCGGTTTCAGGGTCGATCTCGACCTCGGCGATGTGAACCCCGTTCGGAAAAGCCGACGGCGAGCTTTCGTGGATGTGCTGCACGTCTAGCGATTGCGGCAATTCCGGCGGCAGTTGCAGCCCGCGGCGCAGCATCGTCGCCAGCTCCATGATGTCGATGAAACGGTCGGTCCCGGCGATCACGAAGCGGCCCCGCCGGAACTCTACATCGGCGACCGCGGCCTCGAGCACATGGGCGGCGATCTGCCGCCCCTGCGCGATGACCTTGTCGCTGGCCGCAACGATCGCCGTGCCGCTCGCCATCAACGATTTCGAGCCGCCGGTGCCGCCGCCGGCGATCAGCTCGTCGCTGTCGCCCTGCAACAGGCGGATGCGCTCGAACGGCACGCCGAGCTTCTCGTGCAATATCTGGGCGAACGGGGTCCAGTGGCCCTGGCCGTAATCCAAGGTGCCGGTGATGATGGTAACACCGCCATCGGCTTCGAAGCGGATGCCGCCCATCTCGTTGGCCGGCGGCCCGGTTACTTCGAGATAGTCGCCGATGCCGCAGCCGCGCAACAGGCCGCGCCTGCGGCTTTCCTCCTTGCGGGCGGCAAATCCGTCCCAATCGGCCTGCGCCAATGCCTGATCGAGCACGGCGGCGAACTCGCCGCTGTCATAGGTCGTGCCGTTCGGCGCCTTGTACGGCATCGCCGTCTCGGGGATGTGGTTGCGGCGGCGCAACTCGATCTTGTCGATGCCCATCTCGGCGGCGGCTGTGTCGACCAGCCGCTCCATGTAGTAGTTGCCCTCGGGGCGGCCGGCGCCGCGATAGGCGCCGACCGGCGGCGTGTTGGTGACGACGATCCTGGTCCAGACCTCGATCAGCGGCGTCTTGTAGACGCCGATTGTGTTCTTGACCGCGTTGGCCGTCGGCGGACCGCCGGAGCCGCGCCCGACATAGGCGCCAAGATTCCCAAAGCCGGTCACGCGCACGGCGAGGAAATTGCCCGCCGCGTCGAGCGCCAGTTCGGCGGTCATCTCGTGGTCGCGGCCGTGGCTATCGGAAACGAAGCTCTCGGAGCGCTCGTCGGTCCATTTGACCGGCCGGCGGAGCACCCGCGCCGCATGGAAAAGGGCGAGGTATTCGGGGTAGACCGCCGATTTCATGCCGAACGATCCGCCGACATTGCCGGTCAATACCCGCACCTTGTCGCGCTCGACGCCGAGCACATTGGCGAGGCCGTTTCTGAGCCCGAACACGCCCTGGCAACCCACCCGCAAAGTCCAGCGGTCGGCACCGGCATCGTATTCGGCCAGAGCCGAGCGCGGCTCCATCGGGCAGACGACGATGCGGTTGCTCGGGATCTCGAGCCGGGTCACATGCGCGGCCGCGGCAAACGCCGCCGCGACCTTCTCCGTGTCGCCATAGTGGAACTCGGCGGCGACGTTGGCCGACACCGCGTCATGCAATTGCGGCGCGCCGTGGGCTGCCGCAGCGCTCGCCCGGGTGACCGCCGGCAACGGTTCGACATCGAGAAGCACCGCTTCCGCGGCGTCCTTGGCCTCGACTGCGGTCTCGGCGACGACGATCGCGACCGGGTCGCCGACATAGCGCACCTTGTCGCTGGTCAGCACCGGACAGGCTGGCCGACGCATCGGGGTGCCGTCGCGGGTCGGGATCGCCTGCCCGAGCGGCATTGGCTTGATCCCGGCGGCGGTCATGTCCGGCCCGGTATAGATGCCGAGCACGCCCGGCATCGCCAGCGCTTCTTCGGTGTCGATCGCGTTGATGACGCCGTGCGCGTACCGGCTGCGAACGATCACCGCATAAGCCTGGCCGGTCAGGTTCAGATCGTCGCTGTAGCGACCCTGACCGCGCAACAAAATCGGGTCTTCATTGCGCGGAACGGGTTGACCGACAGCGAATTTAGTGAAGGCCAGCTGATCGATGTTGATATCGCCATCCATGCTGAAACCTTTATCGAAGCCGGTCGACGGCGCTCAGTGCCCGGGTGCCGGCAACGTCACCGGCGAAAAGCCGTGTTGGGCGAAGATCTGCTGGCCATCGGGCGACAGCATGAACAGCGCCAGATCTGGGGTGCGGGGATCGGCGCCCTTGAGCACCGCCAGCCCGTATTCCGGGCCGGTCGCGATCGCGTGCGACACTTCGGCGGCCTGCAATTCCGGCATCTGCGACTGCAGCCTTTTGGCGCCGCTGCAATAGCCGATGAAGATGTCGATCCGGCCGTTCGCGAACGCCGCGACGACGGGACCCTTGCCCCCGACCGGAGCATTATTGGTCGGGCCGCCGACAACCTGTTGCGCCTTTTTGTCGAGGATGGCGTAGCTGCCAGGGCGCAGCGCATCGATGCGGTGGAACATCGCCCAGGTATAATCCCCGCCCGGGTCGGCTTTTGGGGTCGAGGTCCCGAGTTTGACCGCAGGGTCGAGCAAACCATCGACAAAATTCGCCGTCGTCAATCCAACCTTCTGCGTAGCGAACCCGCATAGCTTATTGCGGGTGAACATCACGACGCGGACCGCCCGTCCTTCGCTCTGCAACTGCAGCGGTT
The DNA here is from genome assembly GCA_035570935.1 of Allostellaceae bacterium. Taxonomy (GTDB): domain Bacteria; phylum Pseudomonadota; class Alphaproteobacteria; order ATCC43930; family CGMCC-115725; genus AP-15. The sequence continues at coordinate 21,814 of DATMKU010000299.1, forward strand.
GGCCCATATCGGCCGAGGCAAACAGATCAGCGTGTTCGCCTTTCTCGATGCGCTCGCGCAACAGCCCGGACGGGCCGAACGCGCCGCTGATCGCGGTGGCCGTTTGCTGCTGGTAACGATCGCCGATTGCGGCCATCACCTCGCGCAGGCTGCCGGCGGCAAGCACATGCACCGTGTCCGCCGTGGCCGTGCCGGTCATCAATGCAAGGCAAAACAGCGCGAGCAGCAGCAAACCGCCTGTGCGCATGGGGATCAGAGCTCCTAGTGCTGGAGAGCTGCACTCTTCAAAGCCGCGCAAAACGGCCCCAAGCCGGCGCTGCGCAATGGCGTAAAGGGCTTGCCGGCCTGATGGCAGAGCCGCTTGACCAGCAACATCGCGGCGTGACTGACGCAATCGACCGGAAACAGCACCGCGTCGGCGCGGCTGACGAGGCCCGGCAGCAGTCCGCCGCGCTCTTCGATCCCGCCGTCGTGGTGCAGGAGTCTCGCGCCAAAGCGCTCGGCTAGGGCACGCAAATGGCCGATCTGTGCCGCCCGGCCGCCGACGTACAGAAACGTCAGGTTAAGCGGGCGAGGATTTTCGGCCGCTTCGTCGGGCGTGCCGCCCAACGCGAGGCTGGCTTCGATCGCCTCGATCTCACGGCGAAGCTCGATTTCACGCTGCTCGGCCGCGCCGCGCGCCTCTCGTTCGACGCTCAGCACCAGACGGGCGTGGGCGAGCTGGCGCTCGATCCGCTCGCGGCGGCTCTCGGATCGCGTCAGGCGGCCTTTGAGGTCGGCGGCGAGTGCCGTCCAACCTGCGCCATGCGCGGCATCGACCGATTGAACGTGATGCGTCTGCCCGACACTCGCCTCCAGCAACTGGCTGAGCTCGCGGATTGTCGTGTCACGCGCCACGATCGAGTCGCGCAATTGCTGCTGTTGCCGCTGACCCTTAGCCTGCAGCTCGGCATTCTCGGCTTCGAGCTGGCGCAGCCGACGGATGTCGGCACGGTTCGCCGCACCCATCAAATGCGACAGCATGTGCACTTCGGAGAAGACTTCGCGCACTAAGGCGTCGTTGGTCGTCGGGTGCGTCAGCACTGCCCAGTAGGCGCCCGGAATCTCGCCGCGCTGCAGCGCCTCCCGCCACAATCCGTGCACCTCGAGCAAGGTCTTGGCGCGGGCAAATTGGTTGATGGCGACACGATGACGGCGGTCGAGCGCCTTTTGCAACAGCTTGGCACCGTCATGCTGCTTGCCGGCAAGCAGCACGCCGCTCGCATGAAGATCATGTTCGGTCGCGGTCTCGGCTTGCTTGAGCCCGAGCTTGCCGAGAGCGTGCCGCAATTCGGTATTGGTCAGACAAGTGCCGATGATCGAGCAATGCAGGTTGCCGTCGAATTCCCATATCTTGCGCCGGCCGTGCGACGGTGGCGCCAATATCTGCTGGACGCGCAACGATAACTCGCGTTCGTCCAGTGGGGGCAGTGGCTTCAGCTTGAAGGGGGGCGGCGGCGGCGCGGCATTTGGCGCGTCAAGCAGAGTCAGAGCCGCGCTGTTGCCGGTGAGGTCAGAAGCGATCTGTTGAGACATTTCGAGGCGAGAACCACGTAATCTCCGTACGGATATAACGATGCTCGCAGAGATTGGTGTCATGCGCAAGAGGGCGGGGGTAGCTTACCGCGTCCAGACGCGCACCGCGTGGGGATCGATATCGACGCGGCAGGGCGACCCGTTGACCCAGTCCGAGCGGCTTTCGAAGCTCATGATGTCAGCGTCGCCGAGGCGAAGCTTGACCCGGCAACCGTTGCCCAAGGGGACAACATCCTCGATGCGGCCTTGGTGGCGCCCGTTGGTGCAGATCCGAACGGCACTCGGCAGGATTGACCAGCCGACCCGATGATTGAGTGGGAGAGGCGACCCGGCGATCTCGAGCACCACACCCTCGCCGATCGCGATCTGATGTTCGCCGATCGTCAGGCCTTCGGCCGTGTTCTCGGTTCCGAGCAAGCGCGCGACGGTTTCATCGGCAGGTCGTGCGAACACTTCCGCCGTCGGACCAGACTGCAACACCCGGCCCTCCTCGAGCACGAGAAGCTCGTCGGCAAGAAGGGCGGCTTCTTCCGGATCATGGGTCACAAGGATCGTTGTTGCCTGGATGTCGCGCTGCAAATCCAGCAATTCGAAGCGCAGCCGTGCGCGGAGGGGCGCGTCGAGCGCAGAAAACGGTTCGTCGAGCAACAAGAGGCGTGCCGGACGTACTAATGCTCGCGCCAACGCGACGCGCTGCTGCTGGCCGAGCGACAATTCGTCCGGATAGCGCTGTTCGAGACCGGCAAGACCGAGACGCTCGATCCAGCGCCGGGCAGCGGCGGGATCGGCGGCGCGTGGGAAGTGCAGTTGCTCGGCCACCGTCAGATGCGGAAAGAGCCCATAATTCTGGGGGACATAAGCGACCTCCCGCTCGGCGGCGGCGAAATGCGTTAATACCTTTCCGCCGACGGTGATCGACGCCCGATCGGCCTCGTCGAGACCGGCAATCAGGCGCAAGGTCAGCGACTTTCCCGAACCGGAGGGACCGAGCATCGCCAGCCGACGCGAATGTGGCGCCCAATCGAGCACGAGCCGGAAATCGCCGAGGCGCTTCGACAGGCTCAGGGTCAGCCCCGGCTTGCTCTCCGCCGGCCAGACAGGCGCCGCGCGAGGAGAATTGGCGGCGGCTTTCGTGGATGACCTCAAGCTGGCTGCAGCCGATGGCCCCCGACCGCGGGCAAGGGCTTGGCTCAGCGCCAGCGCCAATACCGCCAGGAGCAGGGTTGGCAGCAGGATCGGCAGCATCGCCGGCAGGCCCTGCGCGCCAAAAGCCACGTAGGTGTAAACCGGCAGCGAATACGGGTGATAAGCCACCATGACCGTCGCGCCAAACTCGCCAAAAGCGCGCAACCACGACAGCAACAGCCCAGAGGCGATCGCCGGTCGAGCGATCGGCAGGCTGACGCGAAAGAACGTCTCGATCGGCCCGCGTCCGAGCGTGGCGGCGACGCCTTCGAGCACTGGATCCATCGCGGCAAAGGACGATCGCGCCGCAATGATCAGAAAGGGTGCGGCGACAAAGACTTCGGAGAGCACGATGCCGATGAACGAGTCGGTCAGCGCGCCGCCGGACAGGCGACCAAGCCAACCGTCATAGCCGACTAGAAACAATAGCAGAATGCCGCTCGTCAGCGGCGGCAAGGCCAGCGGCAACTGCACCAGAAAGCCGACGATCGCCATCGCTCGCCCCGGCAGCCTTGCAAGCAGATAGCCGAGCGGGATGCCGCCGAGCGCGATGAGCGCGGTCGCCGCAGTCGCGCTGCCGAGCGAGATGGCGCTGGCGCAGCCAAGCGAAGCGAAATCGAGCGAGCGCCAATCGGCAAACCAGACCTGCTGAATGCCTGCCGCTAGCGGCGCCACAAGATAGATCGCCAGCAGGCCCGCGAGCCACGGCAGTGGCGCCGGGACGCGGCGCGTCACTTGGTCCGATCGACAAGCGCGCGGATCTGCGATGGCACAGCGGTCATGGTTCCGGCAAGAACCGGTTTTTCAACGTCGAGCCCATTTTCGGTCATCACGGTCTTGCCCTGCGGACCGAGCAAAAAGCTGACAAAGCCGACCGCACCTTGCGGGTTTGGCGCGCCCCGCAGGACCGTTGCGGTGTAGACCGCCCTCGGGGTGATCTCCGCCGGCAACGGCACCGCGGGAATCTTCGCGCTGGCGGTCTCGGTCGAGTAAAAGAAACCGACATCGAGTTGTCCCGACTGAAGCCGGCCCGGCACCGCCAACTTGGGATCCGCAGATTGACGGAAAGCGCGATGGACTGAGCGTTGCGTGTAATTATGCAGCCATGGCGACGCCGGTGACGTCGGCCCAGGTGGCGAAGGCCTGGGTGCGGTCGGACCGGAGGCTTGCGGCAGTGTCGTGGCCTCGGCGGCGGGGGAAAGCGTTGGCGACCTGGTCATGGATGGAGAGGAAGCGTTGAACCTGCCGCGGCGACTTGAACCGCTTCATGATCCGCTCTCGTCGTCGGGTCGGTTGATGGGAGTTTTCGGCCCGGTTATTGAGGCCCTTGTGCTGACGATGCTCGACCCCGGGCATGATCTCCCGCTTGGCAGCGGCGTAGCTCTTCAGCTTGTCGGTGATGAGCACACGAGGGGCTCGACCCTGCTTCTTGAGGAGCTTGCGGAACAGGCGTTTGGCGGCCTCCTTGTCGCGCCGGCTCTGGACGAGAACATCAAGAACGAAGCCGTCCTGGTCGACGGCACGCCAGAGCCAATGCTTCTTCCCGGCGAAGCTGA